>VGWJ01000063.1 GCA_016873635.1 Lentisphaerota bacterium | reverse complement strand
GAATTCCCGGCGGGCGTCGGTCGCGGTTAGTGTCGTCATGGCCCCTCCAATATGTACCTCTTTGCGTACATGTTGCCTCGTTCCGCTTCGGTCGTCAGTCCTCTTCCCTGACGCGACAACCAACGGCTCTATATCCGGCCCTTGCTCGAGGGCACGCCCTTTTCCCGGGGGTCGCGGGCGCAGGCCATGCGCAGCGCGCGGGCCGCGGCCTTGAAGACCGATTCGTAGGCGTGGTGCGGTTCGTCGCCGTACATGTTCTCGATGTGCAGGTTCATGCGGGCTTCGGTCGCCAGCGCGCGGAAGAACTCTTCCAGCAGCTTGAGGTCGAAGTTCAGGATGCGGCGCCGCCGGTTGGCGACGCGGTACACGAGGTAGGGGCGTCCTCCCAGGTCCACGGCCGCGCGGCTGAGCGCGTCGTCCATGGGCGCCACGGCCCACCCGTAGCGGGAGATGCCCTTGCGCGCGCCGAGGGCCTTGTTGAGGGCCGCGCCCATGGTCAGCCCGATATCCTCCACGAGATGGTGGTAGTCCACGTCCGTGTCGCCCGAGGCCTTGACCCGCAGATCGAGCAGGGCGTGCCGGCCGAGCAGTTCCAGCATGTGGTTGAGAAACGGCAGCCCGGTCTCTATGGCGCATGCGCCGGCGCCGTCCAGCCCGAGAGCAACGGTCACCGCGGTCTCGCGCGTCTTGCGCCTGATCGTCGCCGAACGCTTATTCATGCCCGCTTTCCTCTTCCTGCCGCAGAGCGGCCAGCAGCGCGTCGATCTCCGCGTCGGTTCCCACGGTGATGCGCAGGCAGTCGCCCGTGCGCGCGCCCGGGAAGTAGCGGATCAGGATGCCGCGCTCCCGCAGGCGCGCGAACAGGTCCCGCGCCGGCGCGCGCGCCGGCCGGGTCCAAACGAAGTTCGCTTCCGAAGGGTACACGGTGCAGCCCAGCGCGGCAAGCCCTTCCATGAGCCGTCCGCGCGTGGCGCGGATGCGGGCCGCGTTGGCGCGCATGTGCCCGTGGTCGGAGAGCGCGGCGAGGGCCGCGGACTGGCTCAGGGCGTCGATGTTGTACGAGTCCTTGAGCTTGTCCAGCGCCGCGATCAGATCGGGGTGGCCGACCGCGTAGCCCACGCGCAACCCGGCCAGGGAATAGGACTTGGAGACCGTGCGCGCCACGAGCACGTTGTCCAGCTCCCGCGCCAGGTCCATGCAGTCGCGCGACGCGAAGTCCACGTAGGCTTCGTCGATGACCACCACGCCGGCGAAGCCGCGGCAGAAGTCGCGCACCGTGGCGTGGGGATAGAGGATCCCCGTGGGCGCGTTCGGCCGGGCCAGGAAGAAGAGGGCGCACGCGTAGCCCGCCGGCATGCGCCAGGTGAAATCGTCCGCCAGCGCGACGGGCCGGCGGGCGACCTCGCGGATGTCGGCCAGCACCGGGTAGAGCGAATAGGAAGGCTCGAAGTACCCGATCGCGCCGTCGCGTTCCACGAAGGCGCGGCTGCAGAGGGCCAGGACTTCGTCCGACCCGTTGCCGGCGAACACCGCTTCGCGCGGGACGCCGTGCATTTCCGCGACGCGCGCGCGCAGGGCGGCGCTGGCCGGGTCCGGGTAGAGCCGCAGGCGTCCGGCGTCGAAGGCGGCCAGCGCTTCGGCGACGCGCGGGGAGGGCGGATAGGGGTTTTCGTTGGTGTTGAGCTTGATGAATTTCCCGGGCGGGGGCTGTTCGCCCGGCGCGTAGGCCTCCAGCGCCACAACGGATCGTCGGATCGGGCTCATGCCTTCTGGAACCGTATGCGCGCCGAGCGCGCGTGCGCGTCGAGCCCCTCGACGCGCCCGAAGGTCTCGATCAGCGGCAGCGTGTCGCTGAGGTCCGCCCGCGTGAAGGCCACGTAGCTTGTGCGGCGGCGGAAGTCGTCCACGCTCAGGCCGGAGAACAGGGCCGCGGCGCCGCCGGTGGGCAGCACGTGGCTGGGGCCGGCCACGTAGTCGCCCGCGGCTTCGGGCGACCACTCGCCCACGAAGACCGCGCCGGCGCAGCGCACTTTCTTCAGCCAGTTGCGCGGTCCGCGGACCATCATCTCCAGGTGCTCGGGGGCGAAGCGGTTGCACAGCTCCATGCCGTCGTCAAGGGTGTTGACCAGGACGATGAGCATGCCCTGTTTCATGACCGCCTGCACGTATTCCTGCCGCTGCAGCGCGCGGGCCTGCGTTTCCAGTTCCTGCTGCGCCGCCCGCGCCAGGGGCGCGCAGGGCGTGACCAGCAGCGCGCGTTCCCGGCCCGACCCGTGCTCGGCCTGGGAAAGCATGTCGGCCGCCACGTAGCGCGGGTCGGCCGAGTCGTCGGCAAGCACGGCGATCTCGCTGGGCCCCGCCACGAGGTCGAGGGCCACGTGGCCGTACACCTGCCGCTTGGCCGCGGTGACGAACGTGTTGCCCGGGCCGACGATCTTCTGAACCTTGCGCACCGTGGACGTGCCGTAGGCCAGCATGCCGACGGCCTGGATGCCGCCGACCTTGTATATTTCGGTCGCGCCGGCCACTTCCAGCGCGTTGAGCAGGAACGGATTCACCTTGCGGCGCTTGTCGCAGGGCGTGCAGACCACGATCTCCGCGACGCCCGCGACCTTGGCCAGCGAGACCGTCATCAGGGCCGTGGAGACCAGCGGCGCCGCGCCGCCGGGCACGTACACGCCCACGCGCTCGAAGGGCGTGAACTGTTCGCCCAGGTTGCCGCCGCGCGGGCTGGACATGCTCCAGTCCTTGCGCATTCCGGCGCGCGCGAAGGCGGCGATGCGCTTGTCGGCTTCGCGGGCCGCCACGCGGAACGAAGCGTCCACGGTTTCGCGGGCCTCGGTCAGCTCGGCGGCCGTAACCCGGAAAGCCGCCGCCTTCAGGTCCGCGCCGTCGAACTGTTTGGCGTACTTGGATACGGCCCGGTTGCCGTTCTGGCGGATGTCCTCCAGCACTTCGCGCGCCGTCGCCTCGGCCTGGGCGTCGAAGCGCTCCCGCTCGACCAGCGCCGTGACGGCCTGGCTGGGTTCCGCCGGTGACCACTTGACGATTTCCACTGTCATGTCGGGGACCTCATTTCGTTCCGAAACTCAGCGTGACATAGCCGCGGGCGGCGTTCGTCCGCGCCGCCCTGCCCTCGCCCACCGCGCGCGCCAGGGCCGCGTCCAGCGCGGGATCCGCCGTGCTTTTCTCGACGAAAACGTCCCGCGGCCTTCCGTCCGCGCCGAGCTGCACGCACAGCACGGCCATCCACGGCGCGCCGGCCGCGGTGATGCCGGCCGGCAGGTCCGGGACCCTGAAGCCCGCGGCGTCGAGCGCGGGCGTCATGGTTGCCCACAGCTGTTTGCTGCCGTCGGACGCGGCGGTGAAAGCCGGCGTCCAGGGCGGCGCGGGCCGGTAATCGCCCCCGGCCGCCGCCCGCGCCGGCAGTCCCGGACGCGACGCGCCCGAAATGGGAACCGGCCCGGCATTCTCCAGGACGCGGCTGGCGGGAGCCGTGCGCAGCGGCAGGACCGCGGGGGCCGTGTCGGCGTCGTCCGCCGCCCTGAAACCGGCTTGGAACGGCCGCCCGAACAGGTCGGGCGTCATGTAGGCCGCAACGCCGGCGTCTTCGGCCGGCAGCACGCGCACAGCGCCGCTCTGCGGCCGCCGCCCCGCGTACGAAGCGCCGGCGCGCGGCCACAGCAGCCACAGGCCGATCCAGCCCAGCGCGATCAGCGCGGCGGGCGCGTCGATCGGGCGCCGCCGAAAGAAACGTCCTGTTCCGTCCGTCATGGCTCACTCCCGCCGCCGCGCCGCCAGGCTCACGCGCTGGAAGCCCGCGTTCAGAGCCCTGCTGACGATGTTCATGACGGTGCCGTGCGGAATATCGGCGTCGGCCTGCACGACCAGGTCCGCGTTATCGTGTCCCGCCGCGCGCTCGGCGAATTCCTCCTCCAGGCCGCGCATCTGCGCCTCGTCGCCGCACAGGAAGCGCACGTCGTCGAAGAACACGATCTCCCGGCGCGTGCCGGCCGCGCGCGAGCCCACCGCCAGCACAACGGCCACAAGGCGCGGCCGGGCCCCGCCGCTGACCTCCGCTTCCGGCATCCTGATCGTCACGCCGGGCTGGATGACCAGCCGGGCGTCGAGCAGGCCGAAGAGCACGATCAGCAGCACGATGTCAATCCACGGCGCGACCGTGAGCAGGCCCCCGCCCAGGCGCACGCGCGGCACGTACCGCGTGCGCAGGCCGCTGACGGTGCGGCTTTCCGGGTTGCGTCCGTCGGTCACGCCTGTTGCTCCCGTTGCGCGGCGCCGGCCCCTTCCGCGAGAAACGCGGCGATTTCGAGCGCGGCGCGGTCCATGTCCACCACGATGCGATCGATCTTCACGACCAGCAGGTTGAAAGCCGCGTAGCACGGAATGGCCACGGTCAGCCCCGCGGCGGTCGTCACCAGGGCGCGCACCGCCCCGCCCAGCACGTCCGCGGAATGTATCAGCGGCGCCTGCTGGTACATCGCCAGGACGGCTTCGACCATGCCCAGCACCGTTCCCAGCAGGCCGAGAAGCGGCGCGATCTGGGCCACGGTGGCGATGACGACGAGGCGGCGTTCCATGCGCGAGATTTCCGCCAGCCGCGATTCCTCGATGGACGCCTGGAGCGACTCCTTGCGCTCGCGGCGCCGGAGAATGGCGGTCCGCACGACGCAGGCGACCGGGCCGGGCGTGTCGTCGCAGATGGTCAGGGCTTCATCCGCGTTCTGGCGCCGCAGGATGTTGAAGATGCCCTTGAGGAAATCGTCGGCCCTGATCCGCGCGCGGTGCAGGTGGATCGCGCGCTCGACGAACACGAAGAAGGCAACCAGCCCGGCGCCGAGAATGACCCACAGCACCGGTCCGCCCATTCTAAGCAGTTCCAATGACATCTCCCACCTCCCGCGCCTTATCTGAACAGGAACCAGTTCTCGGCCCGTATGCGCGCGATGCGCGCGCGCGCCTCCTCCTTGGCGTCCACGCCCGCGGCCACGATGCGCTCCAGCACGCGCACCGCTTCGCGCCATTCCTTGCGCGTCTCCAGGATGTCGGCCGCGGCGATGGCCGCCCTGGTGAACCAGGCCTTGGCCGCCTCGCCGTGCCACAGGCCTTTCTCGCGGTCTTCAAAGTACTTGAGGACCACGTGGGCATAGTAGTGCTCGAAAGCTTCGTCCTTGCGTCCGAGCCGTTCCAGGCAGCGCCCGATTCTGTACTCCGCCTCCATGCGCAGGTCCAGACTTGCTTTGGGATGGTTCAGCACGGCGCGGAAGGCTTCCATGCTTCGCGCGTAGCGCTCGGCGTCTTCGGCGCCCAGGACGAAATGCGCGTAGCCCTTGCGGGCGAGAGTCATGGGCACCAGGTCGCTGTCGGGGTACTTGTTCATGATTTCGTCGTAGATCAGGATGGCTTCCGAGTGGCGCGCCAGTTCGCACAGGGCGTCGGCCTGGGCCAGGCGGGCCTCGGCCACCTGGTCGCTGGCGGGGTAGACCCTGACCAGTCGCGTGAGCGACTCGATGGCGCGCAGGTATTCGTGGGCGCGGGCCGCGGCCAGTCCGGCGCGCAGGAGGGCCGGGGCGGCCTGACTGCTGTCCGGATAGAGCTCCGCGAGGCGCAGGAAGCTCGCTTCCGCGGGCTGATAGGCGCCCCGGTTGTATTCCGATTTGCCGATCCAGAACAGGACCTCCGGCGCCCAGCGCGAGTCGGGCCGCGCGTCGACGAACTCCCGCCAGATCGCCACGGCCTCGGCGTCGCGCCCCACCCAGTAGTGGCACAGCCCGCGCATGTACTGGGCCTGTTCGCCCGCTTCGCCGCCGGGGAACTGCCGGTATGCCTTCTCGAAATCCGCCAGCGCGTCCTCGAAACGGAACAGGTTGTAGCGCACCATGCCGCGCCCGCGCAGGGCCTCGGCGTAGACGGTGTCGTTGGAGTGGCCGGCCATGACTTCTTCGAAGACGCCGACCGCGGCCAGCCACAGCCCCTGCGAGGCCTTGAGTTCGGCAATGCGCAGCAGCGCGTCGTCGGCCAGGGGGTCGCCGGGATGGTCCGCGCTCAGCCGGCGGAAGGTTTCTTCGGCCATGTCGGCGGCGCCCGCCCGGGCCTGGCTTTCGGCGAGCTGGAAGAGCGCGCGCGGCGCCAGTTCCGCGTCCGCGAACTCCTCCAGCAGGGCGGCGTAGGTCTTGGCGGCGTCGGCGTAGCGTCCGTCGGCGAAGTGCGAGTCCGCCACCTTGAACATGGCCCGGCAGCGCTGTCCGGGATCCGTGTAGAGGGCGTAGGCCTTGGCGAACTCGGCGGCGGCCTCGGTATTGCGTCCCAGGCGTCCGAGCGCCCAGCCCCTGCCGCGGTGGGCCTCGGCCTGGCCGAGGGCGTTGGTGAACGTCTCGAGATACTGCTGGAATTCGGCGGCCGCCCGCTCGTTGCGCCCGCCTTCGAGCAGCGCCCCGGCCAGCCGCAGCTGCGCCTCGCCGGCCAGCGGCGCCTGCGGCGCCTCGGCGATGCGCGCTTTCAGGAGCGGCAGGGCTTCTTCCACGCGGCCCGTGTCCAGCAGCATCAGTCCGAGCCGGAGACCGCCTTCGCGCCGCACCGCGTCGTCCCGCGCCGTTTCGATGCCGATGCGCATCGCGTTGGTGGCCGCCGTCGGGTCCGCGAGCCCGCCGTAGGCCGCGCCGATCTCGTACCAGCACGCGGCCCGCAGGTCCGCTTCCGCGGCCGCGTTGGTGGCCACGGGCAGGAGCATGTCCAGCGCGGCCACCCACTGTTCTCTCCGCGCCGCAAGCTCGCCGGCCCAGTAGCGCCCTTCCAGGACCGCCGGGCTCTCCGGCGCGCGCCGGACCAGGCGCCCCAGCACGGGGGCGGCGTCGTCGAAGCGTCCGGCGGCCATCAGCGCCTTGCCCCATTCCAGGAGGTTCGCCGCGCCCTCCTCCGACGCGGCATAGCCGGCGTCGAAACGGGCGAAAGCCGCCAGCGCGTCGTCGGTCCGGCCCGCCTTGAGGTGGCACCAGGCGCGCAGCCGCTCGACGCGTCCCAGATGCGCGTTCCGCGGGAAATCCGCCTCGAACGTTGCGACCTCGGACAGCGCATCGTCGATGCGGTCCAGGCGGTAGAGGGCCAGCGCCCGCCAGAAGACGAGCGCGCCGTCGCGCGCCACGCGCCGGAACAGCCGGTTGCGGCGATCCAGGAGGCGCACCGCGTCCTCGTAGCGCCCCTGCTCGTGCAGGACGCGCGCCAGCAGTTCCGCCGGGGCCGCCAACTCCTCGGGACCGGCCGCCTCCGCCGCGCGGTCGAGGTAGCGCTCCAGCGTCTTCTCCGCCAGGCGGTACTGCCGGTCCTCGAACGCCGCGCGCGCCGCCCGCAGCATGGCGGCCGGGTCTTCGTCGCCGGCCGCCGGCGCGGCCGGCGCGGCCGCGAGCAGGAGCGCCGGCGCGGCCGCGCGCAAGACCGCGCGGCAAACGACGCGCGCGCGGACCGCTCCCGGCGGCCGGCTCCCGGTTCGCGGCTCCCGGCCGCGGGCCCGCGCGCCGGACCGGGTGCCCCGCGGTCCCTCGCAGCCATCACTTGAAAACGCGCGCGCGCCCATATCGCCCGCCGGACACGCCGCCGCCGCCTCAGGCAGCCGGCGGCGGCGTTCCCAGCGCCTCCTTCAAGAACCTTCCCGTGTACGAGGCCTCGCAGGCCGCAATCGCCTCCGGCGCGCCGACGGCAACCACGCGCCCGCCCGCTTCGCCCCCTTCCGGCCCCAGGTCAATCACGTAGTCCGCCTCGCGGATCACGTCCATGTTGTGCTCGATGACCAGCACCGTGTTGCCGGCGTCGCGCAGCCGCAGCAGCACCTGCATCAGCTTCTGGATGTCGGCGAAGTGCAGACCCGTCGTCGGCTCGTCGAGGAGGTAGACGGTCCTCCCCGTCGCGGCCTTCCCCAGCTCGGCCGACAGCTTGATCCGTTGGGCTTCGCCGCCCGAGAGTGTAGTGGCGGGCTGTCCCAATTGCAAGTAGCCCAGTCCGACTTCCGAAAGCGTCTTGAGCTTGCGGCGCAGCGCGGGAATGTTTTCGAAGAACTCCAGGGCTTCGTCCACGGTCATGGCCAGCACCTCGGCGATGTTCCTGCCGCCGTAGAGCACTTCCAGCGTCTCCCGGTTGTAGCGCGCGCCGCGGCACTGCTCGCACGGCACGTAGACGTCGGGCAGGAAATGCATTTCGAGGCGCAGCACGCCGTCGCCCTTGCAGGTCTCGCAGCGGCCGCCCTTGACGTTGAAGCTGTATCGCCCGGGGCCGTAGCCGCGAACCTTCGAGGAGGGCGTGGACGCGAAGAGCTGCCTGATCGCGGTGAAGGCGCCGGTGTAGGTGGCGGGGTTGCTGCGCGGCGTGCGGCCGATGGGCGACTGATCCACCACGACGGCCTTGTCCAGCTTGTCCATGCCGGCGATGCGCCGGTGCCTGCCGGGACGCTCCCTGGCGCCGTACAGGTGGCGGAAGAGGGCGCGGCGCAGGATGTCGTCCACCAGCGTGCTCTTGCCGCTGCCCGACACGCCCGTCACGCAGACCAGCAGCCCCAGCGGGATGCCCACGTTGATGCGGCGCAGGTTGTTCTCCTCCGCGCCCGCGATGCGCAGCCAGAGCTTGCCGGCCGGCTTGCGCGCGGGCCGCGCGGGACTCTCGCCCTTGTGGCGCAGGTACCGCCCCGTGAGCGAGCGCGGATTCGCCAGTACCTCCGCCGGCGTGCCCTCCGCCACGACCTCGCCGCCCCGCAGGCCCGCGCCCGGACCGAGGTCGATGACGTGGTCCGCCTGCCGGATGGTCGCCTCGTCGTGCTCGACCACCACCACCGTGTTGCCCAGGTCGCGCAGGCCCTTCAGCAGGCCGATCAGGCGCTGGTTGTCGCGCAGGTGCAGGCCGATGGTGGGCTCGTCCAGCACGTAGAGCACGCCCACCAGGCCCGAGCCCATCTGCGTGGCCAGCCGGATGCGCTGGGCTTCGCCGCCCGCGAGGGTGCCGCTCTCGCGGTCCAGCGTCAGGTAATCCAGGCCGATCTCGCTGAGGAAACGCAGCCGGCGCCGGATCTCCTTGAGCACCTCGCCCGCGATGGCCCCTTCCTGCGCCGTGAGCGCCAGCGCCTCGAAAAAGGCGCCGGCCTCCTTCACGGACATGGATGCGACCTTGACGATGGACGCGCCGCCCACGAGGCAGGCCCGCGCTTCGGGCTTGAGCCGCGCCCCTCCGCACTGCGCGCAGAGCTCGCGGCTCATGTAGGCGCGCAGGGTCTGCCGGGCGTACTCGCTCTCCGTGGTCTGGTAGCGGCGCAGGAGGTTCGGGACGACGCCCTCGAACGGCCTGCGGCGCCGGACGTAGGCGCCGCTCCGCCACATACCGAATTCCAGCTCCTCGTCGCCGGAGCCGCGCATCAGTATGCCGCGCACGCGTTCCGGCAGCGCGTCGTAGGGGGCGTTCACGTCGATCCCGTAGTGCTCGGCCACGGCGCGCAGCATGCGGCGGTAATGCAGGATCAGCCGCCGCCCGCCGCGGCGCCAGGCATGAATGGCGCCGCCGGACAGCGCAAGCTTCCGGTCGGGCACGATCAGGTCTTCGTCGAAAACCAGGGCCGTGCCCAGCCCCGAGCAGCCCGGGCAGGCCCCGTAGGGACTGTTAAAGGAGAAGTTGCGCGCCGTGAGCGTCTCGAAGCTGATGCCGCAGTCCGGGCAGGCGTTGCGCTCGGAATACACCGTTTCCCGCGCGCCGGCGCGCGTCTGCCGCACGACGATCATGCTCCCGCCGCCGCGCTTGAGCGCCGTTTCGACCGAATCGGCGAGCCGCGGACGGATGCGGCTGGTGACGATCAGGCGGTCGACGACGATCTCGATGCGGTGCTCGCGCCGGGGGTCGAGCGGGGGGACGTCCTCCAGCTCGCGCATCTCGCCGTCCACCCGCGCCCGCACGAAGCCCTGCTTGAGCGCCGCCTCGAGCACGCCCGCGTGCCGCCCTTTCTGCCCGCGCACCAGCGGCGCCAGGAGCGAAAGCCCGGTGCGCGGCGGCAGGCGCAAAAGGTCCTCCACGATCTGCTCCGCGCTCTGGCTGGCGACCGGCCGGCCGCAGCGCGGACAGTGCGGCTTGCCGATGCCCGCGTAGAGCAGGCGCAGATAGTCGTGAATCTCCGTGGACGTGGCCACGATGGAGCGCGGACTGCCGCCCGCCGTGCGCTGCTCGATGGCGATGGCGGGCGAAAGCCCCTCGATGTAGTCCATGTCCGGCTTCTGCATCTGGTCCAGGAACTGGCGGGCGTAGGCCGACAGGCTCTCCACGTAGCGGCGCTGGCCTTCCGCAAAAAGCGTGTCGAAGGCCAGCGAGGATTTGCCCGACCCGCTCAGGCCGGTGATGACCGTGAGGCGGTTGCGCGGTATGCGCACGGTGATGTTCTTGAGGTTGTGCTCCCGCGCGCCGGCGATCACGATGTCGTCGTTGGGCATGGGCGTCCGCCTTCCCGCGCGCGGCCCGTCAGATCGTCCTGACGAGGTGAAAACTGCGCTTGCCCGAACGCAGCACGAGGACGCGGCCGTCGACGATCTGCTCCGGACGGATAACGGCGTCCGCGGCGGTCACGCGGACGTTGTTGACGTACAGGCCGCCGCTTTCGATCAGCCGCCGCGCCTCGCCCTTGCTGCGGCACAGGCCGGCCGCCGCGGCCACGTCGGCGGCCGGCATCCCCCGCACGCGCGCCGCCGGCAGCTCCGCCGAGGGCACGTGCGCGAACACGTCCAGCAGGTCGTCGGCGCGCAGCCCTTCCATGGCTGCGCCGAACAGCGCCGCGCTGGCGCGCAGGGCCACTTCCAGGCCGTGCCGCCCGTGCACCATGCGCGTCACCTCGGCCGCCAGGACCTTCTGCGCCTCGCGCTTTTCCGGGGCGTCGCGCACCTCCCGCTCGAGGGCCGCGATCTCCTCCGCGGAGAGGAACGTGAAGACGTTCAGGAGGCGCGCCACGTCGGCGTCTTCCGCCCGCAGGAAGAACTGGTAGAAGTCGAAGTAGGGCGTCAGGCGGTGGTCCAGGTACACCGCGTTGCCCTCGCTCTTGCCGAACTTGCGGCCGGCGCTGTCGCAGATCAGCGGAAACGTCAGGCCGAAGGCCGCGGCGCCGCGCAGCCGGCGGATCAGGTCCACCCCGGCCGTGATGTTGCCCCACTGGTCGGAGCCGCCCACCTGCAGCGTGCAGCCCTTGCGGTCGAAGAGGTTCAGGAAGTCGTAGGCCTGCAGGAGCTGGTAGCAGAACTCCGCGAAGCTCATGCCGCCTTCGCTCTCCAGGCGCGCCCGCACGCTGTCCTTGGCCAGCATGGCCCCCATGCGGAAGTGGCGGCCGACTTCGCCGAGAAAGGCGATCAGCGTGAACCGGCCGAGCCACTCGATGTTGTTGACCAGCTCGGCGCGCGCGCCGGCGGCGTCGAAGTCGAGAAACCGCGAGAGGTTCTCGCGGATGCCGGCGGAATTGCGCTCCACCTGCTCGAGGCTGAGGGCCTCGCGCTCGGTCACCTTGCCGGAAGGGTCGCCGATGAGGCCGGTGGCCCCGCCGACGAGCGCGATCACCTTGTGGCCGCAGCGCTGGAAGCGGGCCAGGCTGACCACCGTGGCCAGGTTGCCCACCTGCAGGCTCGCGGCCGAAGGGTCAAATCCCGCGTAGACCGTCAGCGGCGCCATGACGGCGGCGTGGACGCCCTCGTCCGTCACGGCTTCGAGCAGCCCCCGCTGCCGCAAGAGTGTCGTTATGCTCTGCACGGCTCACGCCGTCTCCGGCGGCTACTCGTCCTCGTCGTCCTTGTCTTCCTTGTCGAAGCGCTTGCGCGACTTGCGCTCGCCGGGACGCCATTCCTCGCTGACCGCGTTGTCGAAGGCCTGGTCGAACGCGCCGGCCAGGTCCACCAGGTTCTCGCCCGGACGCAGGCTCTCCATCAGCTCGTCCTGCCGCTTCTCGAACTCCTCGTCCGCCATCGCGGCCGCCTTGATGCTCAGGCCGATGCGCCGCTCCGCGCGGTCGATGCGCACGATGCGCGCGGTCACTTCCTGGCCCACGTCCAGCACGTCGCGGACCTTCTCGACGTGTTCGTCGCGGATCTCGGAGATGTGCACCAGGCCGTCCACGCCCTCCTCGATCGCCACGAAGGCGCCGAACGAAGCCAGCTTGGTCACCTTGCCGGTCACGAGCTTGCCGATGCGGTAGCGCGAAGCGATGGTGTTCCACGGGTCTTCCGTGGCCTGCTTCAGGCCGAGGCTGATGCGCTGGTTGGCCGCGTCCACCTCCAGGACCACGGCCTCGACCTCGTTGCCCTTCTCCATCACCTCCGAAGGATGGTTGATCTTGCGCGTCCAGGACATGTCCGACACGTGAATCATGCCGTCAATGCCGTCCTCCATTTCCACGAACGCGCCGTAGGAGGTGAGATTGCGCACCTTGCCGCGCACGCGCGTGCCCACGGGATAGCGCACTTCCACCGTGTCCCAGGGATTCTCCGCCGTCTGCCGTATGCCCAGGGCGATCTTCTGCTCTTCCTTGTTGATGTTCAGCACCGCCACGTCCACTTCCTGGCCCACCGCCAGCACGTCCGAGGCCCGGGCGATGCGCTTGGTCCACGAAAGCTCGGAGACGTGCACCAGGCCCTCGACGCCTTCCTCCAGCTCCACGAACGCGCCGTACGGCACCAGGTTCACCACGCGGCCGCGCAGACGGCTGCCGACCGGGAACTTGGCCTCGATGTCCTCCCACGGGTTGCGGGTGCGCTGTTTCAGGCCCAGCGACACGCGCTCCTTCTCGCGGTCCACGTCCAGGATCATCACCTCGAGCTCTTCGCCCACCTTGACCATCTCCGAGGGATGCTTGATGCGGCCCCATCGCATGTCCGTGATGTGCAGCAGGCCGTCCAGCCCGTCCAGGTCGATGAAGGCGCCGAAATCGGTGATGTTCTTGACCACGCCCCTGCGGACCTGCCCCACTTCGATCGTGGCCAGCAGCTTGCCCTTCTTCTCCTTGAGGCGCTCCTCCATCAGCTCGCGCCGGGAAACGATGATGTTGCGGCGCTCGGGGCTTATCTTCAGGATGCGGAACTCGTAGCGGTTGCCCACGTAGGGGTCGGTGTTGTGAACCGGCATGACGTCGATCTGCGAACCGGGCAGGAACGCTTCGACCCCGTCAATGTCCACGATCAGCCCGCCCCGCACCTTGCTCCGGATCAGCCCTTCGACCGTGCCGCCCTCGCGATAGTTGGCCTCGACGCGCTCCCACTGCAGCTTCTGGTCGGCCTTCTGCTTGCTGAGAACGACCATTCCGCTCTCGTCCTCGATCGCGTCGAGCAGAACGTTGACCTCGTCGCCCGGCGTGACGGCCGGAGGATCCCCGAACTCGTCAAGCGGAACGACGCCCTCGGACTTGTAGCCGATATCCACCAGGACTTCGTTGCCGCGCACGGTCAGCACGGTGCCGCGCACAATGGATCCTTCGACGAAGTCCTTCATCGTCTCTTCGTACATCCGGCTCAGGTCGGCCTGCACGTCGCCGCCGAACTGGCTCAGGTCGAATTCAACGTGTCTCTTCTTCTTCTGGAGTTGTTGCATGATTCACTCTGTTTGCCCGCGGCGCCCGCCCCTCCCGGGACGGTACAAACGCCCTTCCCCACCTTCCGAAACCCGGCACTTTACCCCATTCCCGCCCCCGGACGCAACCGTCAAATTTCGGCTATTTTCCGGCTGTTTTCCGCGCGGTTTGCGCGGGCTTCAGGGCTCCGGCGCGGCCGGCGCGACGTTAACCCTGTAGACCCAGAGGGGGGCCCTGGCAAGGTAATAGACGCGGAATTCCATCTCCCGCGGCTCGCGCAGGACGAAGGCAAGACAAAATGCGGCGTATTTCTCCGGCTCCGGGAAATCCGCGGCGGTCAACGTCCGCGACGCCAGGACTTCGCCGCCTTCGTCGGCGGACACGTCCAGCACGGCGATCTCGCCGGCGGACGGCGCCGGACCGGTCCGCACGCGGAACTCCGCCACGTACCCGCCGGGCGCGTAGGTCCGGTAAGGACCGCGGAAAAGCCAGCCTTCGCCGTCCCGCCCCGGCACGGCCCCCCGCACGAGCTTGCCGCCCAGCGCCGGGTCCCCCTCCCTGCGTCCCGTCGTCCAGTCCGTGATCCGGCTGGCCGCCCCGTAGCCGGCTTCGCCGCGCACCGGCCGGCGCCGGTGCGGATAGATCTCGATCACGTCCACCCCGTTCAGCCGGACCACGTGCGCCGGCTTCGATCCCGCCACGCGCCGCACCAGCGAATGACGCGGGAGCCGCTGCCGCACGTTGAGCGGCAGGACCACGTAGTCCGCTTCCTCGACCGGCCGCGTGCCGATGTTGCCCCGCCCCGCCGGAGGGGGAACGGCGTGCTCCCAGTAGTACCTCAGCGTGCCGGTCTCGCCGAGCACCGCCACGTTCACCGCGCCGCCCCCCGCCGCGCGCACCAGGAAAGCGGCGGCCTCCTTCTGCCCTTCGCCCCACCCCACCATCACGTGCCGCGCGGCGCGCCGCGGTCCGCCGATGAAGGAATTGAAATACAGGTAGTAGTTCGGAAAGAACGCTATCGCCGCGGGCACGTGCAGCGCCGCCGCCAGCAGCAGGACGGCGGCGTCGGCGACGCGGCCGGACGGCAGGCGACGCCACAGCCCGCGCGCGCGCGCAAGCCCCGCGCCAAGCGCCGCCAGCCCCATGCCGCCGAGCACGCAGACGAAAGGCGTGGCCGGCAGGATGTACCGCATCGCCGCGCGCCGGCCCGGCGTCATGATCGCCACGAACCCCAGCGCCGCCGCCAGCGGCAGCAGCGCCGCCGCCGCCGACCGGCGTTCCGCCGCGAACCGCCACAGGCTGGCGCCCAGCCCGATAACCGCCGCGATGACAAGCGGCTCCGTCAGGCGCGTGCCCAGCAGCAGGGGATAGAAAACCCACGAGGCGTGCACGCTGCCCATGGGAATCCCCTCCAGCGCCTCCTCGCCCGAGACACCCATGCGGCCCACGCGGAACAGAAGAATCAGCGTGTTCTCGACCGCGTGCGGCGCGAAACGCACCGCCAGAACCGCCAGCAGCGCCACCCCCGCCCAACCCCACGACTGCCGCGCCCAGACCGGGAAACCGCTCCAGCGGCGCGGCCCCGCGCCGCGCCGCCACTGCCGCCACGCCGCGGCCAGGTACAGGGCCGCGGCGCACTCCGCCACGGGCACGCGGCGCAGAAACGGCGCCGCGGCATGAACGATCTCATAGGGCGGGAACCCCTTGGCGGACCGGAACCAGTAGTTGACCGAAGGGTCGAGCCACAGCCGCGTGAACCCGCCGACGTAAATGACGTATCCGAGCGCGACAAAGGCGGCATCGCCGGCCGTTACCAGCGGGCCGCGCGGACGTCCGCCCCGCAGCCACGCCGCCGCCTTCCAGGCCAGCAGCAGCGCCGGGATCACGAACGCAGGCAGCTTGGTCAGCAGCGCGCAACCCAGCCAGACGCCCGCCAGCGCTTTCCAGCGCCCGTCATTCTCGATCTCCGCCACGGCGTAGCTCAGGCACGTGAGCATGAAGAAAAAGGTGAGCGCGCCGTCCAGATGGGCCATGCGCGACAGGCCGATGTGAACCGGATCCAGCGCCAGGAAAAGGCCCGCCGCCAGGGCCACACGCGTCGACCAGATCCGCCGGCCAAGGAGGAACAGCGCCGGACAAGCCAGGGCGCCCAGCAGCGCCATGGGCAGACGCGCCGCGGCCACGGGGTCCATCACGCCGAGCCCGCCCCCGCCCCGCGCCAGCCAGCGGCGGGACAGGCCGATCGACAGCGCCTCGATCAGCCCGGGATGCACCAGGTTGTCCGTGGCCGCGATGTATTCGCCCTGCGCGAGCTTCTCAACCACGCGGTCCCCGCGCAGCATCCACAGGATCTCGTCGCCGTTCAGGCTCGACGCCGCAAGGTCCGGAAGGCGAACGGCGCAGGCCAGCGCCAGCAGCAGCGCGGCCGGCGCGGCGACGGCGGGGTTGCGCCGCAGCGCCGCGCCCGCCCGCCGGACCGCGCCGGGCGCACCCATGAGCAGACGCGCCGCGGCGGCGATCATGAAAAGCCGCCAGGGATTGCGGGGGTCCCTCAGACTGATCGCGCCCAGCGCCAGCCCGCCCGTGGACTCGACGACGATGACCGACAGCAGACACAGCCCCGCCACGATCTCAAGCGCGCGCGCCGCGCGTCTGAAGGCGGTCGTGGACACGGGGTGTCATGCTAGCGCGCCTCGTCCCCGGGGTCAAATCGAAGAATGCCGGCGCGGGATTGGCTTGATGTTCACAAGCCTAAAGTGGAACATGCGTGGCAAGTTCTTCCAGCAACCGGGAGCACGGCATATGACGACGAAATCAAGAGGGGAAGCCCTGGGTACCCGGGGTCTGTTACTGCTGTCCGCCGTTCTGGCCGCGTGGCCCCCGCCCGCCAGGGGCGACAACGCCCCGGCGCAACCCGCAGCGAACGATCCCGCCGCGCGGTTTCGCGGCGCGCCGACATACGATTTCGGGGTCACGAACGTCAGGTGGGAGGCCGCCACGCCGGAATACAGCTACGTTACCTTCGACCTCTCGTGGTCCTTCTCCTGGCGCGCGAAATGGTCGGAGCCGGCGGAGACGAGCTGCAACGGGAAGCCGATCGAGGTCGAGAACTGGGACGCGGCCTGGATCTTCGTGAAGTTCCTGCCGGAGAAGGATTCCAAAGAGGCGAAGGACCGCAACCATTGGCGACACTCGACACTCGATACGGATTCCTCCCACCACGTGATGCCGGCCGGCGCTATGAACAGCCTGAAGCTCTCCGACGACGGCTCTCGCGGCATGGGCGTGTTCATCTACCGCGATGCCATCGGCCACGGGCGCAACGACTGGAAAGGCATCAAGCTCCGCTGGTTGCATGGCGCGGACAAGGTCGATCCGGCCAAAGCTGCCATCCGCGTCCATCCGATCGCAATGGTTTACGTGCCGGAAGGTCCGTTCAAGGTCGGGACGGCGGAGAAATCGGGTTACTCGCCGTTCGCGCACGGCCCGGATGTTCCCATCACGAGGTATGATGGCGAGGAGTCCTTCGATAAGATCCCGGAGGGGTTGCGCAAGATCATTGAGTCGACTACCAGCAAAGACGGGGGGCCGTATTTGCAGTGGGCTGATAAGCCGAGCTCGTCCCGCTTGACGGACGGCGGCTGGCGGGGCGGCCCCATGATTCCGTTCCTGCTGGACGCGGAGTGGAACGCTCCGGTGGCGTCCGGACCCCGGGCGCGCCGCGTCGGGCCGGTCGCCGGCCATCTCTGGAGCACGCACGGCTTCAGCGAACGGGGGGGCGGCAGCGGCGGCATGTTCGGCAGCCAGATCGGGGGGAATACGCCGCTGACCGATGACTACCCCACCGGCTATGACGCTTTCTACTGTATGAAGTATGATCTCACGCAGGGACAGTATGTTGACTTCCTCAACTCCCTGCCGCCCGATGTCGCCGCCGGCCGCGCCTTTGTCGGCAGTGAAGTGCACTCC
>VGWJ01000062.1 GCA_016873635.1 Lentisphaerota bacterium | reverse complement strand
ACGGAACCGCCTCCTCGATTTCCGCCCCCGGCAGCAGGCGCTCGGCGAACATCGCGATCACGTCCTCCACCAGGGCATAGGCATGGCCCGACGGGCACGGCAGCCGCACCAGCCGGGACATGGCGGCCCCGACCGGGATTACCGCGCAGCGCTCCGGCCGGCCTGCCGCGCCGGCCTGGCGAACGAGCACGTGCAGGCGCAGGCCCGGCAGATCGGGCATATCGGCGGGGTCGGCCACGGCCAGCGGGGACAGCACCGGCAGCAGCTCGGCGTTGAAAAACTCCTCGGCCCGCCGCGCCTGGTCCGGCGCCATCTCCCTCCGCCGCACGCGCCGGATGCCGGCCGCGACCAGTTGCGGCTCGAGCAGGTCGCGATGGCAGGCGTATTGATCGGCAACCATGCGCGCCACGCGCCGGCCGATGACCTCAAGCTGGCGCGCCGGCGTGAGGCCGGAGGGATCCGCGCGCCGCGATCCGGACGCGGCAAGCATCTCCAGCCCGCCCACGCGCACCATGAAGAACTCGTCCAGGTTGGAAGCGGCGATGCCCAGGAACTTGACGCGCTCCAGCAGCGGAGTGTCTTCGCTCAGGGCCTCGTCCAGGACGCGCTGGTTGAACTCCAGCCAGCTCAGCTCCCGGTTAAACAACATCAATTGCCTGCTCTTCATGCGCCGTCCCCCGCCGTCCCCGGATGCCGACCCGCATGCCGTACACCTGCTCGAACATGTTCCCCTTCTGGCGCAAGCGGTGCTGCTGCAGTGTCAAGTCCCCGGCATCCTCCAGCGCCAGGTTGACCTCGCCGGGGGCAATGCCGACGCGCAACGCCCCGCCGCGCCCGCCCGGACGCGTGGTGAGCGCGTCGGCCACGCGCAGAATCGCCGCCAGCTTGGCGACCACGACGCGCTCCTGGCGGCTCAGCGACACGTAGAGCTCGTGCGTGGGTTTGGGCGGCGACTGGCGGTGGTAGCGGGCCACCAGCGCCGTGACCACCAGGTCGCGCGAACCCAGGCCGAAGATGTCCGAATTGAGGATCAGGTACTGCGAATGTTTGTGATGGCTGCGGTTGCTGACGAACTCGCCCGTCTCGTGCAGCAGCGCGGCCACGGTCAGGATCAGCCGGTGCTTCTGCCCCAGGTGATGCTCGGGTTCCAGCGCGTCGAAGATCACGCGCGCGTAGTCCGCCACGCGCTCCGCGTGGCCGCGGTCGAAACGGTACTTCGCGCCGGTCTCGAGGGCCGAGCTGACCACCTGCCGCTCGAATTCCGGCGTCCACGACCCTCCCGAAACGAGCTCCGCGACCAGCCCGTCGCGCAGCGTGGCCTTGCACACGCGGATGCGGCGCACCTTCAGCGCGTCGGCCAGCCGGGCATAGACCAGCAATGCGGGACCGAGAGTCTCCGCGTCGGGATACGAGACGTGGTGGCGTTTCACCACTTCGTCCACCGAAAGCCCGAGAATCTCGTCGGCGAACGCGGAGAGCCCGGCCGCCGAAAGGCTCACCCGCTCCGCCCCGGCGCGGGCCGGCGCCAGGTGCAGGCAGGCGAAGCGGATGTCGCCGCCGAGCGCGAGCATGCCCGGCCGCCGCTCTCCGGCCACGGGAACGGAATCCAGGACGTGCCGGATGGCGCGGTCGATCTCGTTGCGCGTGATCTGCATGGCGCGCCGCCCCGGCAGGCGGCTTTCCTCCATGGCCTGGCGCAGGCGCAGGGATCCCAGCCGGTAGGTGTGCGCGCCCGCCACCCGCCCGTCGCGGAACAGCAGGGCCTCCGTGCTTCCGCCGCCGACCTCGACCACGAGCGTGTCGCCGCTCATCATGCGCGCATCCGCGCGCAGATGCGGCAGCACCGCCAGGTAGGTGAAACGGTTGACCTCGGCCTCGTCCAGCACTTTCACGTCAAAGCCCGTGGCGATCGAAATCCGATCCAGGAAAGCATAGGCGTTCGCGGCTTCGCGCACCGCGCTGGTGGCGACGGCGCTGACCGACCCCGGATCGCTCACCCCGTATTCCCGCAGGGTGCGCGCGAAACCCCGCAAAACCTTGACGCAGGCTTCGGTGGTCTCCGCGCCGATGCCGCCGCGCGTGAACGTGTCGCGGCCCAGCGAAACCGCCTGGTTCAGCATGTCCAGCGGGCGCACGACGCCCTTTTCGTCGACCTGGGCCACCGCCATGCGGATCGACGTCGTGCCCAGCTCGACAACGCCCACCGTCCGCTTCGCCGCGCGCGGCGCGTCGGCCTCTCGACTTTCGGGCGCGGAAGCCGGCGACTTCCTCACGTGGCGTTCTCCATGGTCAGGCTGTACTCGGCCCAGGCCGCCGCGCCCAGCGCGACGGCATCGTCGCCCAGTGCCGAAATCCGCACTTCGAAATCCCCGGCCAGCGGCGGCATGACGTGCGCGCGCGCCGCGGCCTCGACCTCTTCCAGGAAAATATCGGGCATGGCCTGCACCAGGCCGCCGCCGAGCACGACCACGTCCGGCAGGAGCAGGTTCACGACGTTGCCGACGGCCAGGCCCAGCCAGGCCGCCGCGTCGCGCACGATCGCCTCCACGGCCGCGTCGCCCGCCTTCACGGCCTGCGCCAGCACGCCGCTCTTCATCCGGGACAGGTCCATGCCCGCCGCGTCCAGCAGGTGCGGCGCCTCGCCGCGGTGCGCGGCGGCCGCGGCGGCCGCCGCAATGCTCAGCCGGCTGGCCACGGTCTCCAGGCAGCCGCGCCGGCCGCAGCCGCACGGCGCGCCGTTGGGAACCACGCACATGTGTCCGATCTCCATGCACGAAGCCTTGCGGCCGCGCAGGAGCTCGCCGCGGTACACGCAGCCGCCGCCGATGCCGGTCCCCGGGAACACCCCGACCAGGCAATGCGCGCCGCGTCCCGCGCCGAAGCGGTACTCCCCGTACACGCCGGCGTCGACGTCGTTGCACAGGGTCACGCCGCAGCCGAAAACCTTCCGCAGTTTCCTGCGCACCTGGACCTTGCGCCAGCCCAGGTTGGGAAGGTCCATCACCACGCCTTTCTTGATGTCGAGCGGTCCGGGGGCGCCCACGCCGATGCCCGCCAGCGCGTCCGCCGTGACGCCCGCTTCATCCAGCGCGCCGCGGATCAGCTCCACCATGCGCTCCAGCCCCGCCCCGGCCCCCGCCTGGCCCTTGGTCTTGCGCCGCTTTCGCGCCAGGGCGGCGAACTTGGCGTCAAACACCGTCGCCATCATCTTGGTGCCGCCGAGGTCGAATCCCACCCAGCACTTCTTCGCGTCCGCGCGCTTCATGCGTCGCCCCTCTCAGTTCCGGTAGAATACCATTGTCGCCTTGGGAATGCCGTTCTCGTTCACCCGGTCGCCGGGCACGAGGCGGCCGTCCGGGAAGCGGTAGTACGTCGAAGGAAACGACCACCGTTTCCCGCAGATGTCGAAGGCGCTGCGCTGCGCGCTGACGTATCCGGCGCTGGTGTATCCCACCAGGATTCCCACCCCCTCCGCGAGCGCCTTGAACTCCGCCTCCGCCATCTGGTCGCCCCGCCGCACGCGCCCGTCGGGCAGAAAGTATATCGTGGTGCGGCTGGCGTATTCCCCGCCGGCGACGTCCGCGGCCGTGGCGCCGTCCCGACCGATGCGGCGCAGGCCCTCCGGGGCGTTCTCGCTCTCCTGGTCGCCGACCGCCACGCGGGTGCCGGCCGGTATGGCCTTCCAGTCCTTGATCTCGTTGCCCCGCATCCGCCGGCCGTCAGGGAAAACGTAGGTCGTGCCGGAACCGTTGTAGGCGTCGCGCGCGATGTCCCAGGCCGAACGCCCCGCGGCGATCACGTCCCCCGCCGCCGCCGCGGAAACCGCGGCCGCCGCGGCCTGCTCTCCGGCGCCGGCGTACAGCACCTGCGCCAGGTAAGGGTCCGCATTGACGAGCCGTCCCGCCCGCACGTCGGGATCGAAGGCGGGCTGCGCGCTCAGGCCGAGGCGGTGGCGGACGGAGCGGCGCGCGAAGAGCATGCCGCACCGCTTGCGGCCGCGATGCGAGCGGGAGTGCCAGCGGTTGGGCGCGCCGTAGGCGACCATGGAATGCGTGAGCACGTCCGCGTCCGGGATGCCGTAGCGCTTCTGGAGCATGCCGATCAGTTCCGCGGTCGCCTGGTACTGCGCGCGCGTGATGTCGCCGTTGTGGCAACCCACGACTTCGATGGCCACCGAGCGCGTGTCCAGGTTGCTGCGCCCGTTCCACATGCTGCGGCCGGCGTGCAGGGCCACGCGATCCGGGTGGATGATGCCGTATACGCGGCCGTCCAGGCCGACAAAGTAGTGCGTTTCGCCGCGCTCGTGGACCTTCCGGAACGAGCCCGCTTCCTCCCCCTCCGTGGTGTGCAGGATGATATGGAGGGTGGCGCTCCGCCGCGGCCGCTCGCCGTTGCGCGGGCTGTAGCGCCTGATGACGTCAAGGGCCGCGGCCCGCCGGCAGGGCATGGCCGCCGCCAGCAGCGCGGCCAGAACCGCAAAACCCGCCGTCCCGTATCGCCGCGGCGGAATCATTCGCGTTCCTTCGCTCCGGCGCTTTTCAACTGGACTGCGGCGCTGAACATGCGGCATCCTCTCGCGTCATCTATACCCCATGGGTGGCAGCGTGAAAAGCCCGGATGTGTGCAAAAGGCGCCCGGCGCGCGATCGCCTCCGCCGGCGCGGACCGTGTCGCGCGGCGTTTGCGTCCGCGCTGGCGGCCGTCGCGCTGTCCGGCGCTCTCCTGGCCGGCTGCCAGTCCTCGCGCGACGCGCGGCCCGGGGACGCCGGCATCGAGATCAGGATGGTTTCGCCGGAGGTCTTTGTGGTGGACGGCCGGCGCGTTTCGCGCGCCCGCGTCGTGCGCGCGCTGAAATCGGCCGGCGCCGGACCCGAGACGCCGGTCGAAATCGCCATTCCCGCCAGCCTGCCGCCGTCGCAGTTGACCGGCCTCGTGCGCGACCTGTCCGCCGCCGGCTTTCGGCGCGTCGTCTTCGCGCGCCCGCGCACGTTCACGGCCACGCCCGGCGACATGCCCCTATCCCGCGAAGGCCCTGGCGTTGAGGAATAGCGGCATCCAGGGGCCGTCTTCGCCGCAAAACACGTCCGGCGGGCGATAAGACATCTGCACGGCGCGGAACAGGCGCTCCGGATGAGGCATCATGATCGTCACGCGCCCGTCCGTCGTCGTCAGCCCCGTGATCCCGCCCGGGGAACCGTTGGGATTCAGCGGATAGCGCTCCGTCACGCCGCCCCGGTTGTCGACGTAGCGCAGCGCCACGAGCCCCGCCGACTGCGCGGCCTCGAGCGAACCCGTCCGGGCGAAATCGGCATGGCCCTCGCCGTGCGCCACGGGAACCGGCAGCCGCGACCCGGCCATGCCGCGCAGCAGCACGGAAGGCGACGCCTCGACCGCCACGGTGACGTAGCGCGCCTCGAACTGCTCGCACCGGTTGCGCGTGAAGGCCGGCCAGTCCCCGGCGCCGGGTATTATCTCCTTGAGCTGCGAGATCATCTGGCACCCGTTGCACACGCCCAGCGTGAACGTGTCCGGGCGCGCGAAGAAGCCCCGGAACATCTCCTTGAGATCCGCGTTGAAGAGAATCGACCGCGCCCAGCCCGATCCGGCGCCCAGCACGTCGCCGTATGAGAACCCGCCGCATGCCGCCAGCCCGGCGAAACCGTCGAGCCGCACGCGCCCCGCCAGCAGGTCGGTCATGTGCACGTCCACGCAGGCGAAGCCCGCGCGATCGAAGGCTCCGGCCATTTCGACGTGTCCGTTCACGCCCTGCTCGCGGAGGATGGCCAGGCGCGGGCGGCGGCCGGCCGTCCGCCGCCGGTCGCCGGGCGCGTCGCGCGTCGCCTGTCGCGCGTCGTGCGTCGCGGCCGACGGCGCGACGCGCATCGTCAGGCCGGGGTCCGCGGCGTCCAGCAGCGCGTCGTATTCCTCAAGCGCGCAATCGGGGTTGTCGCGCAGCGCCTGCATGCGCCAGGTCAGCTCCGACCACGCCCGCTCGAGCGCGGCCAGCGGCGCGCTGAAGACCGCGCGTCCCTCGCGCGTGAAGGCGATCCGCGGCGTCGCGCCGTCGCGCGCGCCCGGCGTGGCGCGCCCGATGCGATGCGCCGCCGCCTGCAGGCCGTGCGCCGCAAGCACGCCCAGGACCGCGTCCGCGCCGCCGGCGGCAACCTGCAGCACGGCGCCCAGCTCCTCGGCGAACAGCGCCGCGCGCGGGTCGGCGTCCAGCGCCCCGACGTCCGCCTGCACGCCGATGCGTCCGCCGAAGGCCATCTCGGCCAGCGTCACGAACAGGCCGCCGTCGGAGCGGTCGTGGTAGGCCATCAGCAGCCTCTCCGCCACCAGATCCTGGACCGCCGCGAAGAAGGCGGTGAAACGCGCCGGATCGTCCAGGTCGGGAACCGCGTCGCCCACCTGGTTGTACACCCTGGCCAGGGCCGAGCCGCCCAGGCGGTTGCGGCCCATGCCCAGGTCGATCAGGATCAGTTCCGAGTCGCCGGGCTTGAGGTCGGCCGTGACGGTAAGGCGAATGTCGCGCACCGGGGCGAAGGCGCTGACCACCAGGCTCAGCGGGGCGGTCATCTTCTCGTCGCGGCCCGCGGAGGTCCGCCACAGCGTGCGCATCGAAAGCGAGTCCTTGCCCACGGGGATCGCCACGCCCAGGCGCGGGCACAGTTCCATGCCCACGGCGCGCACGGTCTCGAACAGCGCCGCGTCTTCGCCTTCCTCGCCGCAGGCGCACATCCAGTTGGCCGAGAGCTTGACGTTCCCGATGGGCCCGATGGCGGCGCCGGCGATGTTCGTCAGCGCTTCGCCGACGGCCATGCGGCCCGAGGCCGGGCCCGACACCAGGGCCAGGGCCGTACGCTCCCCCATGGCCATGGCCTCGCCCGTGCGCGCTTTGAAGGAGGTGGCCGTAACGGCCAGGTCCGAGATCGGCGTCTGGTACGGCCCGACCATCTGGTCCCGCGCCACGAGCCCCGTGATGCTGCGGTCGGCGATGGTGACCAGGAAAGTCTTGCGCGCCACGGCCGGCAGGCGCAACACGCGGTCCGCGGCCTCGGCCACGGCAACGTCCGACAGGTCCAGGGGCGCATGCGGCCTTTGGAGACGCCGCGCCTCGCGCAGCATGCGCGGCGGCTTGCCCAGGATCACGCCGATGTCGATGTCGATCGGCCGGTTGCCGAAGTGCGCGTCGTCGAGCCGCAGCCGGCCGTCGCCCGTGGCTTCCCCGATCACCGCCACGGGGCAGCGCTCGCGCCGGCAGAGATCCAGGAACGCCCCGCGCGCCTCGGGGCGCACGGCCAGGACGTAGCGTTCCTGCGCCTCGCAGCACCAGATCTCCATGGGGCTCATGGAGAGATCCTCGTTCGGCACGCGCCGCAGGTCGAAGCGGCCGCCGCTTTCGGCGACCAGCTCCGGGCACCCGTTGGAGAGACCGCCCGCGCCGAGGTCATGGATGCTCAGGATCGGGTTCTCCGCGCCGCGCGCGACGCAGGCGTCGATCACCTGCTGGCAGCGCCGCTGCATTTCCGCGTTGTCGCGCTGCACGGAATCGAAATCCAGCGCCTCCACGTTGCTGCCCGTGGCCATGGACGAGGCCGCGCCGCCCCCCAGCCCGATGCGCATGGCCGGGCCGCCGATCTGGATCACCAGCGCCCCCGCCGCGATCGGCTGTTTGTGAACGTGCGCGCGCTTGATCCCGCCCATTCCGCCGGCCACCATGATCGGCTTGTGATAGCCGCGGTAGCGTCCGTCGTAGCGTTCCTCGTAAGTCTTGAAGAGGCCCGCGAGCTGCGGCCGTCCGTACTCGTTGCCGAAACCCGCGCCGCCGATCGGCCCTTCGATCATGATCTGCAGCGGCGCGGCCAGGCGCGAGGGAAACTCGGCGTAGTCAAGCTCCCACGGCATGCGGTAACCGGGGACCCTGAGGTTGGAGACCATGAAGGCGCACAGCCCCGCCTTGCTGCGTCCGCCGATGCCGGTGGCGTCCTCGTCGCGGATTTCGCCCCCCACGCCGGTCGCCGCCCCGGGATAGGGGCAGATCCCCGTGGGATGGTTGTGCGTCTCCACCTTCATCACGAGGTCGATCGGCGTGGGCGTGTAGACGTAGAGGTTGCCGCCGTCGCCCGCGGCCTCGAACCAGGCGTCCTCGAACCCCTCCAGCACGGCCGCGTTGTCGCGGTAGGCGACAAGCGTGCCGGCCGGATGCGCGGCGTGCGTGTTGCGGATCATGGCGAACAGCGAGCGCGGCTGCGGCGCGCCGTCGAGCACCCAGTCGGCGTTGAAGATCTTGTGGCGGCAGTGCTCCGAGTTGACCTGCCCGAACATGACCAGTTCAACGTCCGTGGGATTGCGCCCGATCGCGCGGTAGGCCTCGTAGAGGTAGGAAATCTCTTCGTCGCTCAGGGCAAGCCCCATGGCCCGGTTCGCGGCGCCGAGCGCCGCGCGGCCGCCGCCCAGAACGTCGATCTCCGCGCAGGGCTTCGGCCGCGGGTGCGCAAACATGTCCGACACGTCCGCGTAAACGCCCTCGGTCATGCGGTCGTGCAGCGCCGGCAGCAGATCGCGGCAGCGCGCGGCGTCCAGGGCCGGGTTGCCGGCCCCGTCGGACACGCGGTAGTGGATTCCCCTTTCCAGGCGGCGGACGGAGGCCAGGCCGCAGTTGTGAAAGATGTCGCTGGCCTTCGACGACCACGGCGAGATGGTGCCTTTGCGCGGCACGACCAGAAAGCCGTCCGCGAGCTCAAAGCCGCCCGCGGCGCGCAGCAGGACCGCGGCCCGCCGCAGCTCTTCCACGGAGAGCGCCGCTTCCGCGTCCAGGCAATACACGTATTGCGCCGCGATCCCGGCAACGTTCAGGCCGGGCGCGGCCCTGCGGGCTTTCTCAAGGAGGGCGGCGCGCCGGAATTCCGAAAGGGCCGGACCCCCGGCGAGCATCACGGGTTTCATCGGCTCACGCCTACCACGGCCGACCGCAGAGCGTCAAGCAGCTCCCGGGCGGCGCGTTCCGGGTCCGCGGCTCCGGTGACGGCGCTGATCACCGCCAGCGTGCGCGCGCCGGCCCGCACCAGGTCGGCCACGTGCCGGCGTTTTATCCCGCCGATGACCGTGAACGGCACGCGCAGCCGCCGCGCAATGCGCGCCACGCCGTCCACGCCCAGGAGCGCCTCTTCGCCGGTCTTCGTCCCGGTCCGAAAGACCGCCCCGAGGTTCACGTAGGACGCGCCGCGGCGTTCGGCTTCGAGCGCCTCCGCCAGCGTGTGGCACGAGGCGCCGATGATGAGATCGGGCGCGATCTTCCTGGCCGCGTCGACGGGCAGGTCGTCCTGGCCGAGGTGCGCGCCGTCGGCGCCGCAGGCCAGCGCCACGTCCGGCCGGTCGTTGACGATCAGCAGCGCGCCGGCCGCGGCGGTGAGACGGCGCGCCTCACGCGCGAGATCCAGCAGCGCCCGCGGACACAGCTCCTTTTCGCGGAGCTGCACCAGGCGTATGCCGCCGCGCAGAGCGGCCGCAATGATCTCAAGCGTCCCGCGCCCGCCCGACGCGGCCGCCGAGGTCACGAGGTATATGCCGGCGTCGCGGAAACGCCGCATGCGCTCTTCGTGCGCCTCAGTTGTCGCTGCCTTTGCCCTTGATCTTCTTGATCTCGTCCCGCAGGCGGGCGGCGATTTCGTATTTTTCCTCCCTGATCGCACGCTCCAGCTCCTTCTCGAGGGCCTCAAGGGGCGTAAGCTTCTTCGCGTGTTTCGGGGCTTCGCCCTGCAGCACCGTCTCGCCGGCGGTTTCCTCCGCGGTGAAGACCCGGCCCGCCTCATCCATGACCTTTTCCGCCACGAAGATGGGCGCGGCGCAACGCAGCGCCAGGGCGATGGCATCGCTGGGGCGCGTGTCCAGATCCATCTCCGCGCCGTCCCTCTCGATAACCAGCTTGCCGATGAACGTCCCCTCCACGACGTCGCACACCTCCACGCGCTTGAGACGGCACTCCATGAAATCCAGGAGATTTTTCATCAGGTCGTGCGTCATGGGCCGCGGAACGGCCACGCCGCCCAGGCGCAGGGCGATGGATTGCGCCTCGGCCGCGCCGATGAAGATGGGCAGCGCGCGCTCGTCGGCGCCCTTCAGCAGCACGACGAACCCCATGTTCGAAAGAAAAAGCTGATCTAATTTGACCGGTATCACAGCGGGCTCAGGATCTTGATGATTTCCTCCGCCGATGCGCATTCCAGGAGGCTTTTCCGTATCGACTCGCGCGTAAGCAGCTTGCTCATCTCGGCGAGGTACTGGATGTGAGGCCCGGTGCGGTGCGTCGTGGAGACCGTCATCACGAAAATGCGCGACGGCTCCCCGTCCAGCGCGTCGAAGTCCACGCCTTCCTTCTTGAGCGCGAAGGCCGTCACCAGGCCGTCCACCGTCGGCGTCTTGCCGTGCGGAACCGCAACGCCGTACTGCATTCCCGTGGACATCTTGCTCTCCCGCTCGAGCACCGCGGCCAGCGCCGCCTCCGGGTCCGGAAGCTTGCCGTCGCGCGCCAGCAGGCCGATCATCTCTTCGATGATGCCGCGCTTGGTGCCGCTTTCGAGGTGCAGCGAGAAACTGGATTTGCGTAGTACCGCGCCGAAACTCATTCCTCACCCTTGCACAACGACAGGGTAAAAGCGACTTGTATCATGTCAGCGCCGGGGAACAAAGCGAAAACCGGCATGCGGGGCAAGGCCGGGCGCGACGTCCGCGCTCTCAGCCGAAGACCGGCGTCAGCAGCGCGCGATTGCCGCGGATCTCCTCCGTGAGGAGACGGTTCAGCGCCTGCTGCACCGGACCGGGCTTCCCGTTTCCCACCGGCCGCCCGTCCCACTCCACGACGGCGACGACGTCGCGCGTGGTCCCCACGATGAGAAGCTCGGCGGCCCGCTCCGCCTCCGCGCGCGGAATGTCCCTGAAAGCCACGCCCGCCAGCGCTCCGCTTCTCACGAGCGGAGCGGCCAGCTCCGCCACGCGCATCACCGTCGTGCCCCGCAGCAGACGGTTCGGCTCCGGAAAAACCAGCTCCCGCCCGGGGGTTACGATGCCGACGTTCTCGGTCGCGCCCTCCGCCAGGCATCCGCGCTCGTCATATCCCAGCGCAAAATCCGCGCCCGCGTCCGCCGCCTCCATGGCCATTATGGCGTTGGGCAGATAGTTGCAGCTCTTCACGGAGGCGAAGAAGCCCGGCTTGGGAGGCACAGTGCTGGTGACGGCCCGCGCGCCGCCGGGATGCGCCGTCATGAAGGGAGGACCCAGGCGGTAGACTATGATGTACAGCGCGGGCCGGGCGCATTCGCGGGGATTCACGCCGAAACTGCCGGGGCCGCGCGCCACGATGATGCGCACGCAGCAGTCCCGGCGCCCCCCGGCGCGGACGGTTTCCACGGCGAGACGGCTCATTTCCTCCGCCGCCCACGGCAGCGCGAACGCCAGCCTGGCGGCCG
The DNA here is from genome assembly GCA_016873635.1 of Lentisphaerota bacterium. Lineage (GTDB taxonomy): Bacteria > Verrucomicrobiota > Kiritimatiellia > UBA8416 > VGWJ01 > VGWJ01. The sequence goes on along the minus strand of VGWJ01000062.1, from coordinate 6,465 downwards.
ACTCCTCCAGCCGCCGCAAGTGCGCCGCCATGTTGTAGATGCTCCCGTCCACGCACTTGCACGTCTCGAATATGCCGTCGCCCCGGTGCACGACGTGATCGTCCGCCGGCACGAGCATGAGCACGGGATCGGTGACCACGCCGCCGAACACGCTCGAATACATCGCGTAGTAGTTGTCGTGATAGGGCTTCCGCATCGCGGCAAGCGCTTCCGGAAAGGACTTCACATCGAAATGCTGCATTCTCCCGCCTCCCAATTCGCGCCCTGACCCGCCGAACCGCCTTTCTGCCCGGTCCGCCGGGGACTCGCCCTCCTTCACCCGTCGCGCGGCCTTGACGCCGCGGCGTCAAGGCTCCCGCCGCGCCGTCTCTTCTTCAGCCTGCCCGCCACGAACTCCGCCTGTTCCGGGCTGTAGTACGAGCTGCGCACCAGCGGACCGGAAACGACGATGTCAAACCCGGCCGCCAGGCCGGCCTGACGGTAGGCCTCGAATTCCTCCGGCGTCACGTAGCGGTCGACCGGCAGGTGCCGCCGCGAGGGCCGCAGGTATTGCCCGATCGTCAGAATGCCGGCGCCCGCTTCCCGCGCGTCCGCCATGAGACCCCGCACCTGCTCCTCCGACTCGCCCAGCCCCACCATGATCCCGGTCTTCACGATCAGCCCGCCCGCGTGCCCGCGCGCCAGCACGTTCAGCGAACGCCGGTAGTCGGCCCGCGGCCGGACGCGCGCATACAGATCCTTCACCGTCTCAAGGTTGTGCCCGAACACATCCGGCCGCGACGCCACGACCGCGTCCACCGCCGCAGGGTTGCCGCCGAAATCCGGCACCAGCACTTCGACCGCTATCCCCGGCGCCGCCTCGCGCACGGCCCTCACGGTTTCGGCCCACAGCGCCGCCCCGCCGTCGGGAAGGTCGTCGCGCGTGACCGACGTGATCACGATGTCCTTCAGCCCCATCTCGCGGGCCGCTTCGGCCACGCGGCGGGGCTCGTCTTCATCGTACCCCGACGCTTGCGGCGATGCCACGTTGCAGAACAGGCAGTTGCGCGAACACGCGCCGCCCAGGATCATCACCGTCGCCCGGCCCTGCGCCCAGCAGCGTCCCAGGTTCGGGCATAACGCCTCCTTGCAGACCGTGTGCAGCCGGCCGCGCTCAATGATCCGTTTCAGCCGCTCGACGTCCGGCCCGGCGGGGATCCGCGCCCGGATCCAGGGAGGTTTGGCGTCCGTGTTCACGAAGTCGTCACTCTCTGGCCGCAAATGACGAATGACGAAACACCCAAGCACCAAGGAATGCCGAAGCACGAAGCCCGACAACCGCGCGTCATTCGTCTTCCCCGCACCGGCGTGTTCCGGCATTCGGATTTCGGATTTCATTCGGATTTGGGTATTTCGTCATCCGTCATTCTTCCCCATCGCCTCGCAAAACCGCTTCACCACCGACGCCTTGGCCTCCTCCATCGTCACGTCCGGCGCCAGGAGATGCAGCGAAGTCACGCCCTTGTCACGGATCCCGCAGGGAATTATGCCGGCGTAGTTGGCCATATCCATGCGCACGTTCAAGGCGAAGCCGTGCATGGTGATGTGATGCGTGACCCTGACGCCGATGGCGGCGACTTTGTCCCTGCCGACCCACACGCCGCGGTTGCGGCGATCGGTCGCGCCCTCGATCCCGAAATCGCCCAATACGCGCACAAGGACTCTTTCCAGCGTCTGCACGTACCACAGGACCCCGCGCCTGCGCGCGGCCAGGTCGACAATCGGGTAGCCCACCAACTGTCCGGGACCGTGGTAGGTCACGTCGCCGCCCCGCCCCGTGCGAAAGACCTCGATGCCGCGGCGCGCGAGCTCTTCGGCCGTCCAGAGCAGATTTGCCTCTCTGGCCGACCGCCCGAGCGTGAACACCGGATCGTGCTCCACCAGCAGCAGCGTGTCGGGAATCGTGCCCGCCCTGCGGCAGGCGACATACTCTTCCTGCAGCTTCAGCGCCGGTCCGTACGCCCGCCGCCCCAGGTCGACAACTTCCATGTTGCGCGAGGACACAGTCCCCGCAGTATGCCGCCCGCGCCCTTGCCTGTCCCGTTTTTTCGGCGCGCGGCGGCGGATGCGAAACGCGCCTTCCGTTCTTTGGGGGCCAAACCTGCCGCCGCGTTCCGCCTTTTTTGCCTTGCCCTCGCTCGTCGCCTGAAGCAGAATCCGCGGCCCAGTACTGCTTGGTGGGGTACTCAAGCGGACAACGAGGGCAGACTGTAAATCTGCTGGCTATGCCTTCCCAGGTTCGAATCCTGGCCCCACCACCAACTTCAAAATGGTGGTCCGTCTTCGACCAAGTTCGAGCTTTACTGATACCCGATTGACCGTCCGCCGGTCAATCGGGCGTTGCGTAGCCCCAACGACGCCGCGACGAGGCGCGGCGTCGTGCGGTAGGTGATCCCCTGGCCGTGGCGGTGGGCGACGTTCTGCCGTGTCCTACGCTCGCCGCTGGCGCGGCTCGCGGTATGTCCGCAGTCCCGGCGTGGTTGGCGATGTCCTCCCCGGCCCCGCTCGCTCCACGCCGTCCGCGGCCAGCAGGGAGACGCGCCGTCACTGCGTTCCGGCACGCTCCCTGACTTGGCCGCTCCCGGCGTTGCGCTCGCTGCGTGGTCGGCCATGTCACCGCTCCGGCCCGTGACCGGGCCTTCGCTGCCGTCGTCCCGCGTGCAGGCGTCCCCCTGCTCGCTACGGGCTTGCTCATGCCGCGTGCTTGTCCTCGAAGACTCGAACAGCACGCGGCCTGCCAAGCCCTCCGCTCGCCCCGTCAGTCGCAGGCTCCGCCACCCTGCCGTTGCCGGGAAGTCGGTGTCCGTGAAGGTTGGCGCGTGTCCACCGGCAACGGCAGGCGGCGTCGCACTGCTCCTTCCTCCGCGCCCTCCTGAACGTCGGTCGCGGCAAGGTGCGCCGCTGGGTCGCGGCGCTTTGGATCGCCTCACGCTGGCCGCGTGAGGCTCTTCCGGCTTCGCTTGGCCGCTCAGCCGGTCTCGCCGTCCTGAACGTCCGGCGTCCGGCCTCGGCGGTTCTCGCTCCTGGTCTGGCTCTCCTTCTCTCGCTCTCTTTCGTCCCGCCTTCGGCGAAGAAGGCTCCGGCTTCCGCCGGTTCCGAAGCAGATTCCGGGCGCGCGCGTCTTCGTCTCCTGTCTGGTTCGTTGTGTCTGCCGACGCGAAGCCGTGTGCGGCCCGGACACGCCGTAGCGCGCGCCGCGTGAAACGGCGCAAGACCGGACTCCGCTTGGCGGAGAGGCGGCTTTCCGCGCTTCGCGGGATACCCGCCGGCCGGTCTTGCGGCGATGAACGCGGAAACAAGCGCGCTCTGGCGTGGAGGGCGCGCATCCGGCGGAGCGGCGGTCAGTCAGTTCCAGACGGTCTTTGACCGCGCGTCACTTGAAGGTGGATTCGAAGACCTGGTCATTCGCCAGCCGATTACGGATCAGATTCAGGGCGTTCTGCTCAATCGTCGGCGTGACTTCCTGAACAATGGCGAGGACTCGTTCCGTTGCCCGCTCCATAGGCGGCTTTGGCTTATGACGTTGTACCTCAGCAACGATGTCCGGCAATGGCATGCTCTTGATCTTCAATCCCTTCTCCTGAGCCGCTCGCACGTTTGCCCGTGTAATCCACATGGGGCCTCTGCCGCTCTGCTCGCCGGCCGCCAATAGTCCCTCGGTCACTTCCTTCCGTTGCGCTGGCGGCCAATCTCGTGTGGCAACTCGTGAGTACAGGTTCCCGATGATCCATCCCAAACGGCTTTGAAACTCGGGCGTGAGACGCCCCGACCTCGCTTTCTCGAGTGTCTCGTAGTGCTCTCGACGAAGCGCAATGCTGACTTGCAGGAGAGCAACTGACGGGACGGCAATCCGGACATCCGCATCCGCGTGAAGATAGAACAGTCCCAGTCCATGCTCGTTCTGATTCAGGATTCTCGATAGGAGTTGGTCCGCGCGGTAGCGCGACTCCTCAACGTACAGCCCTTCGATGTACGAGCCATTCAATCGGACCCGGTCGCACTCGGTATCAAGAAATGTGAGCAGTACGTCCTCAAGAGGCCGAATGACGGCAAGGTTGATGTATCTTGACTTGCACGGTTCGCCCTGGCGGCGCGCGATGTCGCAGGACTGGGTCAGGATGATAAACGCCGTGTATTTCTGATCCAAGAAGTGCCGATGCGCTGCACGCAGGACTTCTTGGACACCCTCCGTGGGCTGAATGATGTCTCCCTGTGCCAAGTCAGCGCCAGGCTTGAATGGCTCGTATGTCCAATGAGTCGGCATACCGCGCCATCCTCAGACCTCGGTCGAAGTCTCGCAGATGGTTGGCTCCTTGGGTGCGTAGCGGAGCATGGCCCTCCCTTCAATTCTTGAGGAGGGAACCGACCGCGGCTTGATCTCCACCGGCGTTGTCGAATTCCTGATCACGAAGCCGGATTTCACGACTTTGGCCGGGACTGTGTTTGCTACTTGGACGGTCGATGTGTCAATGCTCTGCCTCTGGCTGGTTGAGCTTGTCATCTTTCTTTTCCTCCAATTGGACGTTCAAGACTTGTCCGATCCTTGCGAGTTGATCCTTCACGGTCTCTATCGGCGTTTGCAGCCACTTCCTGGCCTTGTCCAGTTCACGCGTTCCCAAATGAAAATTGCAGTTCACTTGAAATTGGTCGCCTCGCCTCCCCACTGTAATATTAATCTGGCCGTCTCCGAAGGCAACCGACCTTCCCGTGGACCTGCCGACGATCTTGTATTCCTGGGTCGCGAAATTGTTATCAATATGGCAGTCCGTCGCCGTTACGAGTTCCGGGCAGACCGTTATGCTCATGAAGTTGACATTGAATCCGGCCGCCGAAACTGGCGTCACGGGAAGAGACTCAAGCGCATTGCATGCGGCCTGCATTCCCTGTTGAAGCGATGCGAAAGTGCACTTCGGCACTTCGATCTGCAATCGCTCTTGCTCCACGTGGACAACAAGGGTCTCTTCGGGATTCGTCACCAGGTAGGCGGAAACGCCATCCAAAGGCACGGCCACCTGTACCTGTTGATCCGCCGGGAGCCTGAACACATGTTTCTTGATGCCCGCCGGTGAAAGAATGGCCGGATTCCACCAGCCCACCAGCACCACGCTCCATCCAATTGGGTCAAGTTGCATACCTGTCTCTCCTTGCATCCAGAGTAAACCAGAGGACCGGCTCCTTCTCAATCCCTTTCGTCGTCGGTCCCTTCCTCAGCCTTCCCCAGCACAACGTCCAACTCCGATCGGAATCCCTTCGCCTCGTCCTTCCGCAGTTTGATGAAGAACTTGTTGAAATCCTTCGGCGTCAGGAAATTCAGTTGGTATCCCACGGCGACGCCGTCGCGTCTCAGCCAGGCGTTGAGCCGGGCGAAGTGGGCGCGGGCGTATTCGAACTTCTTCTGGTTCTCCGTCGAAGGATCGGCAATCTCGGCGTCTTCCTTCACCTCCACAACGTAGACGGTGTTGCCCTTCTTGATGAAGAAATCCGGGCTGAAGTCCCCGCGCTTCGGATGCTCTCCCTTCTTCCATGCGTATTCCACGGTGTAGAACCGCTGGGGAGCGCTCTTGAGCCAAGCGTCCACCGCAACGGCGTTCTCCCGTGCGCACAGTTGGCGGATGAACTTCCTTTCCGGCGTGAAATCGGCGATTGCCATGTTGCACGCCGTCTTGAAGTCATGGGAATTGGGCACGTGTTCGCAGCCTGCGCGGTAGTCGCCATCCGGGTCTGTCACGGCGTTGAAGAAGTCCCGTTGTTCGTCCGGGATTGTCTTCGCGCAGTCCGGCGTCAGGAAAACGGTCTTGTCCCCGCGCCGGAGTTCCGCGGCGCTGGTGCTGACATCCTGGCGCTGGCTCGTGTTGACCGTACGCAGTGCGTTCGGCGTGAGTTTGTACACAACCCTTTTCGCCAGTTTCCGGCGGAGTGGTCCGAGCGCCTGTAGAATCTTCTGCCGGTTTTCCTCGGCGATGCGCCCGCTCTTGATCCGCGCCTTCTTCGCCGATGCCTTCACGATCTCAAGGCACCGTTCAAAAGGGAACTTCTTGGCGTACTGGGTCCGGTCCTTGGGATCCTCGGCGTAATTCGACTCCTCGTCAATGGATTGAAGCCGCCGGTACATCTCCTCCGCCACCTCGTCGAAGGAATACGTCTTGTGCTCGATGGTGGTCTTGAACTTCGTATGATCGCCGGAAACCGCCCGCTCAAACTCAATCGCCACGTCTTCAACCTCCACCTGATCGGGAAGGTCAACGGACCCCTGTTCAAGCAGCCGATATTCGCCTTTCTTCGTGAAGTGCGCCGCGTCCGTCTCCCGCGTGTAGTCCAGATTGTGCAAGTCGAAGTGATACGGCGAACCGGGAAGCACGGATGACGAAAGCCGATTCTCCATCTCCAGAATCTCGTCAACCAGATGGCGAATCCGGCCGACCCATG
>VGWJ01000061.1 GCA_016873635.1 Lentisphaerota bacterium | reverse complement strand
CGGCGGCGGGGGCTGCGCCTTTGAAGGCGGAAGTGGAATCCGGCCGGCGGCAGCTCGGCGAGGCGCAGAAGGAGATCGCGCGGCTCACGCGGGAACTGAGCGCCGCGGTGGCGGCGGCGGCGGAATCCGCGGGGTTGAAGGCGGAGGTGGAGTCGGGGCGGCAGCGGCTTTCCGAGGCGCAGATGGAGACGGCGCGTCTCACCAAGGAACTGGCCGCCGCGGTGGCGGCGGCGGCGGGGGCTGCGCCTTTGAAGGCGGAAGTGGAATCCGGCCGGCGGCAGCTCGGCGAGGCGCAGAAGGAGATCGCGCGGCTCACGCGGGAACTGAGCGCCGCGGTGGCGGCGGCGGCGGAATCCGCGGGGTTGAAGGCGGAGGTGGAGTCGGGGCGGCAGCGGCTTTCCGAGGCGCAGATGGAGACGGCGCGTCTCACCAAGGAGCTGGCCGCCGCGTCGGCGGCCGCCGGAAAGGCCGCGCCTTTGAAGGCGGAAGTGGAATCCGGCCGGCAGCAGCTCACCGTGGCGGAGGGTGAGATCGTGCGCCTGCGGCAGGAGCTTGCCGCGGCGGCGGCGGCGGCGGAAGGGGTCGACGCGCTGGAAGTGCGTCTGGTCGAGGAACAGCGTCGACGCACGGCGGTTGAAGACGCTGCTGCAGTTCGAGAGCGGGACTTGAGCGACAGGCTCGACGAGATTTCAAAACGGGCCGAAGCCCTTTCCGTGGAACTGAACAACTCCCGCAGGGCGCTGGCCCGGGAACGAGCGAGCATCGAGTCGCTGCGCCTGGAAGCCGCGCGTCTCGAACGCGCCCCCGCGGCGCCGCGTGTTGCGCCGGCCGGCTGGCGTCTGCGTCTGGGGGACGGCAGCGTATACGGGCCCGTTCCGATTGCCGAGCTGGCCGAGTGGGCGGCGGAGTGCCGGATCGGTCCGGAGCACATGCTTTCCCGCGACGGCGCAACCTGGGTGCCGTCTGCGGAGGTTCCGGAACTGGGCATGAACTGGACGGTGCGGCTGGCGGACGGGTCTTCGTACGGGCCGGTCAATCTTCTGTCCGTGCCTGAGCTGGTTGCGCAGGGGGTGGTTGCGCCCGACGCGGCGGTGCGGCAGGTGGCGGGGGACGTCCTGTTGAAGGCCAGGGACGTCTCGGGCGCGGTGGTGGCCGCCGTGTGCGGGCAGTGGCGGCGGATGGCCGGCGAGGTGGAGCGTTTGAGCGCTGCGCTGGCGGAGGCGACGGCCCGCGTCCCGGCGGCGGAGCGTCCGCCGGCGCCGTCGGCCGGTCCCCTTCCAGGTCTTCCGCCCCGCACGGTGCGGCGGGATGTCAGCCGCCATCGGCTTTGACCGCGGTCCAGTGGGCGTCCATTTCCTCCAGCGAGCAGTCCGGAAGGGCGCGCCCCTCCTTGCGCAGGCGCTCTTCCATGCGGCCGAAGCGGCGCGTGAATTTTCCCACCGTTGCGCGCAGGGCCTCCTCGGCGTCAACGCCGGCGAACCGCGCGAGATTGACAACGGCGAAGAGCAAGTCGCCGATCTCCTCCCTGACCGCGTCGGCGGAACTCTTCGCAACGGCCGCCTCGACTTCGCCCAGCTCCTCGCGCACCTTCTCCGCGACGTCGCCGATGCGTTCCCAGTCGAACCCCACCCGCGCCGCCCGCCCCTGCACGCGCTGCGCTTTCTGCAGGGCCGGCAGGCTTTGCGGCAGGCCCGCGAAAAGCGACTGCCCCGCGCCGGACTTCTCGCCGGCCTTGATCCGCTCCCAGTTGCGGAGCACCTGCGCGGAATCGGAGGCTTGTGCATCGGCGAAAACGTGGGGATGGCGGCGGATCAGTTTCGCGGCCAGGGCGTCCGCCACTTCCTCGAAGCCGAAGGCGCCCTGTTCTTCGCGGATGCGGCACTGCATGACGACCTGCAGGAGCACATCGCCGAGCTCTTCGCGGTGGCGGGCGGGATCGTCGGCTTCAATGGCATCGAGGAGCTCGTAGGTTTCCTCGATGAGGCACGCTTTCAGGGAGGCGAGCGTCTGTTCGCGGTCCCAGGGGCAGCCGTTTTCGGCCCTGAGCCGCGCCACGACGCCCAGAAGGCGGTCGATGCCGCGTTGGAGAGAGCCTGTGCCGGCGCCGGTCATTCCCATGTTCTTCAGCGTTTACCCAGTCGCGTCATGATCCGTTTGCTGGTGCGCATGGCGCAGAACTCGCGGCCGCACATGGAGCAGTGATCCGTGACGCCGGGCGCCGCGGTGGCGCGGTAGCGGCAGCGCGCCCACTCGCCGTCCAGGGCCAGCGCGAACTGGCGCTCCCAGTCGAAGTCCAGACGCGCCCGCGCCATGGCGTCGTCGGCTTCGCGCGCGCCGGGCAGCCCGCGCGCGACGTCGGCGGCGTGCGCGGCGATGCGGTAGGCCACCACGCCGGTGCGCACCTCGTCAAGCGTGGGCAGGCCGAGATGTTCGGCGGGCGTCACGTAGCACAGCAGTGAGGCGCCGTGAAACGCGGCCGCGGTGGCGCCGATGCACGACGTAATGTGATCGTAGCCGGGCGCGATGTCGGTGACGACGGGGCCCAGCACGTAGAAAGGTGCGCCGTCGCAGATCTCCCGCTCCTTTTCCATGTTCATGCGGATCTGGTCGAAGGGAATGTGGCCCGGCCCTTCGACCATGACCTGCACGCCGCGTTCGCGGCAGCGCCGCACGAGTCGGCCGAGCACCTCCAGTTCGGCGAATTGCGCGGCGTCGCTGGCGTCGGCCAGGCAGCCGGGCCGCAGCCCGTCGCCCAGCGAGACGGTCACGTCATGGCGCAGGCAGATGTCCATGACTTCGTCCCAGCGCGCGTACAGCGGGTTCTCGCGCCCGTTGTTGACCATCCATTCGGCCAGGATCGAGCCGCCGCGGCTGACGATGCCCAGCAGGCGGGCGGCCGCGAGGGGCACGTGCTCCCGCAGCAGGCCTGCGTGAAGGGTCATGAAATCCACGCCCTGGGCGGCCTGTTCGGCGATCACAGCCATGAGCACGTCGGGATCGAACGCGTCGTCCGCGCCGGAGGAACCCGCGCGCGAGAGCGCTTCGTAGATCGGCACGGTGCCGAACGGGCGCGGGCAGGCCCGCAGCATGGCCATGCGCAGGGCGGCCAAGTCCGGCCCCACGCTGAGGTCCATGACCGCGTCGGCGCCGGCGCGCAGGGCCACGGCGAGCTTCTTAAGTTCTTCGTCCTGCGAAGACGCTTCCGTGGAACGGCCGATGTTGGCGTTGACCTTGGTGCGGAACGCGCGGCCGACCGCCAGCGGCTGAAGGGCGGCGTGAGCGGGATTTGCCGGCAGCACGGCGCGGCCCGCGGCCACTTCGGCGCGGACCGTTTCCGGCGCCAGGCCTTCGGCGCGCGCGGCGCCCTCCATGGCGGGCGTGACGATGCCGTCGGAAGCGCTGGTCAGTTGTGTCGGCATGACGGTGTCGACCGGAACGGGCCGGGAAGATCCCTTAACAAGCCGCGGGAGACGCGAAACAGGCGCAAGAGAGACGGTTCGTATTCCTCGTTTCTTTCGCGTGCCGTGCGCCGGCCGTCATGGCTAGAGGGCGGCGGCGATTTCCATTACGCGGTCGATCTCGCCTTTCTTCAGTGCATCGCATACGAAGTCCGCGCCGCTGAAGTCCTGGAAGGACGTGTAGCGGTCCGGAACCGCCACGCACTTCATTCCGGCCGCGAGCGCGGCGCGGGAAGCGTCGCCGCTGGAGACGACCACCAGGCAGCGAGTGGGCGTGACGCCGACCGTCTTGGCCAGTTGCAGCCAGACGTCGGGCTGCGGGAACGTCCTTTCCGTGCCGGCGCGCGAAAGGATCACCAGCCCGGAATCGTTCAGGCCCAGCTTCTCGACCAACTGGCGCGCGGCGTCGGACTCGATGCAGCTCAATCCTCCCGGCGCAATGCCTTCGGCGCGCGACCTCTCGATCAGGTCGGCCATGCCGGGATCCAGTCTGGCCGAGCCGCCCGCGAATGACAGCGTGATACCCTCGGAGATCTCGGCGACGAGCTTTTCGGCCGAGAGGCGCGTCTTCTTGGAGGCCTTCAGCAGAGCCGCAACCGCTTCTTCAACGGGACAGCCCACGCAGTGCCTGCGGAATTCGCTCTCGGACAGCGTGATGCCGCGCTCGGCCAGCGCGCTCTTGAGAACGTCGAACAATATCTGCCGGCCGCCGGCGGCGGTGTGCTCCAGCTCGAAGAGTATCGCCCGGGACGGCGTCTTCCGGTCGGTCTTCTCAACGCTTTGCGCTTCTTTCTTTGCCTTTGTCGCCATACCGTTTCTCCCTGTCTCATGCGCGCACCGCGGCGATCATCACTTCTGAACAGCGGGCAAGGCAGCTTATACAGTCGCGCCTCGCGCGCGTCAAGCGTGACAACGCGCGTGACAACGCGCTCAGGCCGCTTTGTCCTCGGCACGGGCTGCCGCGGGATCGTGGCGTGACTTTGCCGGCGGCGGAGCGCGGGCGCCGGGAAGCGGCGCTACCGCGCGAGGATGTCGCGCAGCGCGTGCGGCAGCTCAGCGACGATGTCCGAGGCGATCAGGCCGGCCTGGGAGCCGCGCCACGCGGCGTCGTCGCCTGCCCGGGCGTGGAGGTAAACGGCCAGGCGCGCGGCGTCGAAGGGGGCGATGCCTTGTGCCAGCAGGCCGGCCAGCAGGCCGGCCAGGACGTCGCCCGTTCCGCCGGTGGCCATCCCGGGATTTCCGCACAGATTCACGTGCGGGCGGCCCTGCGCCCCGGTCACCACCGTGCCGGCGCCCTTGAGCACGATGTATGCGCCGGTGACCGCGGCCGCGCGGCGGGCCGCGCCGATCCGGTCGCCCTGCACGCCGGCGGCGGGGCAGCCCAGCAGCCGCCCCATCTCGCCCGGATGCGGGGTTGCCACCACGGGACCGGCCGCATCGGCCAGGATTTGCGGCTGGCCGTCGCAGACGTTCAGCGCGTCGGCGTCGACGACCAGCGGGCAGGCGCAACGCGCCAGCAGGAACTTCAGCAGGCCGAGGGTATCGGGATGCGCCGTCAGCCCGGGACCCACGAGTACGGCGCTGAAGGCGGACAGGTCGCGCCCCCAGGCTTCCAGCGCGCCGGCCGCCAGGTTGCCCTCCGCCGTGGCGGCGCCCGCGTGAACCATTGCTTCGGGCGCCAGGCCGGCCACGACCGCCGCGATCCCGGCCGGCGTAAGCGCGCTGACCAGCCCCGCGCCCGAGCGGGACGCGGCCCGGCAGGCCAGGGCCGCGGCGCCGGCGAAGCCGGGCGCCCCGGCCACGACGAGCACGTGTCCGAAGAGGCCCTTGTGCGCGCTGCGCGCCCGCCGCGGAACGATGCCGCGCAAGTCCTGCGAAGTGATCAGCTCCAGCTCGCATTCCACGGCGTCGGTCAGTTCCCAGGGCAGTCCGATGTCCACGACCTCCACGTTGCCCACGCGGTCCAGCGCCGCGGGGGCGAGCAGGCCGGTCTTGGGCAGACCCATCGTGGCCGTGACGTCGGCGGTCACCGCGCCGCCGGGGGCCTCGCCCGTGTCGGAATTCAGTCCCGAAGGGATGTCGATGGATACGACCAGGCTCTCCTCGGCAAGCGCGTTGATGTACTGGATGGCGCCGGCGGCCGGGCCGCGGGCCGGTCCGCTGATTCCCGTGCCCAGCACCCCGTCCACGACGATGTCCACATCGCGGAGCGAATCCAGCGCGCGATCCCACTCGTCCGCGGTGGGCAGTTCCCGCAGCGTCACGCCGGCGGATTTCATGCGGCTGAGGTGACGCAGCGCGTCGCCGCGCACTTCGGCGGCTTCGCCCGCCAGCCAGGTTTCGACTTCAAGCCCGGCCGCGGCCAGGTGGCGCGCGGCGACGAAAGCGTCGCCGCCGTTGTTGCCGCGGCCCGCGATCAGCAGCGCCGACGGGCGGTCCATGCCTGCCGCGCGCGCCAGGAACCGGACGGTTTCGGCTACGCCGGCCCCGGCGCGATCCATAAGGACTTCGCCGGAAACGTCGAACTCCTCGATCGTGCGGCGGTCGAGTTCGCGCATCTGGGCCGTCGTCACCACTTTCACGCGTCGTTTCTCCCCAGCAGCAGCGCGTGAGCCACCGCGCAGTTGTGCGTGTGCGAGAGGCTGACCAGCACGTCGGCGACGCCCCGCCCGCGCGCCGTTTCGGCGGCGCGGCCGTGCATGCGCACCGAGGGGGCGCCCGTGCCGCTGTCGCGCACGACTTCAATATCCAGCCAGTTCAGGCTGGGGCCGATCCCTGTGCCGAAGGCCTTGCTGACGGCTTCCTTGACCGCGAAACGTCCCGCGTAGTGCCGGCTGGGGAAGGCCTTGTCGTCGCAGTAGGCCTGTTCCGCGGGCAGAAAGACGCGGCCCTTGAAGCGCGCGTCCCAGCGCTCGAGCAGCGCGCGCATGCGCTCCGTCTCCACGATATCGATGCCGGTGCCCAGGACGCGCGGCGCGCTCATGCTTCGCCTCCGGCGTAGGCGTCCATGCCCGCGCGCATCTCGCGCACGGCCTGCTCCAGACCCGTGAATACGGCGCGGGCGACGATGCTGTGTCCGATGTTGAGGGTGTCCAGGTGCGGAAGGCGCAGGATGCCGGGCAGGTTGGCCAGGTTGATGCCGTGGCCGGCGTTGACCGTCAGGCCCCGCCCGTGCGCCAGGCGCGCGGCCTTGACGAGGCGCCGCAAACGGGGCGCGGCGGACGCCGGGGAGGCGGCGTCGCAGAAGGCCCCGGTGTGCAGTTCCACGCATTCCGCGCCCGTGTCGGCCGCGGCGCGGATGGACTCGGCCTCCGGCTCGATGAAAAGGCTGACGACGATCCCGGCTTCCCTGAGCCGCGCCACCGTCCGCGCGAGCGCGGCGCGGTTGGACGCCGTGTTCAGTCCGCCCTCGGTGGTGAGTTCGCGCCGGCGTTCGGGCACGAGGCAGACTTCGTCGGGCCGGACGCTGAGCGCCACGGCGACGATGTCCCGCGCCACCGCCATTTCGAGGTTGAGACGCACCCGCAGAGCCTTGCGCAGGGCGTAGACGTCCGCGTCCTGGATGTGCCGGCGGTCCTCGCGCAGGTGCACGGTGATGCCGTCGGCTCCCGCCCGTTCGCAGGCCGCGGCGGCTTCCAGGACGTCGGGGTACGGCGTGCCGCGGGCCTGCCGCAGGGTGGCCACGTGGTCGATGTTGACGCCGAGTTCCAGACGCGTGCGGCTCAGGCTCGCCTCCCTCCCTGCTTCCTACGGGCGCAGGAACCGGAAAGCTTAATCGCATGGGCGGGCGGAAAGTCAAGAGGGGATTGCGCCCCATGATCCTCCCGGCCCGTTGCCCGCTTTGCGTCACCGGGCGCCGCCGGCGGCGACGGTATTTTCCCACAGCTCGCCGGCCGTTTCGCACCACTTGCGCTGGAAGCATTCCTCGCACCAGCCGGTGCAGCCCGTGATATGAATCCGGGCGCCCTCGGCCAGGCGATCGAAGCGGGTGTTCTGCAGTTCGCGCCTGAGATATGCGTAGACCGCGCGCGCGGGGACGTTGTCCACGAACGAGAAGCAGACGCCGCGCGCGTTGAGGACTTCTTCGATGCGCGCGAGCTCGGCCTTCAGTTGCGCGTCGGTCAGCGTCTCCTGATCGGGCGGAGGGCCGTATTCCTCGACGAAGCTCCAGTCCACCGGCTCGTTCTTCATCCAGAGCTCGAAGCGCAGCCAGTCCGTGTCCGGGTCGCAGTCGGGTTCGACCGGCGGGAAGTCATAGCCTTTGTTCTGCATTGCGGCGCGGTCCGGATGCCGCCGGTAGGCGCAGACCCAGTCCCACAGCCCGCGCAGCTGCCGGTTCTCGAGCTCGAGGTCGTCCGGCGTGGACAGCCAGACGGCGGCCAGGTCCAGGCCGGCCTCGGCGAAGCGCCGCTTGAGGGATTCGTTCTCCGTCCGCACGTGCGTTTCCGATGTTCGCATGGAACACCTCCTTTCAATAACCTTAAAGGTTTGCGCGCCGCGTTCTTCCGGAAAAAAGTTGCGCTTTCTGCGTCCCTGGCGCACGAAGTGGCAGCAGACATGCGCCGTGCGAACAGCCAAGTGTTTGTTACACAATCATTAACAAGCGAGGGGCCGCGTCCCAGCCGCGCGATGCTGCGCCGGATTGCGGGCTATTTCCTATCGTCCCGGCTCCCCTGGCTGGGCATTCTGCCGTGCATTGCCGTGGAGGCGGGTTCAAAGTGATGAGGGGCGAAATGGCCCTGGGCAAGCTGATCGGCCGCGCAAGGCGCGGACGGAGATTCCCGTTCCGCTTGCGCGTTCTTCGCGGCGGCGTTCCGCGGATTCTTCGCTCAGGACTGTCCGCGCTGCGCGAGCATGCGGTCGATCATGAAGATCGCGCCCGGGGCGTCCCTGGCGACCTTGAGCTTCTGCACCACCGCGTCCACGGAGGCTTCTTCCTCGACCTGCTCGTTCACGAACCACTGCAGGAAGCTGATGGTCGCGTTGTCCTTTTCGGCGCGGGCCAGTTCGAGGTGCTCGTCGAATTCGCGGCTCACGTTGCACTCGTGCTTGTAGGCCGCTTCGAAGACCGCCAGAGGGCCTTCCCATTCCGTGGGCGGCGCATCGACGGCCGCCAGCAGAATGCGCGCGCCGCGCTCCTGCAGGTGCTTGTACAGGCGCATGGCGTGGCCCGTTTCCTCCTGGGACTGCTTCTCCATCCAGGACGCCGCGCCTTCCAGGTTGATGGCGCGGAAGTACGCCGCCATGGAGAGGTAGAGCCGGGCGTTGTAGAACTCGCGGTTCATCTGCAGGTTAAGGGCCTTGGTCACCTTCTTGCCGATCATCGCCTGCCTCCCTTCCTTTACTGTGCGGTTTACGGGGCCAATCTAACAACTGTCCGGGGCGGGAATCAAGCCGGAACGTCGGGCTGTCGGCTTGCCTTCCGCCGGCCGGGCTGACAGACTGACAGTGTTCAGTCGGACGGTCGGAGAAGGTTTCCGTGGAACTTGTCGTTTTTGTCCGCAGCGCCGTGGTCAATGTGCTGGTGCTGCTGGCGCTGCGCGCAGCGCCTGTCTATCTTCCGGTGGTGGAGCCGCCGTAGCGGCCGGCCCGTTTTCCGGCGCCGCTCCCGTTTCCATCGTCATTCCCCCGCTTGACACGCCGCACGGCGCTGTGATAAGCCCGCGCGCCATGTCGCTATCTCCCACCGGCGCGAGCGTGAACCGAGCGTCCGGCGCGCCGCTCAAGCTGCGCACGCCGGCGAAAATCAATCTCTTCCTGGAAGTCCTGGGCCGCCGCGCGACCGGCTATCACGATATCGTCAGCGTGATGACGCCGGTTTCGCTGTACGACGAGATCAAGCTGGAGGCGGCGGACGAGGGCATTGCGACGCGGACCGTTTTCGGCAACGGCGAGCACGTCGATCCCCGCGGGCTCCTGGACACGGCGCACAACCTGGCCGACCGGGCCGCGGCGGCGCTCAAGGCGCGCACGGGCCACGCCGGCGGCGTGCGCATCGCGTTGACCAAGAACATCCCGGTGGGCGGCGGCCTGGGCGGCGGCAGCGCGGACGCCGCGGCGGTGCTGATCGGGCTGAACGAGCTGTGGGGCGCGGGGCTGGCGCCGGAAACGCTGATGGAGATCGGGGCGGGTCTGGGGTGCGACGTGCCCGGGCTCGTCCGCGGCGGGCCGGTCCTGGTGGAGGGCCTGGGCGAGCGCGTGCGGCCGCTGCCGGTGGACAAGCCGGGCCGGAACGGCTGGTGGGTAGTGATCGCCAATCCCGGCTTCCCGGTGGCCACCCGGGACATATATTCGCGCTGCTGTCCGCCCTTGACTTCCCGCCGCAGTTCGGCTAACAGTATCGCTTCCGCGCTGCGGGAGGGCGACCTGGAGCGGGTGGCGGACGGTGTCTACAACGGGTTGCAGGACACCGTGTTCCGCAAGTATCCGCTGATCCAGATGCTGGCGGAGAAGCTGACCGCGTGCGGGGCGTGCGCGGCGCTGCTGTCGGGCAGCGGGGCGTCGGTTTTCGGGCTTGCCCGGGACGAAGGCCACGCGCTTGAGATCAGGCAAGCCACGGCGGCCTGGCTGCCCGAAACGGCCTGGACCGCGGTGGCGCGGACGTTGCCCGATGGTGTAACGGTAGCACATGGCCCTTTGGAGGCCTGAGTCTAGGTTCGAATCCTAGTCGGGCAGCCACATGGAGAGCGGGCGAAGAACGTGAATACGATGAAACTCTTTACCGGCACGGCCAATCCGCAGCTGGCCAGGCGCATCGCCGAGTATCTCGGCGTGCAGCTGGGCGCCGTGGACATCAGCCGTTTTCCCGACGGCGAGCTGCTGGTGCGTTTCAAGGAGAACGTGCGCGGCAAGGACACGTTCATCGTGCAGTCCATCTGTCATCCGCCCAATGAAACGCTGATGGAGCTGCTGATCATGATCGACGCCGCCAAGCGGGCGTCGGCCGCGCGGATCACGGCGGTGGTGCCGTTCCTGGCGTACGCGCGCCAGGACCGCAAGGATCAGCCGCGCGTGCCCATCACGGCCAAGCTGGTGGCCAACCTGCTGGTCGCCGCCGGCACGAACCGCGTCCTGGGCATGGACTTTCACGCCGAGCAGATCCAGGGCTTTTTCGATATTCCCGTGGACCACCTTTACGCCATGCCGGTGATCGTGCGCTACCTCAAGGAGCGCAACCTGCGCAACCCGATCGTCGTGGCCCCCGACTCCGGAGGCGTGAAAATGGCCGTGCGCTACGCCGAAACGCTGGGCGCCGGCCTGGCCCTGGGCGCGAAGTACCGCCGCGGGCCGGAGGAGGTGGAGGCCGTGAACGTGGTGGGCGACGTGCAGGGGCGCACGGCCATCATGGTGGACGACCTCACGTCCACCGCCGCCACGCTGTGCGAGGCCGCCAAGCTGCTGAAGCAGCATGGCGCGAACGACATCTACGCCGCGGTGACGCACGCGATGCTGCGGCCCGAGGGCCTGGAGCGGCTGGAGCAGTCGCCCATCCGGGAGCTGATCGTGACCGACAGTATTCCCTTGAAATGCGAGAGCAGATTTCCAATAACGGTGCTGACCGTCGCCGAGCTGCTGGGCGAGGCGATTCTGCGCATTCACGAGAACAGATCGGTCACCTCGCTGTTCAAACTTTGAGAGGAAGGCAGGACATGGCAATCGACACCAGGCTGAAGGCGCAAACGCGCGAGGCGTCCGGGACGGCGGCGGTGCGGCGGCTGCGGACGCAAGGCTGGCTTCCGGCCGTCATTTACGGCCCGCGGGGCGAGCCGCGCATGATCCAGTTGAAAGCGCACGACCTCGAGCTGATGCTGCAGCATCACCGCAGCGAAAGCATGATGGTGGACCTGGTCGTGAACGGCAACGACGCGCTCAAGGTGCTGCTGAAGGAAGTGCAGCATCATCCCGTGACGGAGCGCGCGCTGCACGCCGATTTCCTGGAGGTCTCCATGACCGAGAAGATGCGCGTGCGCGTGCCGCTGGCGCTGAAAGGCGATTGCCTGGGCGTCACGCAGGACGGCGGCGTGCTCGACCACACGCTGCGCGACGTCGAGGTGGAGTGCCTGCCCGGCGACCTCGTGGAATCCGTCGACGTGGACGTCACGAACCTGCGCCTGGGGCAGACGATCCTGGTGCGCGACCTGGCCATTCCGCCGGGATTGACGGCCGTGTCGGACGGGGGCCTGGCCGTGGCCTCGGTGCACGCGCAGCGCGCCGAAGAGGAAGTCGTGGAAGGCGCGCCGGTGGCGGAGGCGGCCGCGGCGGAGCCGGAGCTGGTGGGCGGCAAGGGCAAGGCCGAGGAGGAAGCCCCGGCCGAGAAGGAAGAGTAGCGTCCGGCGGGAACGGACTGTGGAAGGCGCGTGAAGGTTATTGTCGGTCTGGGCAATCCCGGCAAACAGTACGGAAACACGCCCCACAACGCGGGCTTCGCGGTGCTGGACGAGATCGCCGCGCGGCTGGCGTGCAGGCTGCGGCGCAGCCTGCGGTTCAGGGCCCTGACCGGCCGCGGGGCGTGGGCCGGCGAGGATGTGCTGCTGGTTGCGCCCGCGGCGTACATGAATCTGAGCGGCCCGGTGGTGGCCGCGGTGCTGCGGGCCAAGGGCGCCCGGCCGGCCGACATGGTCGTGGTAATGGACGACGCCGACCTGGCCCTGGGCCGGCTGCGGGTGCGGCCGGGCGGCAGCCACGGCGGGCATCGCGGGCTGGGCTCGATCATCGAGGCGCTGGGCACGGCGGATTTCGCGCGCGTGCGCGTGGGGATCGGCCGGGACGCGGACGGGCGCCCGCTGGTGGAGCACGTGCTGGCGCCGCTGGGGGCGGGCGACCGGCGCCGCCTGGCGGCGGTGATCGGCGTGGCGGCGGACGCGGCGCTGTGCGTGGTTGCGTCCGGGGCCGACGAGGCCATGAACCGGTTCAACGGATTCGTCGCGGAGGATTGAACGGACGCGGCCGGCGGCCGCGCCCGGCGAGCACAGGGAGACGCCATTGAGAGACTACGAGGCTACATTCGTGTTCCGCCCTTCCCCGGAAGAGGAAGCGCTCCAGAAAAGCATCGAGCACGTGGGCGCGGAAATCCGGAAGCAGGGCGGGGATCTGAAAGACACCGCGGATCTCGGCAAGCGGACGTTTGCGCGGCCGTTCCGCAAGGGGCACGGCGACGCCGGCCGCTACGTGCGCTTCGCGTTCGCCATGGACCCCGCGCGGATCGATTCGTTCCGGGAACGCTTCCGCCACCGGGAAGACGTGATCCGCACCCAGATTGTCCTGGCCGGGCCGCCGCCCGCAAGCGCGCCCGCGGCCGCGCCGGACCGCGGACCGGACAGGGAGGAGGCGCAAGGGACATGGCATCGCTGAACAAAGTATTCCTGGCCGGCAACCTGACGCGCGATCCGGAGGTGCGCTACACGCCTTCCGGAACGGCGGTGTCCGACCTCGGCATGGCCGTGAACCGCAAGTTCCGCTCCGCCAACGGCGAGGACCGCGAAGAAACGTGCTTCGTCACCGTCGTGGTCTGGGCGCGGCAGGCGGAGACCTGCGGCCAGTACCTGCGCAAGGGATCGCCCATCCTGGTGGAAGGGCGGCTGCAGTACGACGAGTGGGAACGCGAGGGCCAGAAGCAGTCCCGCCTGCGCGTGGTCGCGGAGCGGGTGCAGTTCCTGGGCGGACGGCGGTCGGACGAACCGCCGGAGCGGCGCGAGGCGGCCGGGCCGCCTCCGGCCAGGCGGGCGGCGCCGGCGCGCGAGCCCGCGGAAGAGGCGCCGGCGATCGGAGACACCGAACCGCCGCCGCCGCAGGACGAGGACGACCTTCCGTTCTGAACAAGGAGAGGACTGAATCATGCCACCCAGAAAAACATCGGGCCGGCGTTCCGGCGGACGCGGCGCGGGCCGCGGCGCGGGCCGCGGGGCGGGGCGCGGGGCGGGGCGCGGGGCGGGGCGCGACGCGGCACGGACCGGCAAGCGGCGCTCCCGCCATCTCGAAGGCGTGCGCGAAATCGACGGACGGGACTACGCGCTGCTGCAGCGCTTCGTCACGGACCACGGCAAGATCCTGCCCACGCGCCTGACCGGGACCACGGCCAAGCAGCAGCGGCAGGTGAAGCGCGCGGTGCGCCGCGCGCGCGCGCTCGGCCTGCTGCCGTAGCCCGCGGGCGAAAGGGGACACACATGGCCACCGAAATGATCTTGATGGCTGACGTGAAAGACCTCGGCGCCGAAGGCGATATCGTCACGGTCGCCGACGGCTACGCGCGGAACTACCTGATGCCCAGGAAGCTGGGCGCTCCCGTGACGGAAGCCGCGCGGCGCCGCCTGGCCAGGATCCGGCGCGAACGCGAAGCCGCGCTGGCGGCCGACCTGGAAGCCGCGCGCAAGCGCGCGGCCGCGCTGGCCGGCGCATCCTGCACGTTGCCGGTCAAGGTCGGACAGGACGAGAAGCTCTACGGCTCCGTCACTCCGGCCGACATCGCCGTGGCGCTCAAGGCGCAGGGCATCGAGGTCGACAAGCGCGACATCCTGCTGGAGGAGCCGATCAGGGAACTGGGCGTGTTCGACATTCCCGTGCGTCTGCATCCCGAAGTCTCAGCCTCCGTCAAGGTGTGGGTCGTTGAGGAATAGTTCTCATGCCCGCCGAAACCGTCTCTGCCGCGCCGCGACTGGCCGGAGCGGAGCGCGTGCCTCCGCACAGCGAAGAGGCGGAACAGGGCATCCTCGGCTCCATCCTGCTTGACGCGGGCCGCGTCATGGACGTGTCCGTGATGCGGCAGATCACGCCCGAATGCTTCTACATTCCGGCCCACCGCATCATCTACGAGCAGATGCTCGCCGTCTACGGCCAGGGCGGGGCCGTGGACGTGCTCACCATGACCGAGCGCCTGCGCACGGCCGGCAAGCTGGAGGCCGTGGGCGGCGCCATCTGCCTCGAGCGCCTGATCGACGCCACGCCCACCCCGGCGCACGCCGAGTACTACGCCGACATCGTGCGCCAGAAGTACCTCCTGCGCGAGATCATCGGCCGCGCCCGGGACGCGGAGCAGATGTGTTTCACGTCGCAGGACGACGCGGACGAGGTGCTGGCGCGGGTCGAGCAGGATTTTCTCGACATCACCGAGCACCAGCACGGCAGCGTCAGGGCCTGGCCGAGCGCCGTGCGCGAAACGATGGCGCACGTCGAGCGCATCCTGACCTCGCACCGCGGGCTGGCCGGCATCTCGACGGGGCTGCTGAACCTCGACGCCATGCTGATGGGGCTCAAGAACGGCGAGATGGTCGTGCTCGCGGCGCGGCCGTCCATGGGCAAGACCTCCCTGGCCATGAACATCGCGGAGAACGTGGCCCTGGGCGTGAACGACCCCGAGCGCACGCGGCGCGCGGTGGGCATCTTCAGCCTGGAGATGTCGTACGAGGCGCTGGTGATGCGCATGCTGTGCTCGCACGCGGGCGTGTCGTGGTTCCAGCTGGCCCAGGGCCGCGTGCCGCACAAGGAGCACGGCAAGCTGGCCCAGGCGGCCGATACCCTCGGCAAGGCGCCGCTGTTCCTGGACGACACCGGCGCGCTCGACGTGCTGGAGCTGCGCGCGCGCGCGCGGCGCATGAAGAAGCAGCACGGCATCGAGCTGCTGATCATCGACTACCTGCAGATGCTGCACTCGCGCGAGTACTCCCGCCAGGGCCGCCAGATCGAAACGGCGAACATCTCCAACAACCTCAAGGCCATGGCCAAGGAACTGAAGGTGCCGGTGCTGGTGGTCAGCCAGCTCAGCCGGGCGCCGGAACAGCGCGACAACAAGCCCAAGCTCTCCGACCTGCGCGATTCCGGCGCCATCGAGCAGGACGCCGACGTCGTCTGCCTGCTGCGCCGGCCGGCCTTCTACGACAGCGAGGAGGAGGACAAGACCCTGGCGATCGTGGACGTGGCCAAGCAGCGCAACGGACCCACGGGCGAGGTGAAGCTCAACTTCGAGCAGGATTTCACGCGCTTCCGCGACCGCGGCGTGGACCGCGCCGAGGAGTTCGGCAGCTTCGCCGGGCCCCCGCCGGAAGCGCAGGGGGAGGCGGAGGAGGAATGAGGCGCGCGCGTACCACGAAGGCATGCGGCATCCTGCTGTGGGCCGCCCTGTCCGGCGCCGCGGCCGCGGCGCCCGTGGTTACGGAAATCCGCGTGCGCGCGCTGGGGCCGGGCCCGACCGACGAGAGTTTCGTCCGCGCGCACATCGGATCCGAAACGGGCCGGGAACTCGACCGGCAGCGTCTCGCGCGCGACGTGCGGGCGCTGCTGGACACCGGCGCCTTCGCCGACGTCACGGCCGAAGCCGAGACCGCCGGGGAGGGCGTCTGCCTGGTCTACACCCTGCGCAACAAGTCCGTCCTGGCCGCCGACCCCGCCGTGGAAGGGGTCAGCTGGTTCCGCGCGCGGCAGGTCCGCAAGCTGATCCGGCTGCGCGCCGGCGACCGCGTTGACGAAGACGACCTGGCCGCCGTGGCCGCGCGGATCAGGGAGGACTACGGGCGCAAGCACTATCCCCGCGCGGCCGTGACGTGGGAGAGCGTGCCCGTCGACCCCGACGAAGGCACGCTGCGGGCCGCGTTCGCGGTGGACGAGCAGGACGCCGACCGCGTGCGCCGCGTGCGCTTCGAAGGCTGCCGGGCCGTGCCCGCGGAGGATCTCTGGAAGGCGGTCGAGCCGCGCCGCTGGTGGAACCCGGCGCGCTGGTTCAAGAAACGGCGCTACGACGTCGACGAACTGGAGGAGGCGCGCGCGGCCGTGCGCGACGTGTACCTGGACCGCGGCTATCTCGACGCCGAGGTGGACGTGGCGGTCATGGAGCACGACGCCGGGGACCGCCTGACGGCCGTCTTCCGCGTGCGCGAAGGCGCGCTCTACCGCTTCGGCGCGGTCGCGCTGGCGGGCGTTTCCAGCCTGCCCGAGAACCAGGTGCGGCGGCGCGTGGCCATGCGGCCGGGCGAACCGGCCTCGGCCGCGGCGGCGCGCCGGACCGTCGCGGACGTCGAGGAATACTACGGCGCGCACGGCTACGTCGAGGCGCTGGTCGCGCCCGCGCTGGACCCGGACCCGGAATCCCGCCTGGTCGCCGCGCGGGTGGACGTGACCGAGGGCGACCTGTTCTGCGTGCGCAACATCCGCGTGCGGGGCAACCACCGCACGCGCGACAAGGTCATCCGGCGCGAGATCCTGCTCTATCCCGGGGACGTCTTCGACGCGGGCCGGGCCAGGCGCAGCGAGCGCATCATCAACAACCTCGGCTTCTTCTCGCGCGTGCGCGCCTATCCCGCCGACACGCCCGAGCCCGGCAAGAAGGACCTGATCATCGACGTGGAGGAGAAACGCACCGGCCAGTTCATGATCGGCGCCGGTT
The DNA here is from genome assembly GCA_016873635.1 of Lentisphaerota bacterium. Classification (GTDB taxonomy): domain Bacteria; phylum Verrucomicrobiota; class Kiritimatiellia; order UBA8416; family VGWJ01; genus VGWJ01. The sequence goes on along the minus strand of VGWJ01000061.1, from coordinate 1,740 downwards.
TTTCCAGCGAGGACAAGCTGATCGGCTTCGCGGAGCTGTCGCAGGGCAACTTCGACCTCACCGGCTGGCCGTATTTCATGGGCGCGGGCCAGAAGATCAAACTGCGGGCGCAGGTGGGCGAGCGCCGCAAGCTGTATGACTTCTCCTTCGTGGAGCCCTGGTTCCTCGACCGGCGCCTGTCGCTGCAGTTCGACGCGTACCGCAGCGAGACGGACTACCTGGAATACGACGTGCAGCGCACGGGCGGCGCGATCGGACTGGGCCGGGCCCTGCCGCTCGCCAGCCGCCTGGACGTGAGCTACCGCCTGGAACACGTGCGGCTGACGGGCCGCAGCGATACCAACGCGTACGTCTACGCCGAGCCGCCGCGCGACCCCTACGTGTTCGAAGCCGAGGAAGACCGCATCGCCAGCTCCGTGGACCTGTCCCTGACCCATGACCGCCGCGACAATCCCTTCGTGCCCACGCGCGGCGCCAAGGCCAAGCTGTTCGGCAGCGTGTCGGGCGGACCGCTGGGCTTCGACACGGACATCTACGGGCTGGGCGCCACGCTGAACCAGTACGTGCCGCTGTGGTGGGGGCACGTGATAAGCCTGCGCGCCCGCTACGAGATCGTGGACGCCTACGGCGATACGCCGGAGGTGCCGCTGGCCGACCGGCTCTTCCTGGGCGGCGGCCGCACGCTGCGCGGCTTCGCGTGGCGGGACGTGGGCCCCAAGGTCGTGCCCGCGGACGGCGGCGGCCCGCACCGCAGCGTCGGCGGCGGAAGCCTGGCCTTTGCCAGCGTCGAATACGCGGTCCCGATCGTGGAGCACGTCCGGCTGGCGGCGTTCTACGACACGGGGAACGTGTGGCGCGAGCCCTACGCGCTCGATCCCGACGACCTGGCCGCGAGCGCCGGCGTGGGCGTGCGCCTGGATCTGCCGGGCTTCCCCATCCGCGTGGACCGCGCCTGGGTGGTGGAGAAGGACGACGCCCTCACCGGCGCCGATCCGTGGGTGATCTGGATCGGGTACGACTACTGACAAGGAGACGACCGGCATGAAGAGATTATGCGCGATGGCGCTGCTGGCATGCGCGGCGCAGGGCGTCCGCGCGGCGGACGCGAAGATTGCCGTGGCGGACGTGCGGCGCGTCATGAGCGCCTACCCCGAAGCCAGGCAGGCCGACGCGGTCCTGCGCGCGCAGCTGGCCGAATACGAGAAGGAACAGGACGCCCAGCTCGCCGCGCGCGGCAAGCTCATCAAGGAGCTGCAGCAGGCCGCGGCGGCGGCGGACAACAAGGCGCTCAGCGACAGGGGCCGCGAGGACAAGCGCAAGGAGGTCGCGGCCAGGGAAGAAGCGCTGCGCAAGCTGGAAACCGACATGCGCGAAACCGTCCGGCAGCGCCAGAAGGAGCTGGCCGACCAGGAGCGCCGCATGCGCGAGCGCATCACCGAGAAGCTCAAAGCCGTCGTGGCCGGGGTGGCCGCGAAGGGCGGCTACGCCCTGGTACTCGACTCCTCGGCGCTGGGCGCCAACGGCGCGCCCGTCGTGCTCTACGACGGCGGCGCCGCGGATATCACGGCGCAGATCCTGGAACAGATCGGGCCGCGGAATGAGGGGGAGCAGGAGCCGGAAAGTCTGGAGAAGCCGGACGGGCCCGACGCGGCCGACGGCGGAAAGGAGTGATTCCCGCCCATGACCCTGGCCGAGATCGCGCAGCTGGTGGGCGGAACGCTGGAGGGCGACGGCCGCCTG
>VGWJ01000060.1 GCA_016873635.1 Lentisphaerota bacterium | reverse complement strand
GCATAGCCGGCGGACGCGGCGGTAGATTCGGGTTCGGGCGCGCACGGACGCCCGCCGCGGCGAAGGAGAGGAAGCGTGAATGCTCTGTGTCTTGGAATCGGCGCGACGTTGGCGGCCGTGGCCGCATTCGGCGCGGGCGACGCGCCGGTTCTGACGCCCGGCGACATTCGCCGGACCGGGATCGTGGACCTCCTCGACCGGCCCATCCGGCTCATGGCGCCGGTGAAGTGGGAATACCCCTCGGTCAAGATTCCCGAAGACCCCAGGCCCATGGACGAGATAGCAAGACAGGCCGGAGCCGCGCAGAGCCCCCTGAGCCGAGCCGAGTCCGTTGGCCTTTCGGACATGCGCCATGACCAAGCAACGTCTTGACTTGCTCCTTGCCGAGCGCGGGCTGGCCGAGAGCCGCGAGCAGGCGCGGCGCCTGATCATGGCCGGCCGCGTGACCGTCAACGGGGCCACGGCCGACAAGGCCGGCCACCGCTTTGAAACGGACGCCGCCGTTGCCGTCAGCGCGCCGCCGCGCTTCGTCAGCCGCGGCGGCGAGAAGCTGGAGGCGGCGTTCGAGCGCTTCGGCCTGCAGGTGGCCGGGTTGATCTGCCTGGACGTCGGATCCTCCACGGGCGGCTTCACCGACTGCCTGATCCAGCATGGCGCCGCCGCGGTCTACGCCGTGGACGTGGGCCGGGGCCTGCTCCACGCGCGGCTGCGGGAGGACCCGCGCGTGACCGTGCTGGAAGGCATCAACGCCCGCCACCTGCGGGCGGAAGACCTGCCGGGCGTGCCGCGTTTCGCGGTCCTGGACGTGGCGTTCATTTCCTTGACGAAAGTCCTGCCTGCCGTTACTGCAATATTGCCGGCCGGGGCCGGGCTGGTGACGCTGATCAAGCCGCAGTTCGAGGCCGGGCGGCGGCAGGTCATGCGGGGCGGGGTGGTGCGCGACCCGGCCGTGCGGGCCGAAGTCGTGGCGCGGGTGCGCGCCTTCGGCGAATCGAAGCTGGGCCTGGCGTGGCTGGCCGACTGCGCGTCGCCCGTGATCGGCCCGGCGGGCAACGTCGAATGGCTGGCATACTGGCGGGCGCCCGGGAGAGGCGAAACCGCGACGGACGACGGCGAACGACGCGAAGCGCGTCCTGCATAGTTCTCGAAGCGGCTCCTGCGGGAGGGAATGGCGGGTGAAACGGATCGGCGTCATAGCGAACTGCACCAAGGAGCGGTCCGCGGACGTGCTCTCCAGGCTGGCCCGGGACGCGGCCGAACTGGGCCTGGATCTGTTCGCTGACGGGCCCGCGGCGACGCTGCTGGGCCGGCCGTCGGCGCCGCGGGCGGAGATGCTGGCGCGGTCCGAAGCCGTAATCGCGCTGGGCGGCGACGGCACGGTGCTGCGGGCGGTGCGCGAGCTGGGCGGCAGCGATATCCCGGTGATGGGCGTGAACATCGGCGGGCTGGGTTTCCTGACCAGCGTGGCGGAGGAGAGCCTGAGGAAGGGCCTGGGCTGCCTGGCGGCCGACGACTACGAGATCGCGGCCTGCGCCGCGGCCGAATGCCGCGTGGAGCGCGGCGGCGAAACCATCGTCGAATGCCGCGCGCTTAACGACGTGGTCGTGACGCGCGGCGCGTCGAACCGGGTGCTAACCCTCGAAGTCACCGTGGACGGGGAATGGGTGACTTCCTACATGTGCGACGGAATCATCGTGGCCACGCCGGCGGGAAGCACGGGGCATTCGCTGTCGGCCGGCGGTCCGATCCTGACGCCCGAGGCGTCGGTCTTCGTGATCAGCGTGATCTGTCCGCACACGCTCAGCTCCCGGCCGCTGGTGGTGCCCGACCGCAGCCGCATCGAGATCGTCGGGGTGGGGGACCGCGGCGAGCTGATGCTCGCCGTGGACGGCCAGACGAGCGAGCCGCTGCGGCACGGCGACCGGGTGTGCGTCACGCGCAGCGCGCGCGACGTGCGCTTTGTACGCCTGCCGGGCCACAGTTATTTCGCCGTGCTGCGCCACAAGCTGGGCTGGAGCGGCTCCAGCGCGCCGCGCCCGCGCTGAAGCCCGCGGAGCTCGGATACGCGGTGAGCGGCAGCGGCGTTTGAGACCCCTCCGTAACCGGGTGGAGGGGCTTTCCCCTCAGCCAAACCCGGAAAGCCACCGACAGAATGACGGCCCAGATCGCCTCTGGGCTCAACTGCAAGGAAGACGGGGAGATGGGGGAGCAGGGCGACGCGGGCTTCACATCGCGCGCAACGCGGCTTCGTAGACCGCGCGCACGGGCACGCCGCGCTCCGCGGCCAGGCGCGCGCAGTCGTCGTGTTCCGGGGCGCGCGTGATGTCGTGGCCCTTCCAGGCGCCGACCTTGACCCGCACGCCGCCGTAAGGCGTATTCACCGCCACGTGCCGGCGCGTCAGGACGGTCCGGCGCGCCGCGTATTCGCGGATGCCGAAGGTGGTGCTCTCGGCAAACACCAGGTCGATGAGCCGGTCGCGATCCTCGGGACGGCACAGCACGGTAAGCAGGCATCCCGGGCGCTGCTTCTTCATATGCACGGGGGTGGTGAAAACGTCCAGGGCGCCGTCGCGCATCAGTCTTTCCGCCAGGGACCCGAGCAGCTCGGGCACCGTGTCGTCCAGGTTGCACTCCAGCACCAGGCATTCGTCGCGCTGCGCTTCCCGCGGGCGGCTTTCGATGAGGCGCGCCCGCAGCAGGTTGGGCCGCGCGCTGAGTTTCTGATGCCCGATTCCCACGGCCGACGCCCGCATGACGCCCTCGACCGCCGGGCCGTCCGCGGCCAGGCTCCGGGCCCAGGTCGTCAGCAGCGCCGCGCCCGTGGGCGTGACCAGCTCGAAGGGCTCGTCGGTCTGCACGACGTCGAAACCCGTGAGCAGTTCCACCGTGGCGGGGGCGGGAATGGGCATCACGCCGTGCGCGCCGCCGCGCGCGCCGCGTCCCTGCGGAAAGGGCCCCACGGCGACCCGGTCCACGCCCAGCGCGCACAGGGCAGTGCAGGCGCCCACGATGTCCACCACCGAATCCACGGCGCCGACTTCGTGGAAGTGCACGTCGGCGGCGGTCGTGCCGTGCACCTTCGCTTCGGCTTCGGCCAGGCGCGTGAACACGGCGGCGCTCAGGCGCCTGGCGGCGTCAGGCAGGTCGGCGTCCGCGATCAGGGCAAGGATGTCGTCCCGCCGGCGGTGCGCGTGGGAAAGGCCCCCGGGCACGTTCACGTTCACCTGCAGCCCGGCGAAGCCGCCGTCGGAATGGGGCCTGGCCTCGATCGCGAACGGTCCCACGCGGAGCGACGCAAGGCGGCGCTGCAGGGCCGCCGCGTCGGCCCCGAGGCCGATCAGGCAGGCCAGGGTCATGTCGCCGCTGGCGCCGCCCACGCAGTCAAAACAGAGCGTCTTCAGTCTTCCTCCGCCGCGCGGTTGATCATGGCGGCGGCCGCGCCTGCGCCGAAACCGTTGTCGATATTCACCACCATCACGCCCGGCACGCACGAGTTGAGCATGGTCAGCAGCGCCGCGATGCCGTTCAGGCTGGTGCCGTAGCCGATGCTGGTGGGCACGGCGATGACCGGCTTGTCGAGCAGGCCGGCCACGACCGAGGGCAGCGCCCCTTCCATGCCGGCGACGACCACCACGGCGCGGCTGGCGCGCAGCGCGTCGAGGTGTTTCATGACGCGGTGCAGTCCGGCCACGCCGACGTCGCGCACGCGCAGCACGCGCGCGCCCATGCGTTCCGCGGTCAGCGCGGCTTCCTCGGCCACGGGGATGTCGGACGTGCCCGCGCAGACCACGGCCACCTGCCCCGCGGGCCGCGGGCGGGAGGCCACGTCCACGGTAATCGCGCGCGCCTCTTCGTGATAGACGGCCGCGGTGACCGAGCGCGCGACGGCTTCGTACTGCTCGCGGCTGGCCCGCGTGGCCAGCACGTCCTGTCCCGCGGCGGCCAGGGCCGCCGCGATCTCGGCGACCTGCGCGGCGGTCTTGCCGGGGCAGTAGATCACCTCGGGCATGCCGCGGCGGCGGGCGCGGTCCACGTCCACGTCGGCGAAAGCCAGGCGCGTTTCGCGCGTGGCCAGCTGTTGCCGGGCCTGTTCCGCGGTCAGCTCGCCGCGTTCCACCATCAAGAGAATCTCTTTGGCGCGGTCCATGCGTTTCCCGTCGGCGCGTTCTAGCCTATGGCCTCTTCCAGCCTGCCGCGCAGCTCCTCGATCCGCACGCGCTGCTGGCGCATCGAGTCCCGCTCGCGCAGCGTGGCCGTGTTGTCCTCCAGCGACTGGAAATCGACGGTGACGGCGAACGGCGTGCCGATCTCGTCCTGGCGGCGGTAGCGGCGGCCGATGGCGCCGACCTGGTCCCAGAAGCAGTTCCAGCGCGGCTGCAGGCTCTCGAACACGCCGCGCGCCTTGTTCACCAGTTCCGGCTTGTTCTTCAGCAGCGGAAACACCGCGACCTTGACCGGCGCCACGCGCGGATGAAAGCGCATCACGGTGCGTGTCTCGTACCCCTCCGGCGCCGGCCGGCCCGGTTCCGCTTCGCGCGCTTCGCCCTCGCCGTTGGGCACCCATTCCTCGCGGTAGGCGTTGCAGATCAACGCCAGGGCGATGCGGTCCACGCCGGCCGAGGGTTCGACCACGTGGGGCACGTACTTCGCGTTCGTCTCCTGGTCGAAGTAGTCCATGGACTTGCCGCTGTATTCCTGGTGGCGGCGCAGATCGTAGTCCCCGCGCGCGGCGATGCCTTCCAGTTCCTGCACGCCGAACGGGAAGGCGTACATCACGTCCACGCAGGCCGAGGCGTAGTGCGCCAGTTCGTCCTTGCCGTAGACGTAGCGGCTCAGGCTTTCTTCGGGCAGGCCGATGGAGCCGTACCATTTCAGCCGTTCGTTCACCCAGTACTCGTGCCATTGGGCGCCGGTGCCCGGCTTGATGAAGAACTCCAGCTCCATCTGCTCGAACTCGCGCGAGCGGAACGTGTAGTTGCGCGGGTTGATCTCGTTGCGGAAGGCCTTGCCGATCTGGGCGATGCCGAAGGGAACCTTGCGGCGCGAAACGGCCAGAACATTGTTGAACTGCGCGAAAATGCCCTGCGCGGTCTCGGGGCGCAGATAGGTCTTGTTCTCCTCGCTCTGGACCGCCCCGGGGTGGGTTTCGAACATGAGGTTGAACGGCCGCGGCGGCGTGAGTTCCCCCGCGCCGCAGGCCGGACACTTCGCGCCGGGCGGCAGGACCAGGTCCTTTTCCGCCTTGCTGCCCGTTTCGAGCTCGACGCCCAGTTCCGCGAGCAGTTGATCGGCGCGATAGCGCCGCTTGCAGGACCGGCAATCCACCATGGGATCGGTGAAGCCTTCGACGTGCCCGCTGGCCTCCCACACGCGCCGGTGCATGATGATCGAGGCGTCGAGCCCCACGACGTCCTCGCGGCGGCGGACGATGTCGCTCCACCAGGCGTCCTTGATGTTGCGCTTCAGTTCCACGCCCAGCGGCCCGTAGTCCCAGAACCCGTTGATGCCACCGTAGATTTCGGAGCTCTGGAAGATGAAGCCGCGCCGCTTGCACAGCGAGGCGACCGTTTCGAGCGACAGCCTGCCTGTTTCGGTTTCCATGGCGCGTCATGGTCCGCGACCGCGCCGGCCTAGTCAAGCCGGATTCGGGCGCATCAGAACTGGATCATGACGCCGTCGGAGGCGGGCGGCCGGATGCCGTCCGCCATGGCCCTGGCGAGAGGGCAGGCGGCCTCGGCGAGGTAGTTCAACGCCTCGGCGTAGGCCTTCGACTCGTTGGCCGCGATGGCCCGCATGATGTTCAGCTCCGGGCTCTTGCCGTCGCCCAGGCGCGCGAGCTTCTCGCGGGGGCTGAGGTCGTCGACCGTGAAGCGGACCGCTTCGGACGGCCGTCCGGCGATGACCCGGCGCGCGACGACGGTGCCGCCTTCCAGGGCGTAGATGCGCAAGTCGCCGCTGAAGCTCTTGAGGGCCACGGGCACGGTCTGCCCCACGTTGCCGCGGAACGAATCCAGGATCAGGGCGGGCATTTTCAGCGCGCCGGCGGCGTGCGCGCCGACCGTGGCCCATTCGCCGGCGACCGGTCCCATGCTGCCGGCGTCGACGCGGGCCAACGCGGCCTCGGCCGCGGCGAAGTTTCCGTTGAGCAGGTCGCGGCCGATCCGCGCCGTGACCTCTTCGAGGCGCGTCCGGGCGTCGTCCGCGGCCCGGGCCGCGCGTTCCGCCTCGTCCGCGCGCCGCTGCGCGATCGCGCGCTCGTGCCGCTCGGCCTGGATGAGGCGTTCGGATCGCGTTTCCGCGGCGAACGGCCCGCCGTAGCCCCGCAGGTAAGCCGCGGCCTCCTCGCTCCGGTTGGCGGCCACGAGGCGCGAAGCGTTCCGGCTGATCTCTTCCCGGGCCGCGGCGAGATCGGCGGTCTTCTGCTTGTTGACGCGGATGATTTCCAGCCGCGCCTCCTCGTCGTAGGCCGTGCCGATGCCGATCGCGCGCGCCTTTTCCAGCATGCGCACCGTCTCCTCGTACTCGTAGGGATGGTCCGCCTTGTAGGCGATGGCCGCGGCGTAGGCCGCGCGGGCCTGGGCCGCCTTGGCGGCGCCGGCCTTGCGCCGCGCGGCCGCGGCGGTGCGGTCCCGGCCGGCCTGCTGCATGCGTCCGGCCAGAAGCACGATTCCGGCCACGGTCGCGATGGCAACCGCCACGATGATGGCGGGGGCGAACGACGGCGCCTTCCTTTGCGGCGCGCGGACCGCCGCCGGCCGCGGCGCGGAGGCGGCGTCGACGCGGGCGATGGGCGCGGTCCGGCCGTGGAGCGCCTCGAGCTTGTCGTGATCCACGCGGATGGACCGCGTGCGGCTGTGCGCGGCAGTCACTATGCCGCGCTTGAGCAGCGACGCGCCCGGCTTGGGCAGCGCGGCCGCCGGACGCTTGCCGGCCAGCACGCGGTCCACGTCGGCGATCAGGGCCGCCCAGGTCCGATGCCGATGGGAGGATTTGCGCGCCAGCATGATTTCCAGCAGGTCGACGCAGCCCTTGGATATGTCCCGGTTCTTCAGGCGCGGATCGGGAAGCTGCGCGCCCGCCGTGAGCCGGAAGGACTCGGCGGCCGCGCTTTCGGCGAACGGGATCTGTCCCGTGAGCATGTGGTACAGCGTGGCGCCCAGGGAATACATGTCGCTCTGCACGCACGTCGCGCTCATGTCGCGCAACTGCTCCGGGCTCATGTAGTTGGGCGTGCCGATCACGAAACCGCTCGGGTCCGCCTGGAGGGCCGACGCGATATGCGAGAGGCCCATGTCCGTGAGCTTGGGCTCGCCGCGGCTGGTGAGCAGAACGTTGCCGGGCTTGATGTCGCGGTGCAGCGTCTTGTGCGCGTCCCAGGCATAGGCCAGGGCCGCGGCCACCTTGCGCACGATCGGCAGGGCTTCCTTCTCGGGCAGCGGCTCGCCGCGCCGCAGCCGGTCTTCCAGCGAGACGCCGTCCACGAAGGCCATGGCCATGTAGTAGTGGCCCTCGTGCCGGCCGGCCTCGTAGGCGCTGACGATGTTGGGATGGTCGAAGCGGGCGCTTACACGGACTTCGTTCAGGAAGCGTTCCACGTCCTGGGGGTCGGCGGTCAGTTCGGGCGCCAGGACCTTGAGGGCCACGTCGCGTTCCATGGAGAGCTGGCGCGCCAGGTAGACCGTGCCCATGCCGCCGGCGCCGATCTCCCTGATCACCTGGAAGCCACCCAGGACGGAGCCGGGGCCGGGCCGGGGCAGGGGCACGGCAACCGTTGCCCCGCACGAGGGGCAGACCGCCTTTGCGCCCGGGCCCTGGTAGTCGGCCTCAAGGCTGATTCCGCAGCCGGTACACTCGAAAATGACGTTCATTTGAGCCGGAAAGACCCCTAGCCTTGTGATCTTACCTATGCTAGCTTGCCGGTCGCCTCGTGCAAAGCCATTTTACGCGGAGAAGGTGACCGGTCAGTCATGTGGGGAGGCGAGGTAGGGCGGACCGCCCCGGTCCGCCGCGGCGCGGCGGGACGCCGCGCCCTACCGGCGTGTCTCCACCGCGTAACTGACCCACTACCGGAAAAGGAATTTCTCTGATGCCGCTACGCGAGGAAATCGAAAGCGCGGGCGACCGCCTGTTCAAGTGGCGCAGCTACCTGCCGCTGGCCATGAGCGGGGTGCTGGCGTACGCGATGCGCGGCTTCGCGTATCCCGGCGGCCGCGTCGGGCTTTACCGCGCGTGGAGCCTGTCGTGCTTCGGCGTTGCGCTGCTGGGACTGGCGATCCGGGCGCTTGCGGTGGGTTGTGCCCCGGCGCGGACCTCCGGCAAGAACACGCGGGGGCAGGTGGCCGACGCCATGAACCGCACGGGCTTCTACTCGGTCGTGCGGCACCCGCTCTACCTGGGCAATTTCGTCATCACGATGGGCATCGCCATGTTCCCGCGGTCGGCGTGGGCGGCGCTGAGCTGCGCGCTGCTGTTCATGCTCTATTACGAGCGGATCATGTTCGCCGAGGAGGAATTCCTGCGGCGCCGCTTCGGCGCGGAATACGAGCGGTGGGCCGCCCGCACCCCGGCTTTCCTGCCGCGCCTGCGCGGATGGGAACGGGCGGCCCTGCCGTTTTCGATGAAGAGCGTGATCAAGCGCGAATACGCCGCATTCTTCGCGGTCGTGGCGGCGTTTGCCGCGCTGGATCTGCTGGCGGGCCTGATCACGGCGGGCGGTTTCCGGTTCGATCCCGTCTGGCGGGCCGTGAGCGGCGCGTCCGCCCTCTTCTATCTGGCGGCGCGGCTGCTGCGGAAATACACGAAGGCCCTCGACGTCCCGGGCCGGTGAAGCATGGCGCAGGGAGCTTCAGAACGCCTGAGCGAAGCGGAGGCGCGGCCGGCGCCGCGCCCCGCCGCAACCGGCGCGCGCGCTTCCGGCCGCGGCGCGGGACCGTTCGGCCGCGGCGCCGCGGTTCCCATTGTGGACATCGCGGCGGGCGGCACGGTGTGGCACGCGCGCGCCGACGAGGCCGGGCGCTTCCGCGACTGGCTGGCGGCGCACTTTCCGGGCATCCTGAAGGACGAGATCTGTCTGCTGAAGAAAGATCGCGGCCGCCGCGTGGCCGTGGCCGAGGGCCTGGTGATCAAGGCCACCCTCCGCCGCCGCGGACGCTCGCGGCTGCGTTTCGCGCTGCGCGCCTCCACGTCGCGCCGCGATTTCGCGGTGGGCGACAGGCTCATCGCCGGCGGCGTGCCGCTGCCGCGGCCCGTAGCCTGGGCCACGCTGCGCCGGGGCGGTTTGCGCGTCGCGGACTACATCGTGACCGAGCGCATCGCGGACAGCCGCAAGCTCACGAGCATCCTGAAGGCCGCGCGCGACAGCGAGTGCCTGCGGCGGCCCGTGCTCGACGGGCTGGGGGAGCTGCTGGCGTTGTTCCATCGCAACGGCTACTCCAACCGCGACCTCAAGGACGGCAACGTGCTGGCGGTCGAGCGCCCGGCCTTGCGGCTCTGGGCCGTCGACCTCGACGGCGTGCGGCGCGCCTGCTGGCGGGTAGGCGGTCTGAAGCGCGATTTCCGGGCCGTGCTCCGCTCGCTGGGCCTTCACGGATGGGCCACGGCGGCCGACAAGGCGGCGCTGCTGGAGGCGTACAACGCGCGCGTTCCCGCGCGTCTGCGCCTGCGGCGCCTGCCGCCGTTCGGCCGGGAATCAGGGGGCAGGGGAGAGGCGGCCGGCGATCCGGCGTGAGACGGGCGCAAGGCTTGCGCCCGCGCGTCCCCGCCGCGCCGGACGGCGCCGCCGCCGCGGGAGACGACGTTTCATGACACAGGTCAATGCGACTCGTTCGCCCGTCCCGGTGGCCTACGTCTATGTGACGCTGGCCACCGGCGGCGCGGAGCGGCACCTGGCCACGCTGCTGGCGCACCTGGACCGGGAAAGGTACGCGCCGCACGTGCTGTGCCTCTCGGAGGTCGGCGCGATCGGCGAGCAGATCCGCGCGACGGGCGTGCCGCTGCGCGATTTCGCGCTGCCGCGCAAGCGGCTCTGGCTGCCGGGCGGGCTGCTGCGCGTGGCGCGGTACCTGCGCCGGAACGGCATCCGGATCGCGCACACGCACATGTACCACGCCAACACCTACGGCCGGCTGGCCGCGCTGCTGGCGGGCGTGCCCCACGTGGTGGCCACGGTGCACACGACCGGCGGGCATCCGCGGCGCAAGCAGCGGCTCATGAACCGGCTGCTGGACCGGCACACCGACCGGATCGTGGTCGTCTCCGAGGCCGCGCGGCAGGCGCTGCTGGCGGAAGGCGCGACCGACGCGGCGAAAACCGTGGTGATTCGCAACGGCGTGGACCTGGCGCGCTTCCGGGGCGGAGCGCCGAGGACGTCGGTGCGCGAGGCGCTGGGTGTTCCGCCGGGCGCGACGGTGGTCACGGCGGTGGCGCGGCTGGAGCCGGAGAAGCGGCACCACGACCTGCTGCGCGCCTTCCGCGACGTGGCGGCCGACGCCAGGCACGTGCACCTGCTCATCGCGGGCGACGGATCGCTGCGCGAGGTGATCGCGCAGCAGGTGCGCGATCTCGGGCTGCAGGACTGCGTGAGCCTGCTTGGCGAAAGGCGCGACGTGCCGGGCATCCTGGGGGCGACGGACCTGTTCGTGCTGCCGTCGGAGCGCGAAGGCGCGCCGCTGGCGGTTCTGGAAGCCATGGCGGCCGGCGTGCCGGTCGTGGCCTCGGCCGTGGGCGGCGTGCCGGAAATGGTGGGGGACGAGGCGGGCATCCTCTATCCGCCCGGCGATACGGCGGCGCTGGCCGCGGCGCTGCGCGCGCTGCTGGCCAATCCGGGCCGGCGCGCGCGGATGGGCGACGCGGCCGCGCGCCGGGCCGCGCTGGAGTTCTCGGCTGAAGAGATGGCCCGTCGCGTGGAAGAAGTCTACGCCCGGATCATCGCTGCGCCGTCGGATCCTGCTTGAGCGTGATCTCCAGCAGCGCCGTGTGCGCGATCTTGTCCGGGCATGTCGGCGGCAGACCGCGGATCACGAGCCGGTCGTTCGTTGTCGGCTCTCCCCAGCCGGAGAAGAAGTGGCGCGGGTCGCACGACTGCTCGAAGGGCAGCGGCTTGCCGCCGGGGAAGAGGCGCACCTGCCTGACCCGCGGACTGAATCCGCCGATGGCGAGTTCCCGGCCCGGCCACTGCCGGCACCAGTAGTAGAGCTTCCGCCCCTTGCGCGACCAGCCGCCGAGCGCATTCCACGTCGGCGTGCCGGGAATGGGCGCCCGGTCCACCGGCCCGTATGCGGCCGCGCCGTGTTTCCGGAGCCACTTGCCGACGTCGGCGAGGCGCTCGACCGCCTCGCGCGGCAGCGAGCCGTCGGGTTTGGGGCCCACGTTCAGGAGCAGGTTGCCCTGGCCGGCCGTGGCGGTGCGGAGCATTTCAATGACCTTGCGGGCGGAGTGGTAGTCTTCGGCCGGCGTCGGCATGAAGCCCCACGACCCGTTGAAAGTCATGCAGGCTTCCCAGTCGCGGCCGGTCTCTTCGGCCTTGATGTGTTCCTCCGGCGTGCCGATGTCTTCCGGAAGCTGGGAGCGGTTGTTGATGATGATGCGCGGCTGCAGCTCGCGGGCCATGGCGTTCATCTTGTAGCTTTCCCACGCCTCGGGGCTCTTGAGCGGCCAGGAGACGTCGTACCACAGGATGTCGATTCGGCCGTAGTTGCTCATCAGCTCGCGCACGCAGCCCTGCGTGAAGTCGAGGAAACGCCGGCGCGCGGCCTCGTCGGTGAGGCAGGCCGCGCCGTCCGGATGATGCCAGTCCATGAGCGAGTAGTAGAAGCCGATCTTCAGCCCGTACGCGCGGCAGGCGTCCACGTATTCGCGCACCAGGTCGCGCCCGGGGCCGCGCCGCGCGGCGTTGTAGTCGGTCATCTTCGAATCCCAGAGCAGAAAGCCCTCGTGGTGCTTGGTGGTCATGACCATGTACTTCATGCCGGCCTTTTTCGCCAGGGCGGCCCACTCCCGCGCCGCGCGGGGCTTGGGCTTCCAGGCGTCGGCCAGCGGCTCGTATTCGCCGAGGGGGATGCGCTCGTGCCACATGGCCCATTCGTGGCGTCCGAGCTGCGCGTAGAGGCCCCAGTGAATGAACATTCCGAACCGGGCGTCGCGGAACCACTTCATCCGCTTCGCACGCGTCGCGTCCGTGCTGTCCAGGTACGCTTGTTCCGCTTCCGTCGGCATGGCGTGGCCTCCTCCTATGTTTGCCTTTCAGGCGCCTTGAATCCGCAAACAATACACGTCTGGATGACGGAGTAAATGGTTTCCTGGCGCGTATCATTCATTTCCGTGCCGTTTCCCCGACTGTCGCGTCGCGGCAACCCCAAAGTTGCACCGGCGGCTTGCCGGCGGCGTTGGGCGCGAAGGCGTCGGACGCTTTCACACGGTTGTTCCGGAACACAAGCCCGTCCACGTGGCCGGCGCTGAGCAGGTTCGGGTTGGGCGAGATGAAGGTGTTGTCCTCGATGACGATGCCGCGGTGATAGGCGGGTCCGCTTTCCGCCGGCTTGGGAATCTCCGGGTGGATGTTGACTGGCGCCGCCCCGTCCGCGTAGCCGCAGTTCCGGAACGTGTTGCCGCGGATGACGAGATCGTGCACGGGTCCCGACTCGTTCCAGTAGTTGGCGTCGCTGGACACGTGAATGGCGTGGGAGGAGTTGTAGAACGTGTTCCCCTCTATGACCATCGGCCGGTTGCTGGTCAGCAGGAACCCGCGCGGCCGGTTGTTGCCCGTGCGGCAGCCGCGGATGACCACCGCCGGCATGCGCGTGACGTTGGCGATGGCAAAGCCGGGCTTCACTCCATCGGGGATCGGCTCCCGCATGCGCAGTTCGAAGTGCTGCGCGTTGAGCACCCGCACTTCGGCCACGACACCCTCGCGCACGGTCTGCATGCTCTGGTTGTCCGTGAATGCCACGCGGTCGCCGGGCCGGTACGAGCAGATGCCGTGCTGCTGGAAATGCCTCAGTTCCGCCTCGATCCCGTCATGGCCGATCAACCCTGAAATGCGCGAATAGATCCCGTGGACGTTCGTCGCGTCGTCCAGCATGTTGTCGAAGCGACAATCCTCCATCCGGATCGTGCCCTCGCAGTTGACGAAATGCGTGGCGTCCGCCTTGACGGACACCATCCGCGACGATCCGGGGCGCACCGACACATCCAATCGCTTGAGCGTGATATCCGTGGAGAGCTGGGCGATCAAGCCCATCGCTCCGACGTGGTGCATCCGCACGTCCTCGACCGTGACCCTGGCGGACTCGTGAATAAACACGCCGGGGTTGTTCCGCTTCTCGTGACCAAGGGTCACAAAGTGGCCGATCGTGTGCCGCCACGGCGTCTTGTAGTGCAACCGCACGAGCCCCGGCTCCAGTTCCGTGGCGCTGAAGGGCTGGGCCCAATCGTCGAAGGTCTTGTCGATGTGCGCAAACGAGACGCCCTTGTTCTTGATGGGATAGTAGAACATGTTGTTCGTCGGGGCACGGGTCCGCGGATCAAACTCCGTGACCAGCCAGCACCAGTCGTGCGTGCTGCTCCAGTCCGGAGCCGTGAACACCAGCGAGCCGCCATCCACGCGATACGGAAATTCGACGGTGTCGATCCGCAAGTCCAAGCTCTCCTCCGTGCAGGCCACCACCTCGCCCTGGGAGAAGAAGGGCCGGTCATAGTCCACGCTGAAGTTCCGCAGCGTGATGTCGCTGGAATGATCCACCACAAACGGCGTGATGCGGCCGTGGAAGAGGAACTCCGCGCCGCCGCCGTCAACGGTCAGGCCGTTCACCCCGATCAGCGGAAACGCGATGCGCCTGACGCCGCTATCGTTATTGGAGATGTAGTAGAACCGTTCCGGCGCGCGGTCCGCGCGGAAGTGATAGAGCGCGGGCGCAAACCGCAGCGTCGGCTTCTCCGCCGCGCGGCAGGCGGCCAGCGCCCGCTGCATCGCCGGCACAATGTCGGCGGCGGAGTTCTCGTCGAGGTGGTCGCTGATTTCGATGATCATGGACTTCCTTTGCTGTCGGACGGGTCCGACTTGTCCGACCGGTCCGACAGCGTCGCCTTGCAGTCCGGGTAGCCGGAGCAACCCCAGAAAGCTTCGCCGGCCCGCGGCCCCTGCCGGGCGGTGCGCCGGCGCATGGGTTTGCCGCAGGTCGGGCAGGCGGGCGGCTGTGCGTCAGACTTGTCCGACAAGTCGGACCGGTCCGACGACTGCCCCTGGCGCGTTTTCGTGCGCGTGCGGTAGAGATTCTCCGTGAAGCCCCCCTGTTTCGCAAAGGCCCGGCCCTGGCCTTCGAGCTGGCGTTTCAGCAGGTAGGCCGCCTGGTTCACGGCGCAGAGCATCGCGTTGGCCGCCAGTTCAGGAGGGGCCTTGCCCACAAAAGCAGCCAGACCGGCCAGACCCGTGAGTCGCACGGCTCCCTCCGGCGCAGGCGGCAATTTGGACACAACGTCATGCTTCAAGCGCTCGCGCATGGCCAGCGCTTCCGGAGAGTCCTTGTGCCAGACCCGCAACCCGTGTTGCATCAGGAAGCTGCGGTAGTCCTTTTCGAGTTCATCGTCGAGGCTGGAGCGGGCCACGTTGGTGAGCTTCATCTCGCTCTTGCGCGAGGTGGCGGCGCCGCCGCTGCCCTCGCTGATGTTCCGCACGCCGCTTCGCGCGGCCTGTACCATCTGGTCATGCGTGCGCGAGTGCTTGTCGATAAAGCGGTCGCAGAAGACCACCGTGGCGTCGTAAACCGCCTCCGCCACCTTGTAACTGCGCAACTTCTTGTAGCCGCCGTGCGGCAACAACGGGCTCTCCGGTGCGTTCATGAAGTTGTCTCCAACAATTCGTCCGACCAGTCCGACTACACCACCAGCTTCCCTTCCAACCGCATCTCCTGCGAGCTGGCGCCAACACAAATCCGGAACTCGCCGGGCTCCACGACCCAGTCCTGCCGGGCCACGTCGAAGAACGCGAAGGCGCGGCGGTCGAGCGCGACGGTGACCTCCTGCTCCTGCCCGGGCTCCAGCACCAGCCGCGCGAAGCCTTTCAACTCCTTGACGGGCCGGGGCACTGAGGCTTGCACGTCGCCGACATAGACCTGCGCCACCTCGGCGCCGGCCCGCGCGCCGGTGTTGCGCACGCGGAAGGCGACGTCCGCGCCGCCGGCCGCGCTTTTCGTCACGCGCAGCCCGGAGTACTCGAACGTCGTGTACGACAGCCCGAAGCCGAACGGAAAGAGCGGCGTCCTGCCGGCGCGGTCGAAGTGCCGGTGCCCCACGAAGACGCCTTCTTCATATTTCACGTCAAAGACCGCCCGGGTAGGCCAGTCATAGTCCGGCAGGTTGTAGTGGGAAGCGCCGGGCGGGAGGTAGTTAGCCGCCGCCGCGCCATCGGCCCAGGACCGCGGAATCGTGATCGGCAGGCGACCCGATGGGTTGACCTTGCCGAAGATGATCTCGGCAATGGCCTGGCAGCCGTTCTCGCCCGGATACCAGGCGTGCAGCACCGCGGCGGTCTTGTCGATCCACGAGGCCATCTCCACGCCGCCGCCGGCCACGATCACGACAATCGTGTTCGGATTGTGGTTCTGGCAGTGGCGGATGACGTTGACATCCCGATGCCAGTGCAGCTCCCAGGGGCGGTCCAGGCCTTCGCGCTCGCGTTCGGCGTCGTAGCCCACGCAAACGATCACCGCGTCGGCCCTGGCCAGTTCCTCCGCACGGTCGGTGCGCAAGACCGTCGCTTCGGGCGCCAGGGCGCATACCGCGCCCAGGATGCTGACCGGATCGACCGCCTTCACCTCCGCCGCTCCGCCGCCGCTGGTCGCCGTGGGATACGCGGCCGGCCCGGTCACGCACAGGCGCATGCCCGGCCTGGCCTCAAGCGGCAGCAGGTTGTCCCGGTTCCGCAGCAGCACGATGCCTTCCCGCGCGGTTTGCAGCGCCACGGCCGCATGGTCCGCGCACCTGCCGCGCGGCGGGCGAGACCGGTCTTCCTGCATCTTCTGGATCTCCAGCGTCCACTTCAGGATCTGGAACACGCTGCGGTCCAGGTCTTCCGGCTTCAACTGGCCGCTGTCGAGCAGCTCACGCAGGGGTTTCGGATAACCGTTCCACTGGGTGACACCCGGCATATCCAGGTCCATTCCGGCCCGGAACGCCTTGCCCAGATCGCGGGCGCCGTTCCAATCCGACATCACGAGGCCGTCGAACCCCCAGTCCTCGCGCAACACCTTGTGCGACAGCCAGCGATTGCAGGCAGTATACTCGCCGTTGAGCAGGTTGTAGCTGGTCATCAGCGCGCGCGTTCCGCCGTCCTTCACGGCGGCCTCGAAGGCCTGCAGATAGACTTCGCGCAACGTGCGCTCGTCCACCACGGAATTGCTGCAGCAGCGGTGCCAATCGCTGTTGTTGCACGCGAAATGCTTTACCGTGGTTGACAGCCCCTCCGCCTGCGCCGCCCGGACATAGGCCACGGCCATCCGGCTCGCGAGATACGGGTCTTCCCCGAGATACTCAAAGTTTCGGCCGCAACACGCCGTGCGGTACAGGTTCACGCCCGGCCCGAGCAGCACGTCCACGTCGGCGGCGCGGAACTCCTCGGCTACGGCCTGGCCGTAGGCAGCGGCCCGCTCGCGGTTCCACGTCGCGGCCAGGGCGATGAACGCGGGGAACGCCGTGGCGGGAACCAGATCGTCGCGCAATCCCATGCTGGCGTCGGCCATGCGCAGCTTGCGCACGCCCAGGCGCGGCACGCCGCGCGTCCACACGTTGTCCACCCCGTGTACCAGGTCAATCTTCTCGTCGCGCGTCATGGCGGCCAGCAGCCGCCGCGCTTCCTGTCGAATGGTTTCGCCCATTGAGTCAACTCCCTCCGTTACATCACGAAAGCCCAGAGATCATATTCGGCATCCTCTTCCCCCTCCACACTATTCGCCGAGCCGAAGTAAGGAGATGCGAAAGCTGCAGGCGCGGGTCGGATTCCGTTCCTTCCAGAGCGCTCAAGCAGCCGCGCCGCGGTTCGGTCACGAGGGTAATCATGTAGAACGACGGGGCGCAGTAATCATGCTCCCAACATCGCTGCATCATACCGGTCATGCTCATCCGCGATCACCAATCCCCGTGCGGGAAGAGCGTATCCAAACGCGCCTTTTGCTCGGGCGTCGGCACCACATTCGGCGGGAACGGCTCCTGGCCGAAGACCTCGCGCACGGCGTTGAACCATCCGTTCGTGTCGTTCTTGCGCAGCCAGTCCCATGCATAGCGCATCCACTCGTTGCGGTACTCCTCGCTCTGGTGCGCGAACCAGTCGATCTCAATATAGCCCCAGGCATACGTTCTGCTTGACAGTGCTCTTTGTGACCTTCTGTTCAAGCTCCTCTGCTTGGTTCCGGCTATGCCGGTTTAGTGCGAAAGAATAAGGCGAACGATTAGGGGTTCTCAGCCATTAGCCATCAGCCATCCGCCATCATTTCCCCCCCTCCAGCGCTGGGCTACGCAGAAGATCGGCGCTGATCGGCTGCCGCCCGAAACCGGGGCCGCTCCATGTCACCTGAATCTGAATCGGGCTCTTCGCCGGCTCCGCAGCAGTCCAGAACTCGACCTTGAAGGGGTGCAGGCCGGAGGTCAATTCAGTGGTGACGCCGTCGTCGCTGTTGTAGCGCTCGGTCAACAATGTGTCGCCCACCCAAAGGCGCGCCCCAAGCTTGGCCAGCGCGTGAAAGGTGTACTTGCCCGGTGTTTTGATCTCAATGAAGCCGGTCCAGCGAACGGAGATGTGAACGCGATCGGCGAAGTTGAAGCCGGGCAAGCCGAGCTTCTGGTCGGGCGCTTCAATCATTCCGACCAGGCGCTCGGCAGCCAGATTCTCCCACTGGTCGATGCCGCGATAGTATTGCGCGCGCAGGCCGTTCACCAGCGGCAACAGGATCGCACCGTCGGTCCGCGCCCACGCCTTCAGCGTGGCGTTGGTGGACTCCGCCGCGGCCTGCGCGTAGCCCCGCAGGAACGGCAAGGCCTCGGCATCGCCGAGCAGTTGGCCCAGTTTGGCCGCATCGCCGCCGCAGCGCTCGCCGAACGCCCGCCCCAACACCGCCACCAGCTCGGTCAACTCGAAGCGCGCCTTCGGGTCGGTCTTGACGCCGGCGTAGAGCCGGGCCAGTTGCGCCGGTGTCAAGGCACCCGTCACCGCGCGCAGGCGCCATGCCTGCTTGCGGTTCCCAGCGTCGGTCGGATTTGCCGTCACTCGCTCTACCACCGCCGCCAGTTCGCTGGCGGGTGTGCTGGCGGCGAAGGGCAGATCCCCGAAAACTGCGCCGGCCGTGTCCAGCAGCTTCGCGTCGGCCTCGGATTGGAAACACCGGAAGAAGAAGCTGTTAGGCTGGCCGCTGCTATACCGCGGTCGTTCCGCCAGGACGGCGGCGGCCCGCTTCCGGAGTTCGGGGCTTGCCTTCTTTTCCGCCACGGCGCGTTCGAGGAACATCCTGAGCTCCATCAGTTGCAGGCCCTCGCGGAACATCTCGAAGCGCTCGGTCGCCACCGGCCCGTCCGGCCCGGGATACAGAATGGCGCGCATGTAGGGATCGTAGTTGGGCCAGTGCGTGCCCGGCTTGGTGGGGGAGTAGCCATAGCCGCCGACCTTGGTCTTCAAGGGGAAGAGATCCACCCCCTGCTCACCGACTCCGTCAACGCCCTTCTGGTAAATCACGGCCTCCACCAGCCGGCGGACTTCGGGTAGGTTCTCCCCGCAACCCCAGAACGCCGTGCGCGGATTGAACGCGGTCGCGTCGTGCCGCGGGCCAAAGTACAAGGGCCGCTTCGTGTCCGTGTGCCGGCCATTG
>VGWJ01000059.1 GCA_016873635.1 Lentisphaerota bacterium | reverse complement strand
CAGCTCATGGGCTACTACGGCACCCAGGCCGAACTCTACGCCGACGCCGCGGACGCCTACGCGGCGCTGCTCGACGAGTACGCCCCTTCCAGCGCCACGAACGAGGTGGGACGCTTCATCCCCGTCTCGGAACGCCTTCGCGGGGAGAGCGGCTGGAACGGCTTCCGCGTGGCGCCGCCGGACCAGTGGGACGCGGGCCAGGTGCGTTTCGGGCTGGGCTATCTCTACTGGAAGAAGGAACAGTGGGAGCCCTGTCAGACCGTGCTGCGGCCGTTCGCGGACGACTCGAACCTGCGCACCAACGCCAGCCGCGGCGAGGCCCTGTTCATGATGGGCCGCAGTCAGATGAATCTCCGCCTGTACACGGCGGGCCAGGAGACGCTCGCCCGCCTGATCCGGGAGCATCCCGACTTCAAGGGCGTTGAAGACGCTTACATGGAGCTGGTGCGGTCGTACGTCGGTCTGTCGAACTGGGAGCCCGCGGAGCGCTACTACCTGGCGTACGTGGAGAAACATCCCGCCGGACTGCGGCGCACGTACATGGACGTGTACGGCGCGCTGGCCCGGATCGGGCGCGGTCAGGCGGAGGAGGGTGAGCAAACCCTCCGGGACCTGGCCAGGTCGGAAACGTACGAAGACGTCAAAGCCGAAGCGTATTACCGCCTGGCGGAACGGAAGCTGGCGGCCTCGCCGCCCGACGCGCCGGCCGCGCTCGCGCTTCTGCGCAAGAGCGTGGAGTCTTATCCGCTGGCGCCGGCCGTGCTGGCGGCCGGCCGATGCGCCGCGCAGACCGGGGACCGGGCTGCCGCGCGGGAGTTTCTGGACCGGCTGGTCCGGGAGTTTCCCAAGGCGGATCGCGAACTGATCGAAGAGGCGCAGCGACTGCGCCGGGACCTGATGGAGCCCGAATCGAAGAAGCGATAGGAAAGGAGAAACGGAAGATGAGGAAGGCATTCGCGATGGGGACGGCGATTCTGATGACGGCGGTCGCGGGAACCTGCCCGGCGCGGGCGCAGGACGCGCCGGGAGCGGAACCGGCCGCCGCCGCGGTGCCCGCTCTGGATGAGTCCCTGCCCGGCCTGAGCGGACTCGATACGGGCAGCCAGGGAGACGTGGAGAGCCTGCTCCGCGGGGAGGGCGGCGAAAACGCCGGCGACCTGAAGCAGTTCGAGATCCGGACCGACGACGACATCACGACGCTGGAAGCCGGCGATCTGTACAAGAACGAGGAGACCGCCTACAAGGTCGTCGGCATCAAGCGCAAGACGGCCAAGGGCGGGGTCTTCACCGTTCAGCGCATCGCCGGCCTGAACGACCCCCAGCGCCGCTGGATCCGCATCTCCGGGGCCGGGCCCAAGAACATCATCACCCGCATGACGCTGCTGGACTTCTACCTGCAGGGCGGCTTCTTCATGCACCCCATCGCGCTCCTGTTCGTCGCGATGCTGGTGCTCGCCGTCAACGACGCCCTGTTGTACCGCGCCAAGGTGCAGTGCCCCCCCGAGTTCGTGGACGCCGCCGAAGCGGCCATCCGCAAGGGCGATCTGAACCGGTTCCGGGAACTGGCCCGGGACAACAAGGGCCTGATGCCTTTCATCTGCCGCCACATGACGGTGGACTTCGACGAGTCCTCGATCGGCGAAATCCGCAACCGGGTGGAAGCCGCCACCATCACGTACATCAACCGCATGCGGATTCCGGTCCGCGCCCTGAACCTGATCGCCGTGGTGTCGCCGCTGCTCGGCCTGATGGGCACCATCATCGGCATGGTGACGGTCTTTGAAGGAATCGCCGGCACGAGCAACGCCGCCAGGGCGTCCGTCCTCGCGGCGGGGATCCGGGTGGCGCTGTTCACCACGGTGGCGGGATTGACCGTGGCCGTCCCCGCGCTCTTCGTCTACTTCTTCCTCAACCAGAAGCACGGCGCGCTCGTCGGCCAGTGCGAGACCGTGCACGAACGGTTCCTTCACCTGCTGGGGAAGATCAAGCGCCCCGGCGGACAGGCCGGAGAGGAAACGGAAGAGAGCCAGGGTCGGACCACCGCCCCCGTCGAAGAGGGCCTACCGGTGATTTCCCGGCCGCGCGGGTGACCCGCGGCTTCGCAACGGAGGAGGACGGCATATGGGCTTTCAGCGCGAGAGCGAACACGCGATGCACATTGACATGACGCCCGTCGTGGACGCCATGTTCACCCTCATCCTGTTCCTGGTGGTCACGTCCTCGTACGTTCAGTCCATGGAGCAGGACGTCAACATCAACCTTCCCACCATGAACGAACAGCTCAAGGTCGCCAAGCCGCCCGCGCGGCCGATTGTCGTCAATGTCCGCTATCTGCCGGGCGGCAACGCCTACTACCACGTCGAAAACGAGAAGATGACGCTGACGACGCTGACGATCAACATGGCGCGGGCGCGGGTCCGGAACCAGGACCAGTCGGTTGTGATCCGCGGCGACAAGGACGTCAAGTGGGACCACGTGGCCAAGGTCATGGGGTGTTGCGCCCAGGCCGGAATTACCAAGGTTTCGGCCACGCTTGAAGTGAACCAGTAGGGAAACGGAACCGTGAAAGAGAGTCAACAGACGCGTCCCCGTCCGTCGCCCGAGGCGATGCCCGGCCAGGACCCGGTCTTTGACAAGCGATCCCTTCTGGTCGGTTCCGGCTTTCTGGTCGTGATGCTGACGGTGGCCACCCTGTGGGGCGTGGCCTATCGCGAAAGGAGCCGTAAAACCGCCCGGCTCAAGGATTTCGAGTTTGCCCCCCGCCCGCCGAAGACCGAGAAGTTCGAGCTCAAGGAACCGCAGCGCGAGCTGATGCGCGAACTGGTCCAGGACAAGCCCGACTTCCGGGAAAGAGAGACCCCGACGATCCAGATGACCACCGAGATCAAGGAAACCGACATCCGCGAGGAGGTTGTCAAGACCCGCGAGCTGACGATGAACTCGGACATCGACATCCAGTCCGCCCAACTGGACATGCTCGACAGGATGGAGAAGATGGACCGCCTGGACGACGAAACGGCCGATGCGTTGACCCCCATCGCGGTGCTCAGCAAGACGCCGGGCGACATCTACGCGTACAAGGACCCGGCGCCGCGCGCCAAGCCAAGAGCCCGGCTGGTCAGCACGTCCCCGCGTCCCGGAATGCAGCTCAAGGTGACCCCGCGCCAGTTCGGCGACCTGGAAGCCGTGACCGTCGGCGACCTGGGACCCGTGGACATCAATCTTCTGGGCAGCGGCGACTACCTTGACGCCATGGGACGCGCCGGGTTCGAAACCCGGACCGCCGTGGACGCGGCGCTCCGCTGGCTGGCGCTGCACCAGGAGACCGAGGGCTGGTGGTCGCCGCACCGCTGGGATCCCGAGGACGTCCCCATGAACGCCCCCCTGACGGACGACGTCAAGAAGGGCAGCGTGGCGAGTCCCGTCCGCGGCGTCACCGGCCTGGCCACCCTGGCCCTGCTGGGGGGCGGCAACACGCTGCGCAAGGGCGAACATCGCATGGCCGTTCTTCGCGCCGTTCAGTGGATCGCGGACCAGCAGGACGCGCAAACCGGGTACCTGAGCCCCAACATGTACGAGCACGCCATCTGCACAATTGCCCTGTGCGAGGCTTTCGGCCGGTCGCCGGATGAGCGCGTCGCCATGGCCACGCGAAAAGCCGTGGACGCCTGCGTCACCGCCGTTGCCAAGGACGGCGGCTGGCGCTATACCCCCGGCCCGGACGAAAGCGACATGTCCGTTACGAGCTGGTTCCTGCAGGCGCTCAAGACCGCCAGGCTGGCCAATATCAAGTTCGACTACGCCGCTTTCTCCAAAGGGCTGACGTACCTCGATCAGTGCACCGACCGCGGCGGAATGGCCGACACCAGCGGCGGCGTGGGATACCAGTATACGGCCAGCCTTTCGTACGGCGAGGGGTCCCCCGCCCTGACCTGCGCGGGCATGCTGGTCCGGCAGTTCAACGGCATGGGAGTCAACCACCCCGTGCTCGTCAAGGGCGCGGCACTGACGAGGGCGAGGCCCCCGGACTGGGACAAGAACAAGGACTTCTACTACTGGTACTACGCGACCTATGCCATGCACAACATGGGCGGGGAGTCGCGCCTGTGGTGGAATCGCCGCATCCGGGACGTCCTGCTGGATCACCAGTCCCGACGGGGACACAACGCCGGGAGCTGGAACCCGGAAAAAGTCAAGTGGGATGGCGGCAGGGCCTACTGCACCGCCCTCGGCGCGCTCTGCCTGGAGGTCTACTACCGCTACGGCTCCGCGCTGCAGAGCTTCGGCACGGTTCCCGATCTGAGCGAATTGACCTTCCAGTGACCGCGCGGCGCGTATCGCGCCGCCGATGCTGATCGTGTCGCCCACCGGCTGGTAAATACCGTAACTGCGCGCTCGCCGCGCCCATGAACGCGACCCTCAGCTCGCTTGACATTCCGGCCGGCTCCTTTCATCCCGGCGGACCGGATCGGCGATGATGATGTCCACGCAGTCGCCGCATCGCAATGGCGGCCGGGGCGGGCGCGTCGCCGAACGCGTCCGGCTCGCGCTCCAGGCGGGCCTTCACGGCAAACAGCTCCTGGCACGCCTGGGCATAGTCCACCCCGGCCAGGGTGCAGATCAGCCGGCAGCTTCGGTCGATGAGCTTCTTGTTGCCCGGTTGAACGTGAATCATCCAGTTGCCGTCCAAGCGCTTCATGCGGCCCATGGTGGCTGTGCTGAGCGTGTTGAGCACCAGCTTCACGGCCAGGTGGGCCCACAGGTCCAGGGGCGAGTCGGGCCAATTGCAGGGCACATGCAGGCGCACGCCTTCCTGCAGGTCCGCCGGCGGTGACGCGCCGATCGCCAGCACCGCCCGCGAGTCGAACGCCGCCGATGCCCGCCTGAACCGCCGTGCCAGTTCCGGGTCGGCAGCCGCCCGGCCCGCCAGCAGCGCCACGGCCGCGTTAGGCGATTTCGACCGCCGGGAGGGGTCGTCTTCGTCGCCGATGCCGAAAGCGAGGATACGGGCGTTGGAAATGTCGGGCGGGGCATCCACGATCCGCCGCGGCGCCTCCAGCCTCCGATACACCTCGGCGCCCCAATCCAGCCCGCGCGGCCGGTGCCCCAGCAGATCCTCCAACGCCTGCGGGGTCGGCAGGCGGAGGTTCTTCACGAACGCCCACGGCAGCGGTGAGATTTCGTCGCCGCCGGGACGGAACGGCGGCAGCGCGAAAGTCGGCGACCGTTCCGTGGTGTCCGTCAGAATGTCCAGCAGGTACTCCTGCGCGAAGTATGTCACCAGGCCTTTGGAGCGGTAGATATGCTCCTCCAGCTTCACCAGCCCCGCCATCGCCTCCAGGGCCTCGGCGCCGCCCAGTTGGTCCAGCAGCCCTTCAAACTGACTGGCGTAGTCCTCCCCGCTGCGCCTCGCCAGGCCCAGCCGGGCCGGCAGGTCGCCCGGCTGATCCGCCAGCAGCTTCGCCAGGGCGCCCTCCATTGCCGCGGCCAGCACCAGCAGCTCGACCGTCGTCGCCTGCATCCGGGTCGAGCCCGCCACCGCCATGGGACCACTGTGCAGGTCCAGCTTTGTAATGCGCGGATGCTCGATGACTTGGCGTGACCGCTCGACCAGCCCGGCCAGTGTGTCGGCAGGATTGTTGAAGACAAAAAACACGCTCGCCCCGCGGTCCAGCCCCTCCCAAGCCGTGCCGATGACGAAGCTTGTCTCCCCGCCCTCGGTGACGGCCACGACCACGTCGCCCTCGGACACGCCCGCCTGCGCAAGCTGGTGGCGGCCGAACGATTGATAGTCCTCAAAACCTTCCACGGAACGGATCAGCGCGAAATCTCCCCCCGCCATCACGCTCACCACCCGCTCGGGTATTTCTCCGATGCCGGGGATGTCCAGCCCCGCTTTCCGGGCACGCTGCCAGAACCGTCGCCAGGCCGACTCCACCAGGATCGCCAGCCGCCCTGTCGCGCCACAGCCGGTGAAAAAGATCCGCCGCCCCTGGCGCATAGCCCGCTCCAATTGGCCGACAAGACTGGCGAAGGCGGCCCCGGCGAAAACTCGCCGGGCGGCAGGAGGGATGTCGCGGTCCACCTGCGCCAGCAGGCGCAACCCGGCGGTCACGTCCCGCTGCAAAGTCTGCGAAAGTCGCCGGGTGACCGGGTGCGGCTGTTCCGTCGGCAGCGCCCCCAGCCGGAAAGCGTGCTCATGATCCACGAAGTGCCGGGCATCCTGCTGAGACCAGCTCACGTCTGTCTCCCGATCAATGAGTAGCAGATATGATCGATCGTGTGTAGTCCCGAGTCCGTCACCTGCTTCACTCGGAAGACCCGTGCGCCGCATGGGATCCTGCCCTTGTATTCCCGCGCCGCCGCCGCTATACAGTCGGACGATGACGGCCGCACCTGTTCCCGGGTGCGACCGCGATCCACCATGATGAAGGGGGAGAAGATCGACACATGGCCAATTCACTACAAGAGAGAGAATTGAGAAAACACGGACTTCCGCGCCTGGTTCTCTGGGCGGCCGTTCTGGCGCTTGCCGGCGGAACGGCCCCTCCGGCCCGCGGTATCGATGCCCGCGGCGGGCTGGAGACCCGCTACGTTCAGAACGGCACCAACTGGACCGCGCACGTCTTCACGAACAGCGGCACGCTGACGTTTCTGAGCGCGGGTCAAGTCGAATACCTGGTCGTTGCCGGCGGCGGCGGGGGCGGCGCGGTCTGGCAGGGCGGGGGCGGCGGGGGCGGCGGGTTTCTGACGGGAAGCGCCGATGTCACAACCGGCTCCCTTGACGTTGTCGTGGGCGCCGGCGGCAAAGGCGTCAGCCAGCCGGGCGGGCCCTCGAACGGCGGCGATTCACTGATCTCCAACGCTGTGTTCGGCGTCATCCGCGCCTATGGAGGCGGTTACGGCGGAGGGGAATCGGTGGTGGCCGCGTCGGGCGGATCCGGCGGCGGCGGGTCGCATGGTTCCTGTACGCGCGGTTGGACCGTTGCGGACGGACGGCAGGGCCATGATGGCGGGGAAGGGGCAAGCTGTGACGCGGGCGGCGGCGGCGGCGCGGGCGGCCCTGGCAAGTCCGCTGTTGAAGGCAGAGCGGGCGGCCCCGGCAGGCCTTCCAGTATGAGGGACGGGAAGACTCCGGCGATCTACGCGGCGGGCGGAACAGGGCACGGGCGCGACGGAGTCGACGGCGTAAGCAAGTCTGCCAATACCGGGCACGGTGGCGACGGGTCCGGGGTGGCCGCCGGCGACGGGAAAGGGGGGAACGGAGGCAGCGGCATCGTGATCGTGCGCTACGTGTCGTTGTCGGCGCGCAACGAAACCGCCTCGAGCGTGACCAGGGAATCGGCCGTTCTCGAAGGCGTTCTGGACGCCGGCGGCGGTTCGGCCGTGTCGGCTTGCGTGATGTGGGGCGAGAAGAGCGGCGGCAACACCTGGGACTGGGCGAAGACGGAATGGTTTGAGAAGACCGATTGGAGCGACGAGACGCCTCTCAAGAGGGAGATCGGCGGGCTGGCCGGGGACAAAACCTACTACTATACGTTCGGCGCAAAGGGCGCTCAGGATCAGTCCATTGCCGACCCGGCGCTTTCCTTCATTACCGGGGAAGTCAACCTGGAATCCGTGGCGGAGAGCGCCCGGGAGAAAGGGCCCGACGGCGTCCCCGTGCCGGTCGCGCTGACCTTTTCCCGCCCGGCGTCCTGCGTTGAGGCGCCGCTGCCGGTAGCCTACGCCTTGTCGGGCACGGCGAGCAACGGCGCGGACTACGCCGCGCTGAGCGGGACGGTCGTGCTGCCCGCGGGCGCGGCGGAGGCCCGCCTCGCCGTCGCACCCTGGAACGACATGACCGTTGAGGGCGACGAGACGGTGGTGATAACGCTTCTGCCCGGCCCCTACATCGTCGGGCCCGGCAGGACGGCAACCGTTACGATCGCGGATACTGTCGTGCGCACGTTCTACGTCTCCCCCGACGCCTCCCCCACCCCGCCGTACGACACCTGGGCCACGGGTTTCAAGAATCTCCAGGATGCGCTGGACAATCCCGCGGCGAAAAGCGACGCGGTCATCTGCCTGGCCGGCGGCCGGACCTTTGGCGGCCCGGGCATCGCGGAAAGGGACGGGGACAGAACCGTCTTCCGCTGGCGCAATGCGGCCAACGTTCAACTGCTGGGCGGATACCGGGCGGACGCGAAGCTGGCGGCCGCGGCGCATCCGGGGCCGCGCGACGCGGGGCCTGCGATCCTGAAACGCACGGCGGGTTCCGGCCGGGTATTGACCCTGTCGGGAATAGCGGGCGCCGTCATCGAGCAGGCGATCGTCCGCGACGGCCTGCTGGAAGGCCGCCGCGGACTGGGCGCGGGGGTTTGCGTGGTCGCGTGCAGCAACGTGGCTTTCCGGGGCTGCGCGATCGTATGCAACACGAATGCGGCCGGTTACCTCGGCATGGGAGGCGGGCTGTACGTGGAAGGCAGCGACGTCACGGTGTCGGACACGGCGATCGCCACGAACCGGGTGCACGGCCGCTACAGCTACGGCGGCGGGCTGTACGTTCACCACGACGGCCGCGTGACCGTCGCCGGATCCGCCATCCGGGCCAACGAGGCGCACACTTCGGGGGACCACGCGCCCAGGGGCGGAGGCTGCTACGTGTTTCCGGGCGGAGTCCTGGAGCTCGACAAGACCGCGGTCGAAGGGAACAGACCGTGACAAAGCGGGTCTTTCGGATCTCGGGCGGAGCTTGCAATGCCGCCGGCCCGCGCCGGTTCGAGCCGGCCTGCTGAAGCGTCAGCCTGGAAAGAAATGCATGCGCGAGAGGCTGGAACGGCCTTCGACGGCTGCGTTTCACGCCGCGTCGCGCGTTCCTACTCCGGTCCGCGCACGCGCAACTGAAGCCCGTCGCCTTCCGCTACGCGCCCTTCCGCGAGGCACCCCGCCTGCATTTCCAGGACGCCCGTCGCGCCCCGCCCCCCGAACACCACGCGATTCGGAGGCACGCCGCGCACGACGCGCCTCACCGTCATGCCGCCGTCGACGAAGATGAGGTCCAGCGTGAAACGCATGCCGAAGGTGTGAACCGCGCCGCAGGCGGGGATGAACAGGCCGCATCCCGCTTCCAGGCCGTCGCGCCCCAGGAGCCCCCGCATGCGAAGCCGGGCGGTGTCGGCTGCTTCCACGCGGTCGAGAAGAACGGCCCCCTTGCCATCCAGAAGCCTGAATCGCGGCATTTGCCGTTGCGCCCCCAGCCGGTCGCCCGCCTACTTCAGAAGCAACCCGATCGCCACGCCCAGCCCCATGAAGAACAGGAAAACC
Organism: Lentisphaerota bacterium; assembly: GCA_016873635.1. Lineage (GTDB taxonomy): Bacteria > Verrucomicrobiota > Kiritimatiellia > UBA8416 > VGWJ01 > VGWJ01. The sequence goes on along the minus strand of VGWJ01000059.1, from coordinate 10,407 downwards.
AGGGACTTCATCCCCGAGATGCTGCCCTGAATGAAAGGCAGATTGACGGTCACGCTTCCGCGGTTGAAGATCAGCACCAGCACGGCAAGCGCGATAATGATCAGAGCGGACATGATTCTACGGTTCACCGCGTTCCTCCCGGTTTTCCCCGTGCGGCCAGGGCTTCTTCGATCGCCGCCATGATGTCTTCCAGCGCCGCCAGGCGCCCCCTCCCCTGGTAGCCGCACGCCAGGTCGCCGCTGCCCACTTCGACGATGCGCGCCCCGCGCGCGCGAAGGACGGCGACGTTCTCGCGCGTGGCGGCGTGGTCCCACATGTGCTCGTTCATGGCCGGGGCCGCCACCAGCGGACCGTCAAAGGCCAGCGCCGTGCACGTCAGCAGGTCGTCGGCCAGCCCGTGCGCGAGCTTGGCCAGCACGTTGGCCGTGCAGGGCGCGATCGCGAACACGTCCGCCCATTCGGCCAGCGACACGTGCGCCGGGCGCCATTCCGCGGGTTCCTCGAACATATCCACGCCCACCGGCCGCCGCGTCAGGGTGCGGAAGGTCAGGGCGCTCACGAAGCGCGTGGCCGCGCGGGTCATCACGACGGCCGTCTCCCATCCGCGCGCCTGGCCCAGGCGCACGAGCTCCGCGGCCTTGTAGGCGGCGATCGAGCCGGTCACGCCGATAAGAACCTTGTCAGGCATTGCGGTTCATCTCCGCGCACACGATCTCCGTCAGCTCGCGGTAGGCGTCCTCCAGGACTTCGTTGACCACCACGTAGCGGTATTCGTTCATGTGCGCCATTTCCTCGCGCGCCGCGGCCAGGCGCCCTTCAATCACTTCGGCCGCGTCCTCGCCGCGCTCTGCGAGCCGCTCGCGCAAAGCCTCCAGCGAAGGCGGTCGTATGAAGATATCCACGAAACCCCGCCGGATCAAGTCGCCTTCGGGGGCCGCCTGCGCGATCCGCCTGATCCGGGCCGCGCCCTGCACGTCAATGTCCATGAGCACGTGGCAGCCCTCGCGCAGGGCCGACTCCACGGGCTCCCGCAGCGTCCCGTAGCGCCGGGCGTGCACGCCGGCGTATTCCAGGAAGGCCCCTTCCGCCACCCGCCGGTCAAAGTCTTCCTCGCTGAGGAAAAAGTAGTCCTCGCCGTCCACTTCGCTGCCGCGGGGCTCGCGGGTTGTGCACGACACCGAATAGACGATCTCGGGGAAGTCTTCGAGCAGCCGGTCGCACAGCGTGGTCTTGCCCGCGCCGGAGGGCGCCGAGACGACGATCAGCAGCTGACGCCTGTTCTTCCCTCTCATGCCCGGATACCGCTCTGGGGAGTGTGTGGGTGTGTGAGCATGTGAGTGGGCAAGTGATTTCTCCTCCCATACGCCAAGGCGCTCGCGCGCTCATTCCACATTCTGCACCTGCTCCCGCACCCTTTCCAGCTCGGTCTTGAACTGCAGCACGTGGTTGGCGATCCTCACGTCTCCGGCTTTCGCGCCCAGGGTGTTGATTTCGCGCATCATTTCCTGGCACAGGAAATCCAGCAGCCGGCCGGTTTCGCCGCCCTGCGCGACGCGCGCGCCGGCCTGGGCCAGGTGGCTTTCGAGCCGCGTCAGCTCCTCGCTTATGTCGCCGCGGTCGGCCAGCAGGGCCGCCTCGCGCATGATCTCCGGCTCGCGCCCGCTCGCGCTCACTCCCGCCTCCCGCAGCCGCGCCGCCAGCCGCGCCCGGAGCCGCGCGGCCACGCGCGGCGCCAGGGCCGCGATCCGGATCCGCCGCCGCGCGAGCGCCGCGATGCGCCGCGTCAGGTCGCGCTCGAGCGCCGCGCCTTCCGTGCGCCGCACGCGCTCCGCTTCCTCCAGCGCCTTGCGCAGGGCGCGCTGCATCACGGGCCACACCGCCTCCGGGTCGTCGGCCGCGCTCTCGTAGCGCATCACTTCCGGAATCGAGAGCAGGGCCTGCGCCGTGAGGTCGTCCCGCAACCGCAGCTCCGCGGCCGCGCGCCGCAGGGCCTTGATGTACCCGCGCGCCGCTTCCAGGTTCAGGCGCGCGCCTTGCCCGCCCCCGTCGCGCGGCGCGACGCGGAAATTGACGCTCACGGCCCCGCGCCGCAAACGGCGCTGCACGGCCGCGCAAATCCGCGGCTCCAGGGACGCCAGCGCCCTGGACAGGGAAACCCGTATGTCAAGCTGGCGGCGGTTGACCGAGCCGACCTCGGCTTCCACGCGCAGCAGCGCCGACGAAGCCGCGCCCCGCCCGTATCCGGTCATGCTCTGCAGCGCCATGTTCCGCCTTTCCCTATTTCTTCTCCCCCTAACCGGTGCCAGGCAAATAGTCCCCTGCTCACAACCCGCACTCTATCAGTCTGTTCCGGCTGAGTCAACCTCCGGCAGCACCTCCGTCAGCACGCCTTCCCGCAGAGATTTCCGCACCTTTTTTCCGGTTGCCTGGCACCGATTCGCCCGGCACCGATTCGCCCGGCCGTCTTACCCGCCATTCACGGTAGGGCGCGGGCGCCGCGCGCGCCGGAGACCGGACAGGCACGCGCCCCGCCGCGGCGCGCAGCGCGGCGATGAACGCCTCCATGTCGGCCGGGAGGGGCGCCTCGAAGGTCGCGGGCTCGCCGCCGCGCGGATGGCGGAACGAAAGGCGGCGCGCGTGCAGCATCTGCCGCGCGGGCTCCTCCCGCGCGCCGGCCGCGCCGCGGCGGCCGTACTGGCGGTCGCCCGCCACGGGATGCCCGATATGCGCCAGGTGCACGCGGATCTGGTGCGTGCGGCCGGTCTCGATCCACACGCGCAGCAGCGCGTGCGCCCCCAGCTCCTCGGCGACCTCGTAGCGCGTGACCGCGGCGCGGCCGCGCGCCGGGCGGGCGGACATCTTCTTGCGGTCGCGGCGGCTGCGGCCGATGGGGGTTTCGATGCGGCCCGCCCGCGGCCGCGGCGCGCCTTGCACCACGGCCGCGTATTCCTTGGCCACCGCGCCGGCCTTGAACTGCGCCGCCAGCGCCTCCATCGCGGAATCGTTCTTCGCCGCCACCATCACGCCGGTGGTGTCCTTGTCGAGGCGGTGCACGATGCCCGGGCGCCGCGCGCCCCCCACCCCGGCGATGTCGCGGCAGCGGTGCAGCAGGGCGTTGACCAGCGTGCCGGAGGGATGCCCGGCGGCGGGATGCACCACGAGGCCCGCGGGTTTGTCGATCACGACAATGTCGCCGTCTTCGTAGAGCACCCGCAGCGGAATGTCCTCCGCTTCCGGCCCCGCCTGAACCGCGGGCGGAATCCGCACCGCCACTTCCATGCCGCGGCGCAGCTTCGCGTGCGGGCGGGACGCCGCGCCGGCGACCGTCACGTGCCCGCCCCGGATCAGCGCCTGCACGCGCGCGCGCGACAGGCCCGGCAGGCGGCCCGCAAGCCACACGTCCAGCCGGCAACCGGCGCTTTCATCGCCCACGGTCAACTTCACGTCCCCGCCTCCGCGACCAGGCCCACGCCGCCGCCCCCACGGCCGCCAGAACAAGGCTCACCAGCCGGCCCACGCTCAATCCGAGCCAGTGCGCGCGCGGGTCGCCGCGCAGCGACTCCAGGAGAAACCGGGCCGGGGCGTAGAGCAGCAGGTACAGCGCCGCCACCCCGCCCTCGCGATGGCGGCGCCGGTAAGCCGCGTTGAGAACCGCGGCCAGCGCCAGGTTGAACCCGGCCTCGTAGAGCTGCACGGGATGCACCGGAAGGCCGTGCGCCTCCTCCCGGCCCAGCGCGAGCGTGTGCACCTGGATCAGCCAGGGGTAGCTCTGCGCCGGGTAGCGCACCGCCGCCGCGCCCGCATGCACCGCGCCGAAGCAGCAGCCGTTCAGAAAGCATCCCACGCGTCCCAGCGCATGCCCCAGCGGCACGGAAGTGACGACGAAATCAAACAGCCCCGCCGCGCTCTCGCCGCCGCGCCGCGCGAAAACGACGATCGCCGCCAGCGCGCCCGCGAAACCGCCGTAGTAGATCAGTCCGCCCCGCCAGACGGCGAAGACCGACAGCGGATCGTCCCTGAACTCGCCCCATTCCGTAAGCACGTAGGCGGCGCGCGCGCCGACCAGGCCGGCCACCATGATCCAGAACAGCAGGTCGGCGCAGTAGGTGTAGTTGCGGCCCTCGCGCCTTCCGAGCACGACCCAGTTGGCCAGGCCCGCCGCGAAGCCCGCCGCCATCAACACGCCGTACCAGTGCACCGTAACCGCGCCGATTTTGAAACAGACCGGATTCACGTGCCCGCCTCGATTCTCATGGACACTCCGGAAGACCTCGCCTATCATCAATCAAACTTATCGCCCTCCTCATATCAAGGCCAAATGGAAGACGCCGAACCCAAAGCGGTGAACGTCGCCACCGATCCGGTCGACATCGCGGTCTGCACGAACTGCAACGGGGAGATTGACGTTTCCGGCTGCGATCCCTTCGACACGATCGAATGTCCCGCCTGCGGCGCCGAGCAGACCGTGCCCGCCCGTCTGGGCTCCTTCCTGCTGCTCAACCTCATCAGCACGGGCGGCATGGGCGGCGTGTTTTACGCCCGGGACGAATCCCTGGGACGCTACGTGGCCATCAAGGTCATGCTGCGCTCGCTGGGCGAAAGCGCCGAGTTCGTCGCGAACTTCAGGCGCGAGGCCCAGGTGGCCGCGAGCCTGAACCATCCCAACGTCGCCCAGATCTACTCCTTCGGGCAGGAGAAGGGCCAACCCTACATCGTGATGGAACTGGTGTCGGGCCGCCATTTCGACCGCATGGTCGCCGAGGGACGCCCGCTCGATCCCGCGATGGTCATGCAGGTCGCCATTGACGTGGCCGATGGCCTCAAGGCGGCCAGCGAGCGCGGCCTGGTGCACGGCGACATCAAGCCGGAGAACATCCTGCTGGACGAGAAAGGCGCCGCCAAGATCGTGGATTTCGGCCTGGCTTCCTTCGCGCACCAGGCCACCGACGGCGGCATCTGGGGCACGCCCTACTACATCGCGCCGGAGCGCGTGCGCCGGCAGAAGGTGGATGAACGCGCCGACATCTACAGCCTCGGCGCCACGCTGTTCCACGCCCTGGCCGGCCGCCCGCCTTTCGAGGGCGAAACGCCCGTCGAAGTGGTCAGGGCGCGGCTCGACCGGCCCGCTCCCTCCCTCGGCGATTTCGTGCCGCAGGCGAACGCGCGGGTGCAGTCGATCATTGCGCGCATGCTGGAAGAGGAGCCGGCCCGCCGCTATCCGACCTATGCCTCGCTGCTAGGGGATCTGCACAAAGCGCTCAAGGAACTGGCCCCCGGCGGCCCCGGCCTCAGCGGCAAACGGCTGCGCGTCCGGAGAAAGACGTCCGCCGCGGGTTCCGCCGCCGAAGCCCAGGCCGCCGAGACGGGCACGGTCGAAGAGCCGGCCGCGGGCGGGCGTCGCCTGGTGATCCGGAAATCGGCCGGCGGCCTGCACGGCGCCTTGCGCGCGGAGACGGCGGCAAGGAAGGAGGAGCGCGGCGGCGGCTGCCGGCGCGCGTTTATCGTGCTGCTGGTCATCGCGGCGATCGCCGGCGCGGCGGCCGGAGGCGTCGCGCTGAAGCTGCGCCGCGACGGCATTCTCGAACGGCGCCGCGCCGGGATCGCGCTGCAGAAGATGCGCGATGACGCCGACGCGGCCTGCGGCGAAATCAGGGCCGCGGCGACCAATCTCGCGCAGCTGGCCGGCGAGGCGGCGCAACTGGAAATGACGATCACGAACGCGGCGGCCGCGGTGCTCGGCGAAGGGTTCGATGTCGCCGGTCTCCTCCCCCCCGAAACGGCCACGAACGCCGTCCCCGCGGCAACCAACGCCGCCGCCGCCGCGGCAACCAACGCCGCGGCGAACGCCCCTGAAGCGGCGGCGGGCAGCGACGACGCCCCGCGGAACGGAGCGGACGAGTCCGGCGAAGAAGCGGGCGAACCGGAGATCGTGCCGCTGGCCAGGCAGGCGCTGGCGCTGACCGCCGGGATTGTCCGCGGCTCCCTCCGCGGGCGCGAGATCGAGACGGCCGCCGGGGAAGCGCGCCAGGACGTGCACGAGGCCGCGCGTCCGTCCGACGCCCGGGAAGGCGCCAACCGCCTGGACGCCCTGCGCGCCGAGATCGCCGGCCTCGAGTCCGGTGCCCGCGCGGCCATGGCCGACGCCCGCGCCAAGGCCCAGGCGGCAAGCGGCATCGCGGAGGCCAGGCGGAAGCGGCTCGAAGACGAGGCGCGGGCCCGGGAAGAGGAAGAACGCCGCAGGCGCGAAGAGGAGGAGCGCCTCCGGCTTGAAGAGGAGACGCGCGCGCAGACCGAGGCGGATCTCGCCGCGGCGGAAGCCGCCCGGCAGAGCTCCATGCCGCTCGCCGCGGCCCACGATTTCCAGAAGGCCCTGGCCCAGCTCCGGTCCGCGCTGTCCGCCTGCAAGACCGACACCGGAAAGCAGGCCCTCAGCGTCGTGATCCAGCGCTACGAGCGCATGCAGAAGATGAAGGCCTACTTCATAACCGCCATGGCCGCCAAACCGATCGCCTGGGGCTACGGACAGGGACCGGGCGCGCAGGACATCCTGGGCGCGGACGAGCGGGGCGTGCAGTTGAAGGACCGGCGTGTTCCGTGGTCGGAGGTGGCTCCGGCCCAGATGCTGAGATTCGCCGATCACTTCATCGCGCAGCGCGAGACCCGCATCCGGGACCAGGCGGAAATCGCTCTTGCCGCCGCGATCTACGCCTACGAAGTCGGCGGCGAACGGGGCATCGTCAAGGCCAGGGAGTACGTGGCCGACGCCATCAGGTTCCGCCCCGACGTCAGAGAGGAAGCCGCCCGCCTGCTGCCGCTCGAGGAGTAGAAGCCGGGACGCGCCGCGCCACGCTTTCCACGGCTCTACCGCGGACCGTCCGGATCAAGCCTGAACTTCACGCCGGCGATGGCGGCGTCGCCGAACAGCTCTTGCACCTTGCGCAGGATCGCGCCGCCCCCGAAACGCGCCAGCTCCATGAGCCAGACGGAACTGTCCACGAACACGATCAGCTCGTTCCGCGCGATGCCGCCGGGGCGGGTGTGCGCCGCCACGGCCTTGCCGACGATTTGTGCCCAGTCTTCGTCCAGCGCCGCGAAGCGGGACTGCTCCGCCGAACCCAGCCCGGCCATCAGGGCGGGTATGATCTCGCCGATGCGCCGCGCGTCACGGTCCGGCGACGGCGGCGGCCCGTCCGGAATACGGCCGCGCTCCCGCTGCACCTCCCAGCGGCTGCGTTGCCGGCGCTTGTCACGGTCCGCCCTCACCCCGTCAATCTATCATCCCGGCGCGCGCGGGCAACTCTGACGTTGCCCCGGCCCGCGGATCGCGGTCGTTCCCGGGCGCCGCGCGCCGGTTCCGCCTGTCGTGCGCCATCAGGACGAGGGCCAGGACGGCATACCACAACCAGACCGCGGCGGCAGGCGGCGGAGCGATGCGCAGGTGGGCGCCGGGTATGGCCGTGACCGCCGCCAGGGAGCGCATGAGCGCGGCGACCAGCGCGATGTTGGCGTTGTTGAACGTGATGCCCAGCCACGGCGCGATCGGGCCCAGCACGAGCGACAGGCAGGCCGCGACCACCATCAGGAACGCCAGGGGAATGACGACGAGGTTGCTGACGATCGCGCCCGGCACGAAACGTCCGAAATAGTAGGCGGTCAGCGGCGCGGACGTCACCCAGGCGGCAACGGACAGGGACCACAGCGAGGCCGCGTAGCTGGCCGCCCGGCGCAACCCCCGCGCCGCTGCCCGCTCCGGCACAACGCGGAAGGGATCCGGCGCCAGCAGCCGCGTCCACGGCGCGTGCAGCCGCGGATAGAGCACGATCAAACCCGTCACCACGACAAAGGAGCACACGAAACCGATGTCGAAGAGCTGGGCCGGCGCCGCGGCCAGGATGGCCACCGCCGCCAGCGCCAGCGCCGAAAAACTGTCGGCCCGGCGTCCGGCGAAGGGCGCCGCCCAGAAGATGGTCGCCATCACGCAGGCGCGCACCGCGCTGGCCTTCATGCCCGTGGCGAAGGTGTAGGCGGCAAGCAACGGCGCAATGAACAGCACCCAGTACACGCGCGGAACCCCCAGCGTCCGCAGCACGAAGACGATCATGCCCGCGATCACGCCCACGTGCAGGCCGGAGATGGCGAAGATGTGCAGCGTGCCGCTGGCCACGGCGACGTCGCGCGCCTGCCGCGGCAGTTCGCCCCGGTAGCCGAGCAGCAGCGCCCGGACCAGGCCCGCCACTTCCGGCCGGTCCCCGATCCCGCGCGCCAATTGCGCGGCCGCGCTGCGGCGCGCCGCGTAGCACAGCTCGGCCGCGCGCCATCCCTGCCCCGCCGACAGGCGCCGCGACCGGACGAAACCGGCCCTTACGGCTTTCCCGGCGGGCGCGCGTGCGGGGCGCGGGCCGGAACGGAAACCCGCTTCGATAACGGTGCCCGCGACGGCCCATCGCTCGCCGTAGGCCGGCCCGCCATACCCGCCCGGTCCGTAAACGCGCACGGTCGCGCGCGCGCCCCGCGGCACGGGCAATGGCCCGGCGGCCTCCGCGGACTCCACCCGCAGCGGAAAGCGCCACTGCGCGCGGTCCCCGCCGGCCGGCAGGACCTCCGGGTCGCTCGCCACGATTCCCGTCAGCTCGATCCGCGTGCCGGCGTCCGGAAGCCACGCGCCCCCTTCGTGGCCGGCGCGGCGGCTCGCGCCGGCGCAGGCCAGGAAGGCGGCGCAGGCGAAGACGGCCGCCGCGCCGGTCCCGACGCGCGGCCGCCCCGCCCCCGGCGTCCGCGCCGCCTTCTCCCGCGGAAGCAGGGCGGCGGACAGCGCCCACAGGACGGCGGCGCAGGCGAGCAGAAGGTTTGGCGGCGGCGCCCAGGCCAGTCCGGCCCACGTGCCCGCGATCACGCAGACGGCAAAGCCCGGAAGAGGACGACGGACGGTATCTTGTCGCATTGCCGCCATTCCCCGGACCGATTCAACCCCTTGCTATCAGCGTCGCATGCCCCGACGTCTTTCAGCCGGCGGCGGCGATGAGCGAACGCAGGTCGGCGCGGCCGTCGTAGAGCGCCTTGCCCACGATCGCGCCGACGAGATTGGGCCGGTCGAGCGCCGCCAGCGAAGCGACGTCGCGCGCCGACGACACGCCGCCCGACGCGATAACGTCGCAGCCCACGCACCGGCACATGGCCCCGGTGGCGTCCGCGTTGACCCCCTCCAGCATGCCGTCGCGGGAGATGTCCGTGTAGACGATCGTGCGCACGCCGGCGGCTTCGACGCGGCGCGCCAGGTCGGCGGCCGTCACCCGCGTGGTCTCCACCCAGCCGCGCACGCTCACGAGCCCGTCGCGCGCGTCGATCCCCACGGCCAGCGCCGCCCCGAATTCGGCGGCCAGCGCGGTCAGGGCGTCCGTCTCGGAGAACGCGCGCGTGCCCACGATGGCGCAGGCGATCCCGGCGTCCAGGAGGCGGCGCACGTGCGCGTCGGTGCGCAGGCCGCCGCCGGCCTGCACGGGCGCGCCGCAGGCGCGGGCGATCTCGGCCATGAGCGCGGTGTGCACCGGCCGCCCTTCGAAGGCGCCGTCCAGATCGACCACGTGCAGGCGGCGGGCCCCCTGCGCCACCCACTGCGCCGCGACCGCGACCGGATCGGCGGAATAGACGGTGGCATCCTCGGCGCGGCCCTGCCGCAGCCGGACGCACTTGCCGTTCTTGAGGTCTATGGCAGGTATGATCAGCATGCGGTTATCGCCGCGCGGAGAAGTTCCTCTTCGCCGGACGCCGTGGTTCGCGTTGCCTCTCAATCCCCGTTGTGGGTTCGCGCCCCATGTACGAACACTGTCCGGCTGTCGTCGTCCACGGAGTAGACCAGCCGATCCTCGTAGGAGAGCCCCAAGGAGTGGAACCCGGCGAGGTCGCCGACCAGCCGCTTTCCGCACCGCGGATTCGGCGCCACTTGTTTCTGCAGAATGACTTTGAGCTTCTCCTTCAGCCGAGGCGTGAGTTTCTCAATGTCCTTGACGGCCTGTTTCGTGAAGCGGATGGCATACGCCGTCAAGGCTTCTCTCCGAAGACCTCCTCAAAGGAAACAGTCTCGCCCCTGTGCATCTGCTCGACTGACTTCTTCAGGCTCCGTCGGAATCCGGGCGTGGAGAGCAGCTCCATGGTCTCGATCATGCTGTCGTAGTCGTCCTCCGCCATCAGGACCACAGAGCCGCGGCGGTGGTGTATGCGGTAGATTTGATGCTTATCGGTCGCGCCCTTGACGAGATCGAAGAATTCCCGGCGGGCGTCGGTCGCGGTTAGTGTCGTCATGGCCCCTCCAATATGTACCTCTTTGCGTACATGTTGCCTCGTTCCGCTTCGGTCGTCAATCCTCTTCCCTGACGCGACAACCAACGGCTCTATATCCGGCCCTTGCTC
>VGWJ01000058.1 GCA_016873635.1 Lentisphaerota bacterium | reverse complement strand
GAACGACGTGGCTCACCGGCGCGCGCTAGCGCGTCCTGGTGGAGCCACTGGTTCTGTGAATCCTGCCTCAGCCATTTGCCATTTTGGCTTGCCACATGTCGAAGATCCTCCGCCCCTCATCGACGGATGCGGCTGAAGTATGCAGTACCAGTGGTCTGCCCCCCTTGCGACGCACAGCACGAATCGGCTCCCAGCCAAGGAAGGAAACCATCTTCTCTTCGGTAGTGAGGTCCGCGTCGAAGATCAAGCCCACCCGGTCCTGCATTCGCGCCGGCGCATCGTTCCCGATGAACGCATCCGGACCCTGCCAGGTATCGACGGCGGCTACACCCTCACACTCAGTCAGAACTGGAAGCACGTGGCTCGAAGGCGCAGGCTTGGAGCAGTAGTGAATGCAGAGTTTTCCGTGTTGCTTGGCCAAACGTTGCAGGACGGGCAAAGCAATGCCGCGGAGAAGATCGGGAGAGAAGTTCACCAGGGCGTCGCAGGCGAGCCGCAGTCCCGGAAAGTGGATTCCCCGGTTTGTTACCAACTCGCTTGCCGTTCCGGCAAGGCGTGACCGTGCCAGAAGGATGACCTCCGTACAAAGATCGGCGAGATTGTACAGGAATTGCGAAGTCTCATGCGGCTCGGTCACAAGCGAGACGAGGAACTCGTCTGCCGGGAGTAAGAGTTGAGCAAGGTCAAACGGGGATGCCGTGGGGGGAAAGGAAAGGGCGAAGCCTGCCGGTAAACCGCGCAGCGCCGTGTCAAGGACGCTCAGCATTTGTTCAAGGACCGGGCCTCCAGCCGATGGCCGTCCCGCCTGAACGGCTTCATGGGTGTTGCGGAAGCATGGCTCAACGATGGGGTCTGATCCGATGGGAAAGGCGGGCCTTGCGCCAAAGAAGCTAGGCACAACGATACACTGAAACCATCCCATATTCACCGAGGGAATCCAGTCGGATCCAACGGCGACCTTTGGAGCAAGCGCTGCTGCGGTCTTCCTTACAGCCATTTCGGGCTGCTCTTGCCATTCTTCGCGGCTGGGCTGGTCGGGGCATGGCGGAGAGACGATAAGCGGTATGTAGTCCGAGTCAGAGGCGAAGGCTCTGACGTATCGGGCCTGAATCTCCTCAATACATGTCTCGTTTCTACTCATGTCTTCTTCACAGAACAAGTTATTGAGCAGTTTTTCTTCTGTTCTCGTCAAGTTCTGAGTATGCGGGCGGAAGTCCGCCCTGCGCAAGGGGATGTGTACTGGGCTTTCCCCGGCTGCGCAAATCAGAAAGCATTGCGTTTCTGGTCGCTGTTTCTCACTATTCCGCCCGATGTTCATCTTAACCATCAGCCAGCCAGTGAGATATGCCGCGTATGTTCACTTGTTGACCTTGAGGTCGCGATCCGGCCCATGAAGACGTTGGCGCCCATTCTGCGATCCGCGTTTGTGCTCGTGCTCCAGAAGGCAGGCGTTCCACCGAACCGCTTCTGGAACTACCGGAAATGGCTGCGTTTCTATCTCGACTTCTGCATGCTGACATCTGCGTTCGACTGTCCCCACGTGACTCTTCGAGCAGTGCCGGCAGTCACGGGGTACGGGGTCAGCGGCTGTTCTTCCGTCTGTCCGCGCTGAAGCGCCGGTAGGCCAGCATCTTCGCGCCGAGGCGGGCGGCGGCGAATTCGGTGACGCGCGCGCCCGGGATGGGAGCGACCTCGACGATGTCGGCGGCGACGACCGTCCGGCGCGCGAACGCGCCGCGCAGGATCGCCAGCAGCTGCCTCCATGCCAGGCCGCCGGGCTCGGGCGTGCCCGTGCCCGGGGCGAGGGCGGGATCGAGCGCGTCGATGTCCACGCTCACGTACAGCGCGCCGGCAAGCGGCTCCAGCAGCCGGTCGAGCCAGGCGTCGTCCGGCGCGGCCGGAATCGCCGCGGCGGGATAGACGGGCAGCTTCGCGGCGGCGACCAGCTCCTGCTCCGCCGCGGACCAGCTGCGCATGCCGAGGTGGACGGTTGCCACGCCCAGTTCGCGCACGCGGCGCATCACGCACGCATGCGACCATCGCGTGCCCTCGTAGGTGTCGCGCAGATCGAGATGCGCGTCCAGGTGCAGGACCGACAGCTCCGGATGCGCGTCGCGCGCGGCCTTGACCAGCGGGTAAGTCACGGTGTGCTCGCCGCCGATCGCAAGCAGGAATCGCCCCCCGCCAAGGACCCGGCCGGCGGCCGCGGCGATCCGTTCCAGGGCCGCCTCGTCGTCCAGCCCGTTCAACTCGGGCGGGGCCAGGGTCTGCACGGCGAAATCCAGCGGCTGCCGCAGTTCCTCGTCGAAATCCTCGACCTCGTGGCTGGCGTCGAGCACGGCGGCCGGGCCGCCGGCCGCGCCGGTCCCGAAGGATACGGTGCGTTCGTAGGGAAGGGGAAGCACGGCGAAAGGCGCCGCCGCGTCGCGCGCCGCCGCGGCGGGGATGTCGAGGAAGTGGCGGTGGATGGGGCGGGTCATGTGTGTGGGTGTGTGGGTGTGTGGGTGCGTGGGGGTGTGCCTCTCCAGGTCTACCCGCACACTCCAGCCGGCTGGGGCTTTACTTCTCGAAATACGTGTATCCTTTCAGGCCGACGTCGAAGGCCGCGAGGATTGCTTCGCGGTCCTCGGCCGATATGCGGCCTTCGCGCTCGGCGCGCGCCGCCCGCTTGCGGATCTGCGCCTGCAGGTCGTCGGACACGTAGTCCACCAGCGAAAGCACGCTCTGGACCGTGTCGCCCGGGGTCTCGTCCACGATCCGCGCCGCGCCGTTCTCGTCCACGCTTACGTGGACGGTGTTCACGTCGCCCAGCAGGTTGTGCATGTCGCCGAGGGTCTCCTGGTAGGCGCCGACCAGGAACACGCCGAGGTAATACTCCCCGCTGTTCAGCTCATGGACGGGCAGCGTGCGGCGCACGTCGCGCAGGTCGATGAACGTGTCGATCTTGCCGTCGGAGTCGCAGCTGATATCGGCCAGCACGGCCTCGCGCGTGGGCGGCTCGTTCAGGCGGTGGATGGGCATCACGGGGAAGAGCTGGTCGATGGCCCAGGAGTCGGGCAGGGACTGGAACAGGCTGAAGTTGCCGTAGTACACGTCGGCGATGGCCGTCTGCAGGCCTTCCATCTCGTCGGGGATATACTTGCGGCCCTCCACGTGGTCGGCGATGCGGCGGATCACGTGCCAGAAGATGTCTTCGGCCAGGGCGCGGTGGCGCAGCGTGACGTTGCCGTGCAGGAAGCGCGAGCGGATCTCGTCGCGGTAGTAGACGGCGTCGTGGTAGGCCTCCTGGGCGTTGCGGGGGGTGAGCGTCCGCGAGACGTGCATGAGGTTGTGGAGCATCTCGTCCTCTTCCTCGGGCAGGCTGTCGGGGACGCGCGGGGCGTCGAAGCGGCGCGCGTGGAGCACGTTGAACACGAGCACCGAGTGGTGCGCCACGGTGGCGCGCCCCGACTCGCTGACGATGGCGGGGTGGGGGATGCCGGCCTCGTCGGCGGCGTTCATCACGTTCTCGATGATGTCGGCGGCGTATTCCTGGATGGAGTAGTTGCAGCTGCTGGCGAAATCGGTGTGGGAGCCGTCGTAGTCCACGGCCAGTCCGCCGCCGACGTCGAGGGTGCCCATGGCCGCCCCTTCGCGGACGAGGTCCACGTAGAAGCGGCAGGCCTCGGCCAGGCCGGTGCGCACGCGGCGGATGTCCGTGATCTGGCTGCCGAGGTGGTAGTGCAGCACCTGCAGGCAGTCCAGCATGCCTTCCGCGCGCAGGCGGTCGACGAGCGCCATGATCTGCGAGGCGTCCAGGCCGAACTTGCTGCGGTCCCCGCCCGAGCCGTCCCAGCGCCCGCCGGCGCGGCTGGACAGTTTGGCGCGCACGCCGAGGCAGGGGCGGACGCCCGAGCGGCGGGCGCGGTCCAGGACAAGGTCCAGCTCGCCGGGCATCTCCATGACCAGCATGGTGCGGATGCCCATGCGCGAGGCGTGCAGGGCGAGGTCCACGAACTCCTCGTCCTTGTAGCCGTTGCAGATGATGAACGTGTCGTGGTCCCGCATCTCGGCCACGGCCGAAATCAGCTCCGCCTTGCTGCCGGCTTCCAGGCCGTGGCCGTGAATGCCGCCGAAGCGCATGATGTCGCAGACGATCTGCTGCTTCTGGTTGACCTTGATGGGGTAGGCGCCGCGGTAGGTGCCCTGGTAGCCGGCGTCGCGGATGGCCCGGTCGAAGCTCTCGTAGAGCAGGCCGAGCCGCGAGCCGAGGATGTCGGCGAAGCGGAAGAGCACCGGCAGGCTGAGGCCGCGGCGTTCGGCTTCGTTCACGAGAGCGACCAGGTCCAGCGACGTGCCGCCTTCGGCCCCGGCGGGGCGCACGACCACGCGCCCTTCCGGCGAGACGTCGAAGTAGCCCGAGCCCCAGTCGCGGATGCCGTAGAGGGCGCAGGCGTTTTCGACGGTCCAGCGTGTCAGGGCCTCGGGCTTCATGGGGACGCCGCGCGCTCCTTGACGGTCATTGTGAAGCTTCGTGCCGGGGCCTCTTTGGCGGGTCCCGGAGACGTCGTCGCGGCGGACGGTTCCCGGCCGGCGACGCCTTCCGCGGGGTGCCACATGCCGCCCGCTTCCGACCAGTTCTCGAGATGCGCGCTGACCGTGCGGACGCCCTTGACGCGCCTGACCTGGTAAAAGATGCCTTCGACGATCGGCGTGGTCAGCGGCTCATGGACGCCCGCGATGCGCTGCAGCAGCCCGTAGATCATCAGGCGGCCGCCGTGGCAGCGGATCGAGAGGCGGCCCAGGTCGATCCAGTGCTTGACCATGATGCGGCGGACGTCGCGCGCAAGATCCAGTTCGTCCTGTGTCCTCATCAACGCTCCGGCGCTTCATCCGCGCCGCCGATAAGGCCGGCGACCTTGGCATACAGCGCGTCCAGGCTGAAGGGCTTGTAGAGGATGTCGGTGTCGCCATCCGCGAACTCGTTTTCCCACAGGCTGGCCACGCGCTCCGAATCGCTGGTGAACGACTTGGGATAGGCCGTGATGAACAGGACGGGGATCTTGCGCGCGCGGCGCAGTTCGGCATAGACGTCGAACCCGTCTTTCTGCGGCATGCGGATGTCCAGCAGCACGAGGTCCGGCTGCTTCTCGCGGATCCATCGCAGCCCGGTCTCGGCCTCGCTGGTGACGTGCACCTCGTATCCGGCCGCGGCCAGGGTCTGCTGGTAGCACTCCAGGATGGCGCGTTCGTCGTCAATGGCCACGATCGTTTTCATCGAACCGCTATTGTGTCAGCGTAACGAGGCCTTTCGCAAACGAAAAAGGAGGCCATTCCGGGAAGGGCCGCGGTTGCGGTTGCGCGGCTCGAATCGTCCGTCGGTTGCGGATGCGTCCCGGACGTCGAGGCGGCGGCACCGGCGCATGGCGCCGTCTCGCGCGCCCGAATGACGCCGCCGGTTCGAGCCGCGCAACCGCGGCCCCTCGACGCAGGGCGGTTAGCCCGGCCGGATGCGCGTGCGCGAGCCGCGCCCGTCTTCGTAAGGCGGCGGGCCGATCACCACCTGGTCGTCGTCGGCGCGCGTGTCGGGCGGCTCGTCGTCGTCCGCGATCTCCCATCCCGCGAACCCGAACGCGGCCCGGCGCCTGGCCTCCTCGATCTGCACCATCCGGTACTCGTTGCCCGCGGAGATGAAGACGACAAACGCGATCAGCACGAGGAACCACTGCGCCGCGCCGAACCCGTAGATTCCGAAGAGCACGGCGATGATCCTGCCCAGCCGCGCCGCGATGAAGGTGGCCCGCAGGCGGCCGAGGCGCGGCGTCAGCAGGGCGCGCAGAAGACGCCCGCCGTCCATGGGGAAGGCCGGCAGCAGGTTGAAGCCGGCCAGCACGAAATTCGCCAGGCCGATGAACTGGACGAGGTTGAGCGGCAAAGGAAAGCCGGCCATGACCGGCAGACGCAGACGCGCGCCGCTCCACACGCAGGCGAAGCCGATGGCGACGCTGACCGCCGGCCCGGCCAGGGCCATGAGGAACTCCTGCCAGGGACGGGTCGGGATGCGCGCCATCTGCGCGGCGCCGCCGAAGCACATCAGGGTGATCTCCCGCACGCGGCACCCGAAACGGAGGGCCACGGCCGAATGGCCCAGTTCATGCAGGGTGATGCTGGCGATAAAGGCCAGTCCGAAGAGGAGGCCGTCAATCCATCCGTGGGAGAAGACAAATACGACAACCAGCAGCAGGACGGACACGTGCAGGCGGATGGGTATTCCCATGATCCGCGCCAGCCTGTATGAAGATTGCACCGCGCGATTCCTTTCCGCCGGTCTCCAGCCACAGTAAACCACAATGCGGCGGCGGCGGCAAATGCGGATGCGGCATAATGCCTCCGCGGCAAGGCCGCAACCCGCTTGACCCGTGCAAGCCGCGCATGTAGCATCATTTCTTCATGTTGCGAGCGGCGGTCATAGGAATGGGTCCCATAGGCAACCGGCACGCGGCGATTTTCAGGGAAGATGCGCTGGCGGAACTGGTCGGCGTTTGCGATATCCGCAAGGACCGCGCCGACGCGGCCGCGGGCAGGCTGTCCGTGCCGGGCTTCTACGACGCCGGGAAGATGCTCGCCGCGCTCGAGCCGGACGTCGTGAGCGTGGCCACCGGCGGATACGAGTACGGCAGCGAGCATTTCGAGCCCACCATGCAGGCGCTGGAGGCCGGCTGCCACGTGCTGGGCGAGAAGCCGATCTCGAACGAAGTGTCCCAGG
Organism: Lentisphaerota bacterium; assembly: GCA_016873635.1. Classification (GTDB taxonomy): domain Bacteria; phylum Verrucomicrobiota; class Kiritimatiellia; order UBA8416; family VGWJ01; genus VGWJ01. Next base: position 13,816 of record VGWJ01000058.1, on the reverse strand, counting down.
CCGAACGGATGGTCGCCCTGGCGCGCGACAGGGGCCTCTGCTACGGGATCAACCTCAACCACCGCTTCACGCCCGCCGCGCGCAGGGCCAAGAGGTGGCTCGATGAAGGCCGGCTCGGCGACCTGCTGTTCGTGAACATGAGCATGTGGATCAGGAACCCGGTCGAGTCCTCGCCCTATTTCCAGATCAAGGCCCTGCACCCGCACACGGTGGACACGATGCGGCATTTCTGCGGCGACATCGAGGCGGTGCAGTGCTTCGCCCTGAAGGCGCCGGGCCGCCGCATCTGGAGCACGGCGCATTTCGCGATGAAGTTCCGCAACGGCGCGGTCGGCGGGCTCACCGGCAGCTACGACATCGAGCGCGGCCACCCCATGGAGCGCTGCGAGGTGGCGGGCACCGGCGGCCGGTTCGTGCTCGAGGACATGTGGCGCGAAGCCACGCTGTACCCGGCCGGCAATCCGGAGAAAACCGTGTACACCAACCCGGTATTCGGCGGCTTCCGCGATTTCGAAGACACGTTCCGCGATCGCATTCACAAGTTCCTGGAACAGGTCGCGGCAGGCGCGAACCCGGGCGAAATAGACGGCTCGGGCGCGGACGGGCTTGCCGCGCAGAAGGTGCTGCAGGCCGCGATCGCATCGCTCGAAAGCGGCGCGGTCGTCAACGTGGGCTGAACACCGTCGGCGAGGAGGTGCATATGACGCTTAGAGTAGGAGTGGTCGGAATGCGCGGCATAGGCGACGCCCACGCGCAGGCCCACAGCCGGGATCAGCTCGCGAAGCTGGTCGCGGTGTGCGACGTGGTGAAAGACCGCGCGGACAAGGCGGCGGCAAAGTTCGGCGTGAAGGCCTACCACGGCCTGGGCGAAATGCTGCGCCACGAGGAGCTGGACGTCGTGGACGTGACCACCGGCGGACCCGAGAACGGCGGGTGGCACTTCGAACCGACGATGCAGGCGCTCGAGGCGGGCCGGAACGTGCTGGTGGAGAAGCCGATCTCGAACGACATCGGCGAAGCGCGGGAGATGGTGCGCCTGGCGCGGGAGAAAGACCTCTACCTGGGCTGCAACCTGAACCACTTCTTCACCGCGCCGGCCGACCGGGCGCGGAAGCTGATGGACGAAGGCAAGATCGGCGAGCAGGTTTACTGCCTGCACCGGATGGGCTTCATCGGCGGCGAAGCCGGCTACAGCTACGGCGGCGGAGGCGGCAACTTCGACGGCTTCCCGTACGCGCACCTGAAGGCCTTCCTGGCGCACCCCTTCAGCCTGATGCGCCACTTCTGCGGCGACGTCACGCACGTGCAGGCGTTCCTGGACCGGCCGAGCTTCCGGCGCCGCGCGGGCGACCTGATGGTTTCCGTCGTCAGCGTTCACGTGCGCTTCGAAAGCGGCGCGGTGGGCTACCTCTTCAGCCAGCGCGGCGATGCCACGATGGGGCTGGGCGGCTGGTGGAGCTTCGAGCTGGGCGGCACGCGCGGCACGTTCTGCATCGAAAACTGCGTGGAGAAGCTCACGTACTACCCGGCCCCGGCCGCGGGCGAGCAGTTCGGACTCGGCGCGCAGCCGGCGCCCGTCGTGACGGACACCGGCGTGAAGGACTTCGGCGCGACTTTTCCGGCGCGCATCCACGCCTACCTCGAAGACGTGGCCGGCCGCGTTCCCAAGGACCGGCTGCGCGCCAGCGGCAGGGACGCGCTGGCGACGCTGGAATACACGTTCGCGGCCATCGAATCGTACGAGCAGGGAGGCGCGCTGGTGCGCCCGCACCCGCTGCCCGGTATCAGGCGCGATCCGCGCGCGCAGTGACGGGAGCGACGATGAAACTGGGATTCAATTCCGTGCTCTTCGGCGGGCACGACGTGGAAACCGCCTTCAAGTACGCCGCGCTCTGCGGCTACGACGGCATCGAGATCTCCGCCATCGACGGCATGAGCGAACACCTCGTGCTGGACCGCTGGCGCGAGATCGCGCCGGCGATCCGGGAACTGACGCGCAAATACAACCTGCCCGTCCTGGCAATGGAGCAGCCCTCGCAGGACCCGCGCAAGATGGAAACCGCGTTCCAGGCGGCCGTCGCGATCGGCTGCCCGATCGTGAACTGCGGTCCGGGCGGAAAGTCGGGCGACGACGCTTCGTTCAACGAGTCGATCAGATCGCTGCGCGCGCTGGCCGACATGGCCGGCGGCTGCGGCGTGACGCTCTGCGTGAAGGCGCACGTGGGCGCCGCGATCTACAACACGCCCACCACGCTGCGCGCGCTGGAGGCCATCGACGCGCCCTCGTTCGGCCTGGACATGGATCCCAGCCACATTCACCGCGCGGGCGAAGACCCGGTCGCGGCCGTCGCCGCGGTGGTGCGGCGCATCAGGCACGTGCACATCCGCGACTGCAAGGGCCGGCAGGCGAACCCGGGGGCGCCCGAGATGCAGGCCAACGGGCGCGGCGACATCAACCTGCTGGGCTACATCCGCACCCTGCATGAAGCCGGCTACGCGGGGCCGGTGGACCTCGAAATAATCGGCGCGAAGGACTACGACGCGGCCCGCTGCGTGGCCATCGCGGCCGAGGCGCGGGGGCACATGCAGGCCTGCCTGCAGGCCTGCGGGGCAAGATGAGCGTGCGCCTCGGCATACTCGGCTTCGCGCACGGCCACGCCGGCATGTACTGCGCGGAATGGCGCAGGCGGGACGACGTCCGGCTCGCGGCGGGGTGGGACCACGACCCGGCGCGCGCGGCGCGGGCCGAAAAGGACTTCGGCATCAAGGCCACCGGGAGCGTCGCCGGCGTCCTGGCGCGGGTCGACGCCGTGCTCATTGCCGCCGAGACCGTCCTGCACGCCGACCTCGTCGAGCAGGCGGCCGCCGCCGGCAAGGCCATCGTCCTGCAGAAGCCCCTCGCGCTGACCATGGAGCAGGCGGACCGCATCGTGGAAACGGTTGAGAGCGCGGGCGTGCCCTTCACCATGGCCTGGCAGATGCGCGTCGACGGGCACAATCTTCAGATGAAGGCCCTGCTCTCCGATCCGCGCTTCGGCCGGCTGCTGATCCTGCGGCGGCGACACTGCCTGGCCACGCAGCACATGGCCGGCTTCGAGAACCTCTGGCACAACAGGCCGGAGCTCAACCGCGACATCTTCGCGGACGACGCGGCGCACCCCGTGGACTTCGCGTACTGGATGCTGGGCATGCCGGAATCCGTGGTCTGCGAAATGGGCACGCTTCTGAATCCCAGCGTCCCGAACGACACCGCCGTGATCGTGTTCCGCTGGCATGACGGGACCTTTGGGGAGATCGTCTGCTCCTTTGTCGCGCCGGCCGGCGAGAACAGCGCCGAGCTCACGTTCAGCGGCGGCGCCGTGGTTCTGAACTTCGGCGACGCGCCGACCAGCGCCGTTCCGCGTCCGCCGGGCGGCATCCAGCTCAAGTGGTTCGTGCACGGCGACCGTGAGTGGACCGTAAGCGACCTGCCCGACGTAAGGAGTCAGGGCGAGCGGATCGCGGGCCTGGCCGCGCCGATCGCCGATTTCCTGCACGGGCGGCGCCCGCCCATCGCGACGGCCCGGGAGGGCCGCGACGTTCTGAAGCTGATCCTGGCCTGCTACGCGTCGGCCGAAAGTGGCCGGCGGGTTATTATGGAAAGAAAGGTGCTGGCATGAAGCGGAAACCCAACCTGATTCTGTTCGGCATAGACAGCCTGCGCGCGGACCACATGAGCCTGTACGGCTATCCGCGCCTGACCACGCCCCACATGGACAAATTCGTCGCGGGCGGAACGGCGTTCGCGAACCACTTCAGCCCGCACATCCCGACCACGCCCGGCTACGCCTCGATGCTGACGGGCATGGACGCGTTCGGGCTGAACGTCGTGGCGCTGCGCCACGAGGGCGGGCTGCCCGCGCACCTGCGCACCCTGCCGGAAATCCTCGGCGAGAAGGGCTGGCAGACCGTTTGCATCGGCTTCGGCGGCAACCCGGCCTCGCGCGGCTTCCAGAAGTACGTCGAGTTTGCCGGCTGGGGGCCGGCGGAGAAGGGCGGGCGCAGCCCCAAGGCCGAGAATCTCAACAACGCGGCCGTCCCGGAGCTGAAGCGACTGGCGGCGGCCAACAAGCCGTTCTTCCTGTTCCTGCGGCACATGGACCCGCATTCGCCCTATCTGCCGCCGCTGCCGTTCGAGCGCATTTTCTACCAGGGCGACGAGCGCGACCCGGCGAACGATTCGCTGAACGACATGAAGGCTTTCAAGCCGTTTCGCGACTACATCACGAGCTGGCTGCCGGAGGGTTGCACGGACAAGGAATACGTCATCGCCCAGTACGACGGCGCGCTGGCCTACATGGACGCCTGCATCGCCAACCTCTTCGCTCAGCTGGCGGCGCTGGGTCTGGAGGACGACACGCTGACGGTCATCACGTCCGACCACGGCGAAACCCTGCACGACCACCAGTGCTACTACGACCACCACGGCCTGTACGATCCCACCCTGCGCATCCCGCTGGCGTTCGTGTGGCCGGGCAAGGTGCCGGCCGGGAAACGGTTCGCCGACGTCACCCAGATGAAGGATACCTGTCCCACGATCCTGGAGCTGATGGGCCTGAAGAGCGGCATCAGCTACGACGGCTGCAGCCTGGTCGCGCTGATGAAGGGGCGCCGGCGGACGCCGGAGCCGGACTTCTACATCACCGAGTGCACCTGGATGCGCAAGCACGGCTGGCGCACGCCGCAGTGGAAGCTGATTCACGCCCTCGAGCCCGATTTCCATTTCAAGCCGGAGGTCGAGCTATACGACCTGATCCGTGATCCGGAGGAGAACGACAACATCGCGGAGCAGGAACCGGAAGTCGTGCGCATGCTCGAGGCGCGGATGCAGGCGCACATTGCCCGCCGCGAGAAGGAAACGGGGCGCGCCAATCCGATCTGCACCAACCTCAACTGGCACGGAAAAGGCTGCGGGCCGTTCAAGTCGTCCCAGCAGGCCTACGACGCCATGCACATCGGCTCGATCGCAACGGCGCAAAAGCTGCAGGCCGACGCCAACACGAACGAACATCAGACCCAGCGCGGGTCGAAGGTGCTCTGAGCCCATGATGATCACCGTGATCGGCCGCGGTCATTCCGGCACGCGGGCGATGTCGCACACGCTCAGCGCCAGCGGCGTCTTCATGGGCGCCACGCTCAACGAGTCGGGCGACCTTATTCCGCCCGGGGACATGTATGAAGCGTGCCGGGTGATGGCCAGGCACGTGACGTACCTGGGCAACCTGCGTTGGGACTTCGACGCCCTGCACACGATGCCGATCGATCCCGCGTTCACGCGGCTGATCGAGTCGTTCCTGGCTTCCGTCCTGGCCAGCGACGCGGAACGCAAAGGCTGGAAAATACCCGAGACGACGCTTGTGTTTCCGTGGATCGTGCGCATGTTCCCGGACATCCGTTACATCTACTGGGTGCGGGACCCCCGCGATTGCATCCTGGGGGCGCATGTCACCGACGACCTGTCGGATTTCGGCGTGCCGTACGATAGGACGGAGGACGTACGCCTGCGCCGCGCCACGAGCTGGGAGTACCAGGTGGAGCTGGTCAAGGCCACCCCGAAGCCGAAGCACTGGATGGAAGTGCGGTTCGAGGACTTCGTGCTCGACCAGGACCGGACGCTTGCCCGGCTGGAGCGCTATCTCGGATTTCCGCTGGCCCGGATTCCGGTGCGGCCCGAGGCGGTGGGCCGGTGGAAGACGGACGCGGGCACGCACATGTTCGATTTCTTCATGGCCGACCTGCTGGAGCACAAGTATGAAAACGAACGGCGGGGATCAGGACGCGGCGCGGCGGTTTCTGAAGGACAGCGTCCGGCAGGAGATTGATTTCTCCCTGACGGACCAGAGCCGGGGCGTTCCGCCGCCGCCGGTCGAGAAGCCGTGCCCGCCGGATACGCCGCACGTGCGTCTGCCCGCGCGCGAAGAATGGGCTGGCGTGCATGCGGCCGACTTGGTCGAAGCCATCGCCCGCCGCGAAAGCCGCCGCCGCTACCGGCGCGGCGCGCTCGGCCTGGACGAGCTGGCCTTCCTGCTGTGGGCCACGCAGGGCGTACGCAAGGTGCTGGGTCAAGGCACGGCCCTGCGCACGGTGCCGTCGGCCGGCTGCCGCCACGCGCTGGAGACCTATCTGTGCGCGATGAACGTGGATTCCCTGGAGCAGGGCGTGTATCGCTACCTTCCGGTCGAGCACGCGCTGGTCGGCGTGTCGCGCGCGGCTGACCTGCGCGGCCGGGTCGCGCAGGCGGCACTGGGACAGACCTTTGCCGGGCTGGCGGCGGTTACTTTTGTCTGGACCGCGATTCCCTACCGCATGGAATGGCGGTACGGTCCGGCCGCGTACAAGGTGATCGCCCTGGACGCGGGGCATGTCTGCCAGAACCTCTACCTGGCGTGCGAGGCGATCGGCTGCGGCACGTGCGCGATCGCGGCCTACGACCAGGATGCGATGGATCGCCTGCTGGGCGTGGACGGTCAGGACGAGTTCACGATCTACCTCGCGCCGGTCGGCCGGGCCTGACGCCGCCACGGGGATGGAACTGTCGGCGCGGCCGTGTGCGCGTCGATTCCGGGCCACGCATGGATGGCGCGACAGGCAGGCGAGTCTGACTGCGTCATGGCGCAAAACGGGCACAGAATTGTCGGGCTCGCCGCGGGAGCGGCGGCGGCCGTCGCCGTGACCGCGACGCTGCCCGCCGCCTGGTGCGGCCGGGGCGCGGCGAAATGGATGGAAGGCGACGCCGCGCGGCAATTGCGGCTGTCCCGCGGCGTGGCGCGGCTGGTTTGCGACGAATCCCTCTCGCGGTCGCGCTTCCGCACGGGCGTCAGCCAATTCAGCGGAGAATGGCTCTTCGGCTCATACCTCATGGCGGGTATCGGGTTCGCCCAGACGGTCATGGAGCATCCCGAGCTGCATGCGCAGCACGCGCCGCCGGCCCGGCGATGCATCGAAGGTATGCTGACGGACGAGGTCCGCGCCTTCGACCGGGAAAGCTGGGGCGAGGACCCCCTTGACGGCATCGACGGGCCGAACCATCACGCCGCCTACCTGGGCTACCTCAACTTCCTGCTGGGGCTCCATCGGCTCGCTTTCGGCGAAGATTCCTATGCCGGGTTGAACGACCGCATTACGGCCGCCCTGGTCCGGCACATTGACGCCAGCCCGATCGTGCTGCTTGAGACCTATCCGGGAGAGGTCTATCCGGTGGACAACTGCTTCGTGATCGGATCCGTCGGCCTGCACCAGCGCGCGACGGGCAGCGATCACGGCGCCGCCATCCGGAGGTGGACGGAACGTGCAAGAGCGAAATACGTTGATCCCGATGCGCGCCTCCTGATTCAGGCCGTCGATCCGGCTGACGGATCGCCCGCCGACGAGCCGCGCGGCTCGGGAACGGCGCTCGGGCTGATCGCGCTGCATTACGCCGACCCGCGGCTCGCCCGCGAGCTGTATGAAGGCCTGAAGGCTTCCCTGGCCGGCAGCGTACTCGGCTTCGGCGCCGTCCGGGAATATCCCCGCCGGCGTACCGGCCGGGGCGATATAGATTCCGGCCCGATCGTCTTCGGCTACGGCTGTTCGGCGACCGGCTTCAGCATCGCGGGCGCGCGGCGGTACGGCGACGATGCCTTTTTCAGGCGGCTGTTTGCGACGGCCCACCTGTGCGGCGCGCCCGTCAGCCGCGGCGACCGGCGCGAATACGTGTCCGGCGGTCCCCTGGGCAACGCCATTCTCTTCGCGATGCTGACGACGCCCGGGGATGACGGCAGGAACGGGACAGGAGAAAGATGAGCCGAACAAGGTGGTGGAATCCTCGACTCGGTCCGGTGTCGCTCAGCGTCACCCTGGTGGTCGCGCACGCCGTTCTCCGGGAAATCCTCTCGCGATACGACGTGGTCTCCTGCGTCTTCGCGGCCGGCGGCCACGTGCCGAGGTGGATGCTGTCCTGCGCGGGCGCGTTCGTTGTCGTCCGGCTTTCCGTGTTCCTGCTGGTTCCGGCGCTCCTGGCTTGGCGCCTGGTCACGGCGGCGGTCCGGCGGATTGCTCCCGCCTGCCCGGTCTCGCCGGAGACCGGAAGATCCCGCGGACACGGCGAGAAAGGAGCCCTATGAAGGAAATGCAAACCCCGTCGGATCGCAATCCCGGGGGCGGCGAAATGTCGCTGCCTCCGCCCTTGCCCGTGACATCAATCAACCTGCTTGACGGCGGAGTGTGGCGCGGCTTCTTCAGCCTCACCGGGGGCAGCATACTCTACTGTCTCAGCGCCCTTTCGATAATCTACGGCATTGCCAGACTGCTGGGGCCTCTTCTGGCGCGCACAGATGCCCTGCGGGGTGCCTATCCCTGCCTTGCGGCCCTGAATATCTACGAAATCTGCCTGCTGGGGGTCCTGGTATTCATCGTCATCCGGGCGCGGATCATGGACGACGCCGTCTCGCTCGTCGTTCTTGTCGCGCTGTTTCTTGTCGGCGACGGAATTGCGCTCAGCGCGGTGGCGAACGGCGGGCCGCGCGAGACTCCAGTCATCGGCCTCCTCTGTTTCCTGCTTGGCGCGGGAAAGCTCCATGTCCTCAGGCGCTATGTCAGGTTGGCCTTGAACTGGGGAATGCTGGCGGGGCTTGGGGTTATTCTCGCCTGGAACTTCGGGGCGGGGTCGATGCTGGCGAGGCTTGCCGTGGAAGGGGCGGTGGCGAGGGAACACTGGCTCACAGCATGGCTGTTTGTGATTGCCGGCGGAGCGATTGTGTTTCTCGCCGGGGAAAAAGAAGCCTGGGCCCTTGCGCGGACAGATGCCGCCCCGCGCTTGCCGTTCCTGTGCCGTCCCGGCATGGCGCTCCTGTTTGCGGCAATCCTCCTCATCGCGGGCGCCGTGCACCAGTATGTCCTGGGTTATGTTTACGAGGTCCCATCAGACGCGGGGGACTACCTGCCGCTGGTCGGCGTTGTGTCTCTCGTCGTGCTGCAGCTCAGCGTGAGCCTCCGGCGCAGGGCGTCGCTTTTCGAAGCATGCCTTGCCGGCGTGCCTTTGGCCGCCTGCGGCCTGGCCGTGCTCAGCAAGTCTGTCATTGCCGTGCCGCCATCGGGAGTCCGGTTGATCTGGCATCCTTCCGCCTTTCTCGGATTCACGGGCGCGGCGGTTCTCGCGGTCTGGGTGCGCACGCGGTCACGGCGCCTGCTGGTAGTCTGCGGAGCGTATCTGCTCGGGGTCATTCTCACGGTCGGATACTCGCCCGTTCGCCCCCTTGACTTGAACTGGCATGTCACGGGCGGCGTGCTGGTTGCCGCTCTGATGCTGATCGGCCTGGTCAGGCGCAACGTTGCTCTGTGCCTTCTCGCCGTCATTGTGGCGACCATCGGAGTCGCCACGACGGGCTCTTTCGCGGCTTTCCTTCAAACCTGGAAGCTGACGCATTCCGGAGCGGTCGCGGGTGTGGCCGGGATGGGAATTCTGGCGCTTGCCGTAGTCTTCGGGCGTGAAATGACCCCGATTCTGACAGGGATCGGGGCACTGGGCGTCATGATCTTCATCTTCGATCTTCTTCCGACGGGATCCGGCGCGGTCGACCTTTTCAGCCTGGCGGGCGCGCTGGTGGCGGGAGCGGCAATATGGTTGCGGGTGCGACATTGGCCTTCGGTCGCGTTTCTGCTCGCGCCGGTTGTCCAGCGAGCGTGGGCCTTCTCCACTCGATTCACGGCGTGGCGTTTCGTGGCCCTCAGCTTCGTCCTCCTGTTCGCCGGCGCCTGGCTGAGCGTGCGCAAAAGCCGGAAACCGGCCGGCAGCGGCCTGACGGCGGGGCCGGCGGCGGAAACGAGTGGCCGCGCGGCACAGCCCGGGGAGCCGGAGCAGGGGGCGGACTCCCGTCCGTCCGAAGCAATGCGGTAGAACGTGCCGCACGAGACAAGGCCCGACAGGCGTATTCGCCGGCCTCCGGCGGCGCAGGACGCGAACATGGCTGTCATTCCGTCGTTGCAGCGGGACCTGTTTCAAACGGTGAAGCGCGCGTTTCTGCGCGCACTCGCGGTTCCCGGCGCAATGCTGTTCCTGGCGGCGGTGTGCGTTGCCTATGCCCGGTTCGTGGAACCGCACTGGCTTCGTGTCAAACGCGTTTCACTTTCGCCCGCTCCCACGGTGCGGCTCATTCACGTCTCGGACATCCATTTCGCGGGGGATGCCCGGCACCTCGAGCGAGTAACGCGCGTAATCAACCGGCTGGACGCCGACATGGTTTGTTTCACCGGAGACCTGATCGAGGAGGCCGTGTTCCTGGACGGCGCGCTGCAAATTCTCTCCGAGTTTAACAAGCCGTTGTACGGCGTGCCGGGAAACCACGACCGCTGGGCGCTGCGCTCGTTCGAGCGGGTGCGCGAGGCTTTTCGCGGAACCGGAGGGGAATGGATGACGGACAACCCCGTCATGGTTCCTTCTGAGCGGGTCGCGCTGCTGACGTTGGCTTGCGCGGGGGAACGGACGCCGCGCGGATACAAACGGATTCTGCTGGAACACCATCCGGATGCCGCGCGACAGACGCACGGCGAAACCTTTGATCTGATACTGGCCGGTCACACGCACGGCGGACAGGTCAGGATCCCATTTGTGCACAGACAGGTTCTTCCGTTCGATTTGGAGGAGTTCGACAAAGGACTCTCTCGGACGCCGGCCGGGCCCCTGTACGTCAATCCCGGAATCGGCACTTTCTATCTCAACATGCGGTTCCGGTGCCGGCCCGAAATCACGCTGATCGAACTGTGATGGGGGCGCTCGTCCGCCGCGAGGCGGCAGCTCAGCGCGAGCCGGAGTCCTTCAGCGCGCGCATGTACTGTTCTGTCAATTCATCGACATAGTCTTCGGGCAGTCCCTCGGCGTCTGCCATCATCCGCTTCATGACCTCGCGCACTCTTGTTTCACAGGCCTTGAGGAACGCCTCCGCGCGTTCGCTCCGTTTCGCAAGATACGCCCGGACGGCCTCGGCATAGATCCAGGGCTCATCCGACTGCAGGACGCGGTCCTCGAAGCCGTCCAGCTCGGATGCGTCTCCGTACCGCGCCAGATAGGTCAGCGCGTCGCATTGCTGCGCCGGGCTGCCCTTCACCAGGTACCAGCGCGCCAGGTCTTTCCCGGACATCCCCCGCGTCTCCTCGCGCCACCGCCGGCATGTATCTTGCAGGGAGCTCGTCTCCACGGCTTCCCGCCGCATGCCGAACGGGTCCGCGCTGTCGCGCTCGGGCAGAAGCAGCGGCCGCAGGAGCGACTCGGCGATTTCGGCGCGCGTGGCCGGACGGCGCAACCCGCGGTAGGCCGCGTCAATCGCCGTCATCGTCGGCGGTTCGTTCCGGCCGTCGTAGCCCGCCGTCCAGGATTCCCCGCTCCACCACCACGCCTCCGTGTTCGTCAGCCACTCGTCTTCAAGCAGCGCCATGAGCATCGGAACCGCCGCCATCCCGCGACGCACAATGCGGTCGAACAGGTGCGGCGCGGCCGCGTCTTCGCCGTCCGCTCCGCTTTCCGCGCGCAGCACCCATGCGCCGACCGGCACACGGCGCACGCGGGTCGGATCGCCGGCCTGCGCCTCAGCAAGCTCCGCGGCCAGCTCCGCGTCAGCCGCCGTGATCCCGTCTCCGGAAATGCGGGGCGCGCGCCCTTCCGCGCGTTTTGCGACCCGCCGCGCCAGCCGTTCGACGGCCGGACGTCTCTGCCATCCCGCCGCGAAACGGTCCAGCAGTTGCTGAAGCGAAGCGTTGAACGCCTGCCAGTCCCCGGTCCCGCGGAATTCGTCGCAAGCCTTCTCGTAACCGGCGTCGGCCATCCTGTCCATGGCCTGGAAAACGACCGTGCGCCGGTCTTCGACCTTCTCGAAAAGCAGATCGGCGATCCTCGCGGCTTGCGCGGCATAGCCTTGCCGGTCAAAGTGGGCGGCCTCCATGAGCAGCACGCCGCCCAGGCCAGACTGCATGGCCCAGTCCGCCCTGTCGCGGTCCGACGGTTCCTTCCTCAGAAAGGCGATGATCGCGCTCAATCCTTCCTGCGGATCCGCTTTCCGCCACGTGCCGCTCAACGCGCCGCCGCCCGGCCGTCCCCGGAACTCGTCCGGCAGCCGGTCCTCGCCGCCGGAATCCGGGTCAGGGGCGGCCTCGCTCGACTTTTCCATGCGTCTGGCGAAGGCCTTGCGGTCGAGCATTTCCACGACGCGGCAACCGTCCATCAGCAAGACCGCCTTGCCGGCTTTCTTGTCTTCGCTCAGCAGCCAGGCCTTGTTCCGCACTTGCTGAGCCTCGCGGTAGTCCGCAAACCACATCTCATGCCTGCGCCATCCGTCCGTCTCCAACGCCGCGTAGACGGCGCCGCGAACGTCAGGCAGCCCGAGGTCGCGGAGAAACGCGAAGCGGCTGCCGTTGGTTGTGGTCTGACCGTCGCCCCGTCCTTCGGCAGAGGAGGCAAGACCAGGCGTTTCCTCCGTCACCCGCCGGCGCGCGTCGGTCAGGTCCTGCTCCGACACCAGTTCCCACGCCTTCAGCAACTCCAGCATCCGGCGCGCGCCGGAGTGTCCGTTCCCGGCGGCCTTGGCGTACCAGTACAGCGACTCCTTGAGGTCGGGCTCGATCTCCTTCAAATCGCGGTCGTGCAGTTCGCTCGTCCCGCAATAGTACAGATCGGCGAGCTGAAACTGGTACGGCGCCTTGCCTGCTCTGGCGCCTTCTTGAAGATGGCCTTGCGTCCGCCCGTTGCCGCGGCCGGCCGCGATTCGGAAATAGCGCGCCGCGGCCTCGTCGTCGCGCGGCACCCCGTTGCCGTACAGGAACATCTCACCCGCATTTCGAGGGCCAGTCTCGCAGCCGTGCTGCGTTGCCAGATCGTACCACGCAAGGGCCCGCTTGGGGTCGCGTTCAACGCCTTGTCCGCTCAAGTACAAGACGCCCATGTTGTTCATGCAGCCCGATTCCCCTCTTTGAGCACCGAGCCGATAACATCGGACCGCTTCCGCGTAGTCGCCCTTCTGGCTGTAGGCATAAGCGCATTTGCCAAGACTGCCGTATATTCCTTCCGCCATCCCTTTCTCGTAGATCTCGATGGCCTTGTGCAAGTCCTTCGCAACGCCGTTCCCTTCGCAGTACAGGTCTCCCAGCCGCAGCAGAGCATTCTGCCATCCCTGCTCGGCGGCCCGTTCAAACCACTTTGCCGCCTCTACCCCGTCTTGCGGCACTCCGCGCCCTTCGGCAAGAATCCGGCCCAAGCTGAACTGCGCCTCGGCGCTGCCTTGTTCCGCGGCCTTGCGGAACCACTCAACGGCCATGGCCGCGCTCTGTTCGACACCCTCACCTTCCAGGAACATCCCGGCCATTCTCCACTGGGCCCTCGCATTCCCCTGCTCGGCCGCCTTGCGCGTCCATCGGGCCGCCAGCGTCGCGTCGGCATCAACTCCTTGTCCCGCGGTGTAGAGGTATCCCACGGCGTACTGGGCGCGGCATCGGCCCACCTCAGCCAGTTGTCGCACCCCCTCAAAGCACCGTCGGAACAGGCGGCCTGCTTCCTCCTCGTCCCGATCCATACCGATACCGTACAGATTGCAGCTCGCCAGTTCATACTTGCCCATGGGGTGGCCTTGCGCCGCGCTTTTCCGCGCCCATTTCAAAGCCTCGGCGTTGTCTATCTTCACCCCGCATTCCCCTCTGCGCAGAATCGCGCTCATCGCGGCTTGCCAGTAGGGATCGCCGGCTTCGGCTTTGGCGCGGATCGCGGGAAGGTCCTGTTCCGCGTCGCCTGCGGGCTCGGTTTGGGCTGGGATTGAGG
>VGWJ01000057.1 GCA_016873635.1 Lentisphaerota bacterium | reverse complement strand
TCGGCCACGCCTCGCGCATTTTTTCGGAGCCCGCGCACATCGGGCCGCGGGAAAGGGAGCGGTGCCTCGATGCCCGCGAACATGCCGGCTGTTCCGGTCCGGGCAACGCGCTGATCTACCACTACGGCGGCGCGTCGGGCCTGTCGGACTACTTCGCCTCCGTGCCGGACCGCAAGGTGCTGTTCTTCCACAACGTCACGCCGCCGGAGTATTTTCGCGCGCTGTTTCCCGCAACGGCGGCGCGCCTGGAGCAGGCGCGGCAGGACCTGCGGCGGCTGAGCGCCTGCACGGACCTGTGCTGCGGCGTGTCCGGGTTCAACCTCGAAACGCTGTCCGGCCTGCCGTTCCGGCGCACCATGCTCTTCCCGGGCTGGCCGGACCGCGCCCTCCTGGACCGGCCGCCGTCCCGCGCGGTGCTGCGCCAGTACGCCGGCAACTACACGAATATTCTCTTCGTGGGCCGGGTGGCGCCGAACAAGAAGATCGAGGACCTCATCGCCACGTTCGCGTGCCTCAAGGCCGGCGCGCGCGGCGTCAACCTGCGCCTGATCGTGGCGGGCACGTACGTGGGCCTGGAGCTGTACCACGCCTGGCTGCTGGCGCTCTGCCGGCGCATGCGGCTGCGCGACGTGATCTTCACGGGCCACGTTTCGCAGGAGGAGCTGAATGCGTTCTACCGGCTGGCGCACGCGTTCCTGTGCGCCAGCGCGCACGAGGGTTTCTGCATCCCGCTCCTGGAGGCGACGCACTTCGGCGTGCCGGTGTTCGCCTACGATATCCCCGGCGTGCGCGAGACCCTGGGCGGCAGCGGCGTGCTGTTCAGAGAACGGGATTTCAAGCGCGCGGCGGAGACGGTCCGGCTCGTGCTGCTCAACTCCGCCCTGCGGGACACGATCGTGGCCGGGCAGCGGGAAAGGCTGAAGGTTTTCGACGAGACGCAACTGAAGGGACGGACGCTGGAGATGCTGGCAAAGCTGGAAGGCGATTCGGGGGGCGGCACGTGACGGCGGCGCCGGCTGGGAACCCACCCCGGCCCCGCCCTTCGGGCGGGTCCACCCCTCCGGAGAAGGGGAACCGCAAGTACTGAACGGAGGCCGGCCATGACCACACCTTTCGCCGAGATCGGCGCCGACGCCGCGGACAAAGAACAGCTCATGCGCGACGTTGACCGCAACGTCCGCGCCAACGAAACCGCCGGCGCCTACGACGATGCCGCGCTGCACGAGGCGGACAAGATGCAGATCAGGGCGCTGCCCGACGACGCCGAGGCGCTGTCGCGCGTCATCGCGCATCTGCGCGAGTCGGCCGCCATCGACATCGGCGACTTTCCGATCGTCAACACGGGCGGCCCGTTCGGACGGCTTGAAGTCCTCGTCAAGCGGACGATCTGGAAGCTCATGCGGTTCTACACGTACCGCATGTTCACGCAGCAGCGCGAATTCAACATGCAGGTCGTGGCCGTGCTGGAAGCGCTGTGGCGGAGAGAGAAGAGCCGCGGCCGGAATCCGGAGCGGCAGAACGGGGACGGGCGGCGGGCGGCGGACGGCGCAACCTGAACCTTCCGCGACCTCCCGCCGAGCCGCGGAAAACGGGGCGATCCCGCCGCGAACTTGACAGCCTCTCGGGAGATGAGTAGGCAAGAGTTGCGTGGAGCACGGCGAAGACGACGTGGAATGCGAGACGCGTTCGTCCCGCCAGCCCTACAGGCGCCGTTTCTCCGCTCCCGCGCAGCTTGAAGCCTGGCTTGACGCGCGCGGCGTCGACTGGCGCTGGAAGCGGCGCGGTCAGTAGGGCGGCGGCACCGGCGCGAGCAGGGCCATGTACCGCGCCCACAGCAGCGGCCCCCACAGGATCCAGAGCACCGCCGCCATTGCCAGGTACGGGCCGTAGGGAATGCGGCTCTGCATCCGCCGGCGCTTCAACAGCACCAGGGTCAGGCCCACGAGCGAGCCGACGAAGGACGATGCGACGATCGTGAACAGGACGGCGCGCCAACCCAGGAACGCGCCGATGGCGCCCAGCAGCTTGACGTCGCCGAACCCCATGGCTTCCTTGCGGAAGAGCATGCCGCCCAGCACGGCGATCAGCCAGAGCACACCCCACCCGAGCGCGGCGCCCGCCAGCGCCCATGCCGCGCCCGCGTACGCGGCGGATTCGCCGTGCGCAGCCGGAAAGAGCGCGCTCAGGCCCACGCCGGCGGCGATGCCGCCCAGCGTGACCCGGTCCGGTATGATCAGGTGCTCGAAGTCCACGAAAGTGCCGAGGATCAGGCCGGCGACGGCCACCCAGTAGACGGGCACGAGCGGCCAGTGCGTCAGGGGAGCCAGCGCCAGCGGGCGGCCGGCCGCGTCGGGATCGTACTTCAGCCAGACGAGGAGAAAGAGCAGTCCGGTCAGCGCCTCCACCGTGACGTAGCGGGGCGAGATGCGCGCGCCGCAGCGGGCGCAGCGGCCGCGCAGCAGCAGGAAGCTCAGGATCGGGACGTTGTGGTACCATGCGATGCTCCGCCGGCAGGCCGGGCAGAAGGAACGCGGGCGCACCACCGACAGCTCGCGCGGGATGCGGTGCACGCAGACGTTCAGGAAACTGCCCACGCATGCGCCCCACACGAAGGAAAGCACGGTGCAGAACGTTTGCCAGGGGAACTCGTACATCAGGCGGCCTCCCCGTAGACGGTTTTTTCAAGCGCCGCGCGCATGGCGTCCAGCGGCGGCTGCCGGCCGGTCCATATCTCCAACGCGCGCGCCCCCTGGTGCAGCAGCATGCCCAGGCCGTTCCGCGCCCGCGCGCCGGCGGCCCGCGCCGCCTTCGTGAAGGCCGTGTCAGGGTACATGTATACGAGATCGAACGCCATCTGCCCCGGCCGGAACGCGTCGCCGGGGAGGGGGGCGGGGTCTTCGGTGCGCATGCCGGCCGGCGTGGCCTGCACGACCAGGTCCGCGCGCCGCGCCGCGCGGACCCGCGCGCCCGCTTCGGACGCCGCCGTCTCCACGGCGACGCCCGGCGACGCGGCGGCGATCTCCGCGGCCACCCCCGCGGCGCGCCCGGGCAGCAGGTCGGCCAGGACGAGGCGGCGCGCGCCTTCCGCCGCGCAGGTGAGGGCCACGGCCCGCCCCGCGCCGCCGCAGCCGAGCACAAACACGTCCAGGCCGCGGACGCCCGCGCCGAAAGCCTCGTCCATCGCGCGCAGGAAACCGTAGCCGTCGGTGTTATGCCCGCGCGGTCCCGCGTCGCGGAACTCCACGGTGTTCACCGCGCCCAGGCGGCGCGCCGCGGGCTCCAGGTCCGTCAGGCCGCGGAAAGCCACTTCCTTCAGCGGCACGGTCAGGTTCACGCCGGCGAAACCCAGGTCGCGCATGGCCGGCAGCACGCCCATCAGG
This sequence comes from Lentisphaerota bacterium, assembly GCA_016873635.1. Lineage (GTDB taxonomy): Bacteria > Verrucomicrobiota > Kiritimatiellia > UBA8416 > VGWJ01 > VGWJ01. The sequence continues at coordinate 17,187 of VGWJ01000057.1, read as the reverse complement.
CGGTCGGGATGCACGTCGAACGCCAGGTAGACCGCGTCCATGCCCAGCGCCGCAAAGGCGGCGTTGTGCATCACGGGCGAAAGCGTGTGCCCGATGGGGTGACCCAGCACGGCAAAAGGCAGGGTGTGTCCGCCCGGTTTCATGCCTTGCTCCTCCGGGCGCGCCGCGTCTTGCGCGGCGGCCCGGGCGCGGCCGCCGGCGCGTCCTGGCGCCCGGCAAGCACGCGGTTGACGCACGATACGTAGGCTTTGAGGGCCGCCTCGACGATGTCGGTGCTGGCCGCCTTGGCGCTGACCACGTCCTTTCCGAAGGCGACTCTCACGCTGACTTCGCCCATGGCGTCCTTGCCCACCGTGATCGCCTGCACGGAGAAGTCCAGCAGCCTGCCGGGGATTCCGACGATGCGGTCAACGGTCTTCAGGACCGCGTCCACGGGCCCGTCGCCGCACGAGGCGTCCTGGGTGACCGCCCCTTCCTTCCTGAGCCGGACGGTAGCCGTGGGGACCGCGCCCGTGCCCGTCGAGACGTGGAAATAGGCCAGCTCGTAGGCGTTGGGAATCGCGTCCATCTGGTCGCGCGCGATGGACAGCAGATCGTCGTCGTAGACGTGCTTTTTCTTGTCGGCCAGGTCGATGAAGCGCTCGTAGGCGGCGTCGATCTCGGCGTCGCTGAGGCTCAGCCCCATCTTCGCTAGGCGGTGGCGGAAGGCGTGCCGGCCCGAGTGCTTGCCCATCACCAGGTCGGTGCCCTCCATGCCGACATCTTCGGGCCGCATGATCTCGTAGGTCGTGCGCTGCTTGAGGACGCCGTCCTGGTGGACGCCGGACTCGTGGGCGAACGCGTTGGCGCCCACGATCGCCTTGTTGCGCTGCACGGTCAGGCCGGTCATGCGGCTGACCATGCGGCTGACGGGGTAGATCTCGCGGGTATTGACGGCGGTATGCAGGCCGAACAGGTCCTGGCGCGTGCGGATCGCCATCACGACTTCCTCCAGGGAGGTGTTGCCCGCGCGCTCGCCCAGGCCGTTGACGGTGCATTCGACCTGCCGGGCGCCGGCCCGCACGGCGGCCAGCGAATTGGCCACCGCCAGGCCCAGGTCGTCGTGGCAGTGCACGGAGATGACGACGTCCGGGAAGCGGGCCTTGACCCGCCCGCCAACGTACGCGATCAGCGCGGCGTATTCTTCCGGAATGGCGTAGCCGACGGTGTCGGGGATGTTCAGGGTGGTGGCCCCCGCCTCGGCCGCGGCCGTGTACAGTTCCACCAGGTACTCCCGGTCGGCGCGCGTGGTGTCCTGCGCCGAGAACTCCACGTCGTCGCTGAAGGTCCGCGCGAGCCTGACCGAGCGCGCCGAACGCTCCACGTTCTGCGCCCGCGTGACGCGCAAAATGTTGTCCAGATGGATGTCGCTGCCGGAAGTGAACGTGTGAACGCGGCGCTTCGCGGCGGCCGCGACGGCGCGGCCGGCGCTCTCGATGTCCTTCTCCACCGTGCGCGCCAGGGCGGCGATGGTCGGCCCGCGGATCGTCTCGGCGATGCGGGAGACGGCCTCGAAGTCGCCCGGCGAAGCGATGGGGAAGCCGGCTTCGATGACGTCCACGTTCAGCTTGGCGAGCTGGTGGGCGATCTCCAGCTTCTCGCGATGGTTCAGGCTGGCGCCGGGCGACTGCTCGCCGTCGCGCAGCGTCGTGTCCATGATGATGACGCGCTCGCCGCGGTGCGTGCTCATTTCGCATTGCTCCCGGCCGGCGCTTCGTCGGCCCTGGCCACGGCGATCACGCCGGACCGCGACAGCGCCAGCACCCGGAAGGGTTTCAGCAGGCGCAGGAAATCCTCGATGCGCTCCTGTTCGCCGACCATCTGGACGGTCAGCGAGCGGGCCTGCACCGCGACCACTTTGCCTTCGAAGAGCTCGGCCAGCTCCGCGATCTCGGCGCGTTTGCCGGCCGGGGCGGCGACTTCGACCAGCACCAGTTCGCGGTTCAGGTAACGGCGCTTGGTCAGGTCCGTGACCTTGATCACGTCCACCAGCTTGTTCAATTGCTTCGTGACTTGCTCGAGCACGCGGTCGTCGCCCGGCACGGTCATGGTCATGCGGGATACGGTCGGATCGTGCGTCGGCGCCACGTTCAGGCTCTCGATGTTGAAACCCCGCCCCGAAATCAGTCCGACGATCCGCGCCAGGACGCCGGGCTGGTTCTCGACCAGCGCTGTGATCACGTGTTTCATTTGTCGGCTCTCGCTTCTCGTTTGTTCAGCGTCCGGTTCCGTCCGCCTGTCCCGCCCGGGGCGCGCTACGCCAGGCTGTGAATCATCTCGGTCAGCGACGCGCCCGGCGGCACCATGGGATACACGTTTTCGTTCGGTTTGACCACACATTCGACGACCGCCGGCCTGTCCGTTTCGATGGCCTTGCGCAGGGCGGGCGCGACCTGCTGCCTGGACGTGACGCGCAGCCCCAGGGCCCCGTGGGCCTCGGCCAGCTTCACGAAATCGGGCAGGTAGGGCGCGCCCCCGGGCTGCGACAGCACGCTCCCGGAGTATTCCCGGTTGTAGAACATCTCCTGCCACTGCCGCACCATGCCGAGGTGGCCGTTGTTGAGAATGACCGCCTTCACCGGCAGCTTGTGCTCCACCGCCACGACCAACTCCTGGAAGTTCATCTGGATGCTGCCGTCGCCCGATATGGTCACCACGGTCCGCCCGGAGCCCAGCCCGGCCTGCGCCCCGATGGCCGCGGGCAGGCCGTAACCCATCGTGCCCAGCCCGCCCGAAGACAGGAAGGTGCGCGGCCGCGTGTACTTGAAGAAGTGCGCGGCCCACATCTGGTGCTGGCCCACGTCGGTCACGATCACCGCGTCGCCGCCGGTAACCTCGTAAATCTGCTCGATGACGTACTGCGGCAGGAGCTCGGCGCTGTTCCGGTCGTAGGTCAGCGGGTAGGTCTTCTGCCAGTCGGAGACCTGCGCCAGCCATTCGCGGCGCTCGACCGGCTCGACCAGGTCGAGCAGTCCGCGCAGGACATGTTTGACGTGGCCCACCACGGGGATATCCGCGGCGACGTTCTTGTCGATGGCCGAAGGGTCGATGTCCACGTGCGCCTTCAGCGCGCGGGGCGCGAACTCGGAAATCTTGCCCGTGACCCGATCGTCGAAGCGCGCCCCGATCGAAATCAGCAGGTCGCAGGCGCTGACGGCGTGGTTCGCGGCGACGGTCCCGTGCATGCCCAGCATGCGCAGGGCCAGGGGGTCCGTCTCCGGGAAGGCGCCCAGGCCCATCAGGGTGGTCGTAACCGGGATTGCGGCCTTGCGCGCCAGCGCGGTCAGTTCCGCGGCGGCGTCGCCCGCGACCGCGCCGCCGCCGGCGTACAGCAGCGGGCGCTTGGCCCTGTTGATCGCCCGGGCCAGTTTCACGATCTGCCTGGGATGGCCCTCGACCGCCGGCTTGTACCCGCGGATATTCACCTTGCCGTCGAACACGGCGGCGGTGGCGGCGCGCTGAACGTCCTTGGGCAGATCGATCACGACCGGCCCGGGCTTGCCCGTGGAGGCGATGTAGAAGGCCTCGGCGATGATGCGCGGCAGATCGTCCGCGCTCTTGACCAGGTAGTTGTGCTTCGTCACGGCCCGCGTGATGCCCATCGTGTCGGCCTCCTGGAAGGCGTCGTTGCCGATCATCGAGGACATGACCTGGCCGGTGATGCAGACCAGCGGCACGCCGTCCATGCTGGCGGTGGCCAGGCCGGTGACCGTGTTGGTGGCGCCGGGCCCGGACGTCACCAGGCAGCAGCCCACGCGGCCCGTGGCCCGCGCGTAGCCGTCGGCCATGTGCGTGGCCCCCTGCTCGTGCCGCGTCAGGATGAACTTCAGCGGCGAATGGTACATCGCGGCGAAAATGTCCAGGACGACCCCGCCGGGGATGCCGAACAGCGTGTCGACGCCGGCGTCCCTCAGGCCGTCAATAACGCACTGCGCGCCCGTCCTCATGGTCGTGCTCCTTCCGCTTTCATAACAAAAAACCCACCGTACGATCAACGGTGGGCGCCTTGGCTTTCGCTCGGATGCCGGTCAGTCGCGGGACCGCCTTCCGATCGGGGCGCCCACGGGCCGTACAAGGCCCAGGACGACGAGGGGCACAAGCACCACCGTTGCCTCGAGCGCCGTGATGGAGACGGTTTTCCTCATGACGCCGGCAAGCTTAACGGTCCCCGGGGAACAGGGTCAAGCTCAAAAAAGACAGCCATAAAAAAGCGGCGGCGCGCTCACGGCCGGACACGCACGCGGTAGCAGGCCCCTCCGGGGAGGCCGGCGACGTTGTCGGTGTGGGTGTTCAGGGGCGGATCGGCGGGTATGTCGGTCTGATGCGGCGCGAACCCGTGCAGCAGATTGGTTGCGCGGTAAATATCGTAGACGCGGTTGGAGGCGCTCTGCCACGTGACGACCGTTTCCGCGGCGGACAACGCCGCAACCGACTCGATGCGCAGGACCGAGGCGCCGTTCGTGGGGCTCGTTCCGGCGATGCGCTCCTGCCAGGCGGGCATGCGGTCGCCGTCGGCGTCGGATGCCTCGCGGTGCGCCAGCGAGCCGTTGGTCAGCCCGTGGACGTCCAGCCACCACAGCGGCGTGCCGTGCGGCGCCGTGGCCCACATGACCTCGCCGGAGGGAAGCGCCCGATCGTAGATGCGGACCTCGTCCAGCGTGCCGTGGAAGTTCGTGCCCCAGGGGTTTTCGCCCACGCGCACGTCTCGGTCGGGCTTGACCGCGAGGGTGTTGCTCAGCGCGCCCGGCGCGCCGGCCGGAACGCCGTCGAAAAGCAGCTGCACGTTCGTGCCGTCGTAGGTGAGCGCGTAGTGATGCCAGTTCGTGTCGGCGTTGGCAACGGCGGCGGAAACGCTGCGATTGCTGGTCGAACTGAAAACGTAGCCCGCGGCGCTGTTGCTTCCGCACTCCATCCTGTAGACCGTGTGTTTCAGCACGAGGGGCCCGCCAAGTGCCGCCGCCTGTTTCCTTGCCCAGGCGGCGACGGTCAGCCCGGGCGTGCCGTCCAGATCGGACGCGTGCGCGACCGTGACGTGCGCTCCGGTCGCCGTGCCGTCGAAGACGGCCCCTTCGCGCAGGCGGCCGGCGCCGTAGGCGGGAGGGCCGGTCCAGCCCGAGGCGTGAGCGCGGCCCGAAACGTCCGCGGCGCCGCCGTCGAGCGGGAGGTACAGCAGCAGGCCCGGCTGAAAGACCGGGTGCACGTGCAACGTCCGTTCCGCGCGGTTCGAGGCCCCGGACGTGTCGGTGACCGTCAGCGCCGCCGTGAAGGTTCCGCCGGTATAGGTATGCGACACCACGGCCCCCGTCGCGGCGCCGCCGTCGCCCAGCGCCCAGGCGTAGTCCGCGACCGCGTTGGGCGCCAGGGAAGGCGATGCGTCCAGGACCACCGGCAGCGGCTCGTAGCCGGACGCGGGGCTGACCGTGAAGTAGGCGACAGGCGTGTTCCCGGTGAGGACGACGGAGGCGTAGGCCCCGATTGTCAGCCCGCCCTCGCCGGAGCCGTGCAGCGGCGAGGAAGGCATGGGGCGCAGCCCGTCGTCCGCCGTGAAAGGCGTTCCGTCGTCGCCGAGCACGTTGGACTCATTAAGGAAGAGCGGGTTGCCCCCGTTGACGCCGTTGGTCTCAACGCCCGCAAACCCGGGTTTTGAGGGGTAGCCCTGCGCGGCCGGGCCGCAGACGAAGTTGTGGTCGGCCTGCAGGTTTGTCAGCGCTTCGAAGCCGGGGTCGACGGTGTACCAGCCCCGCGTGCCGTCGTTGTCCGGCAGGCTGCCGCAGTCCGCGAAAGCGTTGTTCTTCACGACGGCGTTTTCGGCCCATTCGCTGTCGTTGCTGGTGAGGATGACGGGGTGGCCGGTGTTGCGGGTGGTATCGAAGAAAGTGTTGTTGACGATGACGGCGCCGGGAAGGCCCACGTTCATTTGCGCGGCCACGCGCGCGAAGACGTTGCTGCGGATGGTCCAGTCGCGGATGTCCGGATGCCCGTCGTGGGTGAGCATGCCCATCTGCCCGTCGAAATCGAGCACGACATTCTGTTCGACCGTGATGTTGTACGAGGCGTGGCCGTTGTCGCCGAAGGTCTGAACGAAGTCGGGATGGTTGCGGTTGCCGGCGGCGGTGGGGCAGTCGCGGACCACGTTGCGGGCGATGCGGTGGCCCGCGCCGAACACGCGAAACGCGTCGTAGCCGTTCAGGCCGGAGATGTCGTTGTGGGCAATGACGTGTCCGGAGCCGAAGACGTCCAGGCCGGTGTAGTGGATGTTGCGGAAGGTGTTGCTGACGATGAGGCAGGCCGTGGCCGCGTTCGTGGGCGCCGGGCCGTTGTCGTCGAAGAGAACCCCCTTTACCAGCACGCGGAGGTAGGCGTTCGTGGGGCCTTCGTCGACCAGGGACTGGCCGTCGGCCACGGTGATCGCGTTGGCGGTGACGGCCTTGACCTGCAGATTCGCGTCGTTCAGCAGCGCCGGGTCGCCGGTGACGGAGAAGGTGACGCCGGTGGTGAAGCCCGCGGCGAGAAAATCGCCCGTCGCGGAGGTGATCGTGTCGTTGGCGGGGCCGTTGTCGTGAAACTCGACGTCCGGAAGGCTGATGCCGATGCCGTCGCCCACGGTTGCGCCGCTGAGTTCGCCGTACGAGCCGTTAGGCCCGAATTCGACGAAGGCGCCGTACGGACTGGCGTGGCCGGTGATCGCAAACCCGAGAATCCTGACGCGGGGGTGGTTGACGCGGAAGCCGCGCATCGCGACGTGGCCCTCGGACCGGAACGTGACCGGCGCTCCGTTGGTGCCGCCGCCGGCCGTGGTCACGCGCTCGCCGTAGACGCCGGCGTGCACGACGCAGGTGTCGCCGGGCTGGAGCAGGGCGGCGCAGGCCTGGATGTTCGTGGGGCCGCCGGGATAGACGTGATACACCGCGGCCGGACAGATTCGTGCCGGCGCGCCGCTCAGGGCCAGGGCGGCGGCGATTCGCAAAGCCTTGTGACTGCGCTTTTCCATGGAGCCGGGCCGTGCTGCGACATGTCCCGCCGGTTCACCGTGCATGGTAGCATGTTCCATGCCGCGCGGTAACCGGAACGTTGAGACCGTCGAAGGAAACGAACGGCCGGTCGCGCGGCGAAGACCCAGGGGCGGCGCTGTCAGGAAGCGTCGGCGCCGGCGCGCCCGAAACACGTTTCCACCACTTCCGGGAAGGCGCGGACGTAGTCCACGCGCAGGCCTCTGCGGATGTGGGCGGGCAGCTCCTCGAAATCCTTGCGGTTTTCTTCGGGCAGGACCAGCCGGCGGAGCTTGGCGCGGCGGGCGGCGATGGTCTTTTCCTTGATTCCGCCCACGGGCATGACCCGGCCGGTGAGCGTCAGCTCGCCGGTCATGGCCAGGCCCTTGCGGACGGCTTTGCCGGTGGCCAGCGAATAAAGGGCCGAGGCCATGGTGATGCCCGCCGAAGGACCGTCCTTGGGCGTGGCGCCCGCGGGCACGTGCAGATGCACGAAGTTCCGGCGGAAGTAGTGCCGCGTCCGCGGGTCGCCGTCCAGCAGCGACCGCACGTAGGTGTAGGCGATCTCCGAGGACTCGACCATTACGTTGCCGAGCTGGCCCGTCTGCTTGAAGCCCGGCTTGCCGGTGTTCACGCCCGTGGCTTCGACGTAGAGCGCCTCGCCGCCGAGGCTGGTCCAGGCCAGGCCCGTGACCACGCCCGGCCGGGGGCGTTTGTAAAGCGCCTCGTCCGTAAAGAGGCGTTTGCCCAGCAGCTCGGCCACGTCGGCGGCGTCGATCCGCGCGCCGTCGGCGGCGCCTTCGACGATGCGTTTCACGGTCTTGCGCACGATCTTCTTGACGTGGTTTTCAAGGCCGCGCACGCCGGGCTCGCGGGCGTAGCCGTCGATGATTTCCCGCAGCGCGCGGGCGGTGATCGTGATCCGTCCCTTGTTCACGCCGTGCGCCTGCAGTTGTTTGGGAATCAGGTAGCGTTTCGCGATCTGGAGCTTCTCCTCCTGCACGTAGCCGGCGAGCTTGATGGTCTCCATGCGGTCGAGCAGCGGCCGGGGAATCGTGTCGATCTGGTTGCCCGTGCAGATGAAAAACACGTTGGAGAGGTCGAAGCGCACGTCAAGGTAGTGGTCCAGGAAGTCGCGGTTCTGCTCGGGATCCAGGACCTCCAGCAGGGCCGAGGCGGGGTCCCCCTGGTAGCTGGCGCCGATCTTGTCGATCTCGTCGAGCATGATCACGGGGTTGGCGCTCTTGCAGACCCGCATGGCCTGGATGAACTTGCCGGGCAGGGCCCCGATGTAGGTGCGGCGGTGGCCCTTGATCTCCGCCTCGTCGCGGATGCCGCCCACCGAGAAGCGGTAGAAATTGCGGCCGATGCTGCGCGCGATGGACTGGCCGATGGAAGTCTTGCCCACGCCGGGCGGGCCCACGAAGCACAGGATGGTTCCCGCGATGTTGCCCTTGAGGATGCCCACCGACAGGAACTCCAGGATGCGGTCCTTGACGTCTTCCAGGCCGAAATGATCGCGGTCGAGGATGCGGCGGGCGCGCTTGACGTCGTAGCTGTCCTTCGTGAAGACGCCCCAGGGCAGGATCGTCAGCCAGTCCAGGTAGTTGCGGCTGACGTTGAATTCCGGCGAGACCGGCTCGATCAGGCGCAGCTTCTCGATCTCCTCGTTGACCCGTTCCTGCGCCTCCGGCGTAAGCGTGAGCTTCTTGAGTCTTGCTTCGAAGCGTTCGATCTCGGCTTCCTTGGTCTCCTTGCTCAGGCCCAGCTCTTTCTTGATCGCCTTGAGCTGCTCGCGCAGGAAGAAGTCCCTCTGCTGCCGGGTGAGCTTCTCCTCGATCTGTCTGCTGATCTTGGCCTGCAGGCGGGAAACGTCGATTTCCTTCTTGAGCAGGAAGAGCACCTTGCGCAGGCGGGCGCGGATGCTCGCCGTTTCCAGGATCTCCTGCAGCTCCTTGCCGCCGGCGGTGGTCAGCGCCGCCGCGAAGTCGGCCAGCCGGCCGGGGTCGGCCAGCGAAGAGCGCGACATGAAGAGGCTGAGCTCTTCCTTGTGCAGCGGATTGAGCTGGATCAGTTCCTTGATGCTCTTCACGACCGACAGCGAGTAGGCTTTGAGTTCCATGTTGTCGGCCATCTCGGTCTCGATCATGTAGTCGACTTCAGCCACGATATGCGGCTCCTCGCGCACTATGCCGCGGATGCGGAACCGTTCCAGCGCGCTGAGCAAAACCTGGATCGGGCCGCCGGGGCCGGCCTGGGCGGCCTGCGCCAGCTCGGCCGCCACGCCCACGTCGTAGAGATCCGCGGACCGCACGGGGTTCTCCTGCTCCGCTTCCGACCGTTCGCGGGCGAGCACCAGCCCCAACACGGCGGGCTTGGACGACGCGATATCGGCGATCATGCGCTTGAGCGGCTCCTGGTCGACGACGATGGGCACGGTCATCCTGGGAAACAGCGGCCGCACGGGAAGCGGCACGATGGGCAGGCGGGGGGGCAGGACGCGCCGCGCCAGCACGATCTTGCCGTCGTCCGGCGCGGATTCCGGCGGAGGCGTCCCGGCGGGCGCGGCCTCGCGCACGATCTCGATCTCCGGCGCGGCGGCATTGCGTTTGGCTGCCATGCGGGGCCTGTCCTCCTCGCGCTCGGAACGCCGAACGCCGACTGGGGCAAGTTAGCAGAGCGCGCCCCGGCGGGCAAGCGCGGTCTGCCGGCGCCAGCGGTTCGCGCTTGCGCCGCGGCAGGGGCTTCCGTACACTGGGGCGAAGCGTTGATCAGGGGTCGTGCTGGGGGTGTACTTTAGTGGAAAGGGCATGCGCGCGGCATGACGGCATGGCTGAAGACGCAGGGCTTGCGGCGCAGGTTGGTTCTGGCTTTTCTGCTGATGTACCTTCTGCCGGTCGGGTTCCTGCTGTATCTGGTGGTGCGGCTTATGGATCAGGGCGTGGGGGACGCGCTTGGCGCCCTGTTCACGCGCACGACCATCGCGATCGGCATCCCGGCCTCGGCGCTCATGGCCGTGGCCGCTCTTGCGCTGATGAACCGCAGCGTCAAGCCGATCGCAGCCGCGACGCACGACGCCGAGCGGTTCCTCCAGAAAGTGCGCGGCGCGACCTACGTCCTTCCCGAAGGCGACGAAGCGCAGAAGCTCTCCGCCTACCTCGCCGACATGATCGGGGAAATGCGGCACCGGCTGGATGACGTCGACCGCTACGCCAGTCAGCTCCGCGAGGCCAACGACAAGCTCCTGGAACTGGCCGTGAATGACGGGCTGACGGGGTTGTACAACCGCAAGCAGGCCGACCACATTTTGGAGGTCGAGCTTGAACGCGCCGTGAAGTTCGGACTGCCTCTGTGTCTGGCGATGGCGGACATCGATCGCTTCAAGGTTTTCAACGACACGTTCGGGCACGTGGCCGGGGACGAAGCGCTCAAGCGCATCGCCGAAGTGCTCGGTCGCAGCGTGCGGCGGCAGGATGTGTGCGCCCGTTTCGGGGGCGAGGAGTTTCTCATGCTTCTGCCCGAGACGACGCTGGCCGATGCCATGGGGATCGCGGGGCGCGTGCGCTCCGCCGTGGAAGGGTTCGAGTTCGACGCGGGGCAGAACGGCCGGTCCGGCCGGCTGACGATCAGCGTCGGCATCGCCGAATATGTGACCGGCGAGCGTCCGCGCGATCTGATCGCGCGGGCGGACGCCGCGCTCTACAAGGCCAAGAACGCGGGGCGCAACAGGGTGTCGGTCTGACGTCAGATCCCGCCGTCCGCAACGCCATGCAGACGCCAGGCACAGAGGCGGAAGGCATAAGCGGAAGCGCCCGCTCCCTGCTCATGCTGATCGTCGCCGCGCTCTTGCTGCTGCACCTGACCGTGCTCTACAGCGGAGCGCTGGCGGCCTCCGTCATGAGCCGCATGCGTTTGCCGCTGGCCGAGCTGATCGTCGGCCTGGTGGTCTTCTGGGCGGCGGCCCTGACGTGGCTCTTTGTCCGGCGCTGGCGCGCCGCGGCGGTTCAGATGGGACGGCTCGAAGACGTGGTGTGCAGCATCAGCCCCGACACGCTGCTGGTCATTGACGCCGACCGCCGCATCCGACGCTGCAACGACTCGGTGCGCCGCCTCTTCGGCTACGAGCCGGCGGAAGTGATCGGGCAGCGTACGGACTTGCTTTACGCCGACCGCCGCGGCGACCCGACGCAACCGGGCGAAGTGCGGCGGGCCATGGACAAACAGGGCTTTCACGTCGGCACCGCGACGGGCCGGTCCAAGGACGGCGCGACCGTTCCGCTCGAGATCATCACCTCGCTTCTTACCCACCGTCCGGGCGCCGTGCTTGTCCTGCGCGATATATCCGAGCGGATCAGCGCCGAGCACGAACAGCGGCAGGTGGACGCGCGCGTGCGGCGCCACCAGCGCACGGAAAGCCTGGGCGCGCTGGCGGGCCGGCTGGCCCGGGAATTCAACGCGCAACTCGCGGAGATCCGCCGGCACGTCGTCTCCGCGACCGCGGAGGCCGGCGGCGAGAACGTGACCCGTGCCCTGGACCGCATCGGGCAGGCCGTGGCGCATGCCGATGTTCTGTGCCGCGAACTGCAGGTCTACGCCGGCGGCGGGCGATCCGACTTCGCGGACCTCGACCTGGCGGCAACGGTGCTGGACATCGGCCGCCTGCTGGAGGTGGCCCTGCCGCGCAGGGCCGTACTCAAGTTCGACCTGCCGCGGGGGCTGCCGCCCGTGAGCGGCAACCGCGCGCAACTGCACCAGGTGATCATGAACCTGATCACGAACGCCGGCGACGCGCTCGGCGAGAACGGCGGCCGGATCGCGGTGACCGCGGGGGTGGCGTTCTGCGCCAAGGAGGCCCTTGCGGCCCTGAATCCCGGCGACGAGATCGCGCCGGGCCGCTACGTGTTCCTGCGTGTGGCCGACACCGGATGCGGCATGGACGAGGCCACCATGGCGCGCATCTTCGATCCGTTCTTCACCACCAAGAGCAAGGGGCGCGGCCTGGGACTGGCATCGGTGGCGGGTATCATCAGGCGTCACCGGGGGGGCTGCGGGTCGAGAGCCGGCCGGGCGCGGGCACCACTTTCACGGTCCTTCTTCCCGCGTCGGGAAGACTTTTCGCGCGGTCGCCGTCGGAGGCTGACGCCGCGGCGTGGCGCACGCGCGGCACGGTGCTGGTGGCCGACGACGACAAGTCGGTGCGCATGGAAACGACCAAGCAGCTTGCGCACATGGGTTACGCCGTCATGGCTTCGTCGGGCGGCTACGCCGCGCTGGAAGTCTACCGCGGCAGCGCCGCGGAAATTGCCGCCGTGCTGCTGGACACGGCCGTGCCCGCCTGCAGCGCGCGCGAGGCGTTCGACGGGATACGCGCCGCGGGCGCCGCGCGCGTGATCCTGACCAGCACCCATGCCTGGGAGGATCTGGCGCCGGAGTATCCGGCCGGCGCCGAGTTCCTGCGCAAGCCGCTGACCGAGCCGACGCTGCGCGCCGCGATGGACGGCGTTTTTGACCGGCCGGCGACGTAAATCGCAACATCGTCATTGGACATTCCCCGCCGAATATCGGATATTCCGTGCCCGGCGTAAGCCTGGCCGTTGCCGCGGCCCAAACCGACAACCGAAAACCGAAAACCGACAACCAGATGATCCCCGAACCCGCGCTTCTGAAAGTCCGCCGGCTTGACGCCGGCGCCGAGCTGCCGCGCTACGCGCACCCCGGCGACGCGGGCCTTGATCTGCTTGCCGCCGAGAACGCGGAGCTGGCGCCCGGCGCCTCGCGCCTGGTGCGGACGGGCATCGCCATCGAACTGCCGCCGGGCACGGAGGCGCAGGTGCGACCGCGCAGCGGACTGGCGCTGAAACACGGCGTCACGGTGCTCAACACGCCGGGCACCATAGACGCCGGCTACCGGGGCGAGGTCGGCGTGATTCTCATCAACCACGGCGCGGAAACCTTCCGGGTCGAGCGCGGAATGCGCATCGCCCAGATGGTCGTGGCGCCCGTGCTGCGCGTGGAAGTCGCGGAAGCGTCGGAGCTGGGCGGAACTTCGCGCGGCGCGGGCGGTTTCGGGTCGACCGGGGAGCATCAGAATCACAAGTCGGAGGACGCATGAGCGTTGTGGACGGGATGCTGGACGAGAAGGGGCCGGAAGGCACGTTTGAAGAGGCGCGGCGCGTGGCCCGCGAATACACGTTTGAGCAGCGGCGCCGGGGCCGGATCTCCTTCGCGGATCCCTCGCCCGACAGCCACCCGTCGATCCACGTCGTCCGGCGCACGCTGCCGGAAGTGTGGGAAGACACGGCCATGGCCCTCATGGCGATCGGCCGGGAGATTCACACCCACTACGATCCGCGCCGCAAGTCCGGCGAGTTCGCCAGCTTCCCCAGCCTCGAAGCGACCGTCATGATGCATATCGTGGAGCCCTTCGGCGAACCGCGCTTTCACAAGCACTACCTGGGCGGGTGGATGGGATTTGGCGACTACCGCGCCGAGATCGAAGGCGTGAAGGACGGCTGGATGATCTCGCCCGCGACCGTGGCCGGGCTGCTGAAGCGCGGCGAGTTCGACGCCGTCAAGGGCGACGAGCGCTGGAACTATACCTACAGCCAGCGCCTGCGCGCCTACCCCTACTTCGACTTCCACGGCGACCTGCGCACGATCAACCAGCTCGATTCGGTGGTGGCCAACCTGGCCGCCGAGCCCACAAGCCGTTCGGCGCAGTGCATCACCTGGGATCCGCGCTGGGACCACAACGACCGGCAGATGGGCCCTTTCAAGTGGGACAGCTACCACTCGCCCTGCCTGCAGCGCTTCTGGTTCCGCCTGCGGCCGCGGGCGGAAGGCGCCGGCTACCGCCTCGACATCAACGGCCACTGGCGTTCGCGCGACCACCTCAAGGCCGTGCCGTCGAACGTCTACGGCGTCACGGAAGGCATGCACGAGGAAGTGCGCCGCAAGCTGGCGGACAGGCTCGGGGTTCCGGTGGAGCGGGGCAGCTATATCGACATCAACGATTCGCTGCACCTCTACGGCCACTACCTGGATCCGCGCCTGCAGGGGCTGGACGCCAAGAGCTACCTGGAGGACGTCTTCCGGATCGCGGCCGGCGAGCCCATCGAGAACCGGGTCGTCATGCCGGGCACGGACATGTACGACATGATGATGGAAGACATCGAGCGCGAATACGCGTTTCGCAAGGCCAACCCGGACTTCGGCCGCGGAGGGTGACCGGCGGGACGGGCCTGGGAGAGGGCGAGCCCCCCTGCGTGCACCGCTACCTGAGCTGCGCTTCCTTGAGCTGGCGGGTCAACTCTTCGCCGAAGCGCCTTTCTTCGGCCAGATCCCGCTCAAGCTCGCGGGCGTGGGCGCGGAGTTCGCGGTTCTCGGCCTCCAGCCGCGCGATGCCCTCGCGCAAGAGCTGGGCCGTGTGACGCACGTCGCGCCGCGCCGCGGCCCCGGCGGCGGGCGTCCCGTTGAACGCCTTCAGGCTTTCGGCCGCGCCGCGCTCGCTTTCCTCCGTGGCCTTCCGTATTCCGGCCTCGCGCAGCAGGCCCGGCCCGCGCGCGGCGGCGGGGGAAGGCGGAGGCGGAGCAGCCGAAGCGGCCGCCGCCGCCGGCTCGGGCGCTTCCGGACGGCGTCCGCCGTCTTCGTGCGGCGGCGCCCGTCCGGAGGGAACGGGCTCGGCCCGCAGACTCTCGTGCACTCGTGACATGTCCGGTTGTTGTCCGCGGCGGCGCCATGCGGCGCGCGGAAAGATACTGAAGCAGCAACAGCGCCGGATTTCAAGCCCCGTGTTCGCAGCAAAGTCTCGACGGGCGCGGCCTGACCGTATACCGTTCCTCGCACATGAGCGCGAAACCGTGGGGCACCGTTCTTTCGGGCGACGAGACCGCGGTGGCGCAGTCCTACGCCCGCTGGGCCGAACAACCCGTGGACCAGGATTGCGCCGGCGCATACGCGCCGCCGCCGCCCGCCGCCACGACGCTCAGGGATCGCGTGGCGTTCACGGGGCCGGGCACCTTCTTCGGGCGCGCCCAGCGCACCCTCGTGCTGCGGCCGAGCCGCGAAAGCGGATGGTGGTTCCGGCGGCGGGATCTGCCCGAGTCCATGCCGATCGGCGTGTCGGTGAACAACGTGTGGACCACGGCCCGCAACATCGTGCTGTGCAGCGGCTCGCCGCACAACTACATGCGCATGGTCGAGCACATCATCGCGCTGAAGACGGGCATGACGCTGGACAACGCCGTGGTGAGCCTCGAATCCGGGGATCCGCCCCTGTTCGAGCGCAGCAGCCTGGAGATGGTCGAGGGCGTTGAGCGCGTGGGCATGGTCCCGACGGGCGGGGCGGCGCAGACGTTCACCGTGAAGGAACCGGCGACGGTCGGCGGCCGCAAGGGCAGCTTCCTGACTTTCCTTCCGGCCGAAGACGGAAGCCGCCGCCTGCGCATCGACTGCGCCGTCGACTTCCGCTCGGCCATCGGCCGGCAGCGCATCGTCTTCGACGTCACGCCGGATACTTTCCGGCACGGCGCCTTCGCGCGCACCAATACCACCCTGGGCAAGATGATCTACTCCCGCACGGTGGGCAAGATCTTCGCGGACGTGCGCAACCTGGGCTACACGACGCGCAACATCCTCATCGCCGGGCCGCGCCGCTACTTCAACGAGCCGCGCCTGCCGCACAAAGGCAAACCGCTGGAAGCGGTCTGGCATCGGGCCACGCTGGACCTGCTGGCGGCCGTGGCGCTGATCGACCGCGGCCGCTTCGCGGGAACGATCGTGTCGTACAAGGCGGGCCACGCGCTGGACGTGGAGATGGTGCGCCAGCTCTACCAGCGCGATCTGCTCGCGGAGATGCGGTAAGGTGTTTCCGCCGGCAAACGGGGACGGGTGGCCCGCGAGCCTCGTTCATCTCGGCATGCCGGCGAGACGCCGGCGCCAGGTTTGCTCGCCACACGCCTGCCATTGCCGCCTTGACGCCGGGGCGGCGGCATGCTTCTCTGGGCGGCAAGAGATGCGGCTATGGACGGACACGCGGGCGTGACGGCAACGGGTTCGCGCGAGCACGGCGGCGACGGCCATGCGCGCTTGCGCGAAGCGCGACAGCAGCTTTCGCAATGCGTGCGCGCCTGCCGGCAGACGATCACCTATCTGCAGGGCAAGAGCTGCCTGGACCAGCGACGCCTGCAGCGCGTCCTGGAAGACGTCGTCCGGGCCGGCGAGAACTTCCTCGACTCGCCGTGACGGTCCGCGGTCCAGGAGCGGAAGGCAGATGGAATCACGCGCCGTCTCGTTGAAGTTGCCGGCGGAGCGGGGCGACGCCGGCGCGCCAAGCGCGGGCCTTGGGTCGCCCGCGGCACGGGCTTCAGCCTGTCCCGCGAAACCGAACACGGTCGGACGGCATTCACGCCCGGCGCCGCCCCGCGCATTGCTGTTTCTCCTTCTCTTCCTGTCATCCGCCCTGCCTCTGACGACGCGCGCGGGGACGGTGCTGGACGCTTCGTCGCCGCCCGCGGAGCCGGAGACAATCACCAACCTCTGGGAAGTCGGCGAGGGCGAGGCGAAGCCGGAGGAGCCGCCCGCACAGGCGACGCTTGACTTGTCGACGGTCTATTCGACGGACGTCCCGGGCGAGCGTCTGGAAGAACGCGGGCTGGAGCCGGAATGGGGCGCCGGCGTTCCGCGTGACGCGGGGGATGCCATTGTGTCCGCGTTCCTGATAACCAACCGCGAGCCGCGCCCGAAGCCGACTCCCGTGGCCCGTGTCGAGTCGCGCGCGCCGTCAACCGTCTGGACGGCGTTGAAGAGCGTTCCGCCGTCCGGCGCCATAAGCATGCTCTTCTGCGTGTTTCTGCTGGCGCTTCTCCTGCTCAAGGGCATGCGTCCGTGACAGAGCAGACAACCTCCATGTAGAGAACGCTCCTTTGAATTCGGCATCGGGAGGGACGGCGGCCCCGCCGTCCGCGGTTCTTTCACGCCTTCTCAGCTATGCGCTGAAGCCGCAAACGAACGAAACCCGTCAGTTTCGCGGTGAGCCTATAGAGAGCAGTTCAGCCGCTTCGCGGCCGAACTGTTCTTGTTGAAGTTGCTTTGTACAAGCTGTTTACGTTTGATCAGGTCGCCTGCCTGACCTTCACCAATTTGGTGCAACGCACGCAAC
>VGWJ01000056.1 GCA_016873635.1 Lentisphaerota bacterium | reverse complement strand
GCTCAAGCGGGCCGCATCGGAACTGGCCGTGATGGACGAGACGAAGAAGGAGATCATATACGAACTGGGGAGCATAGCCGAAGCGACGGGCAACCGCGCGGAGGCCGCCTCCTACTACAAGCAGATTTACCAGGTCGACATCGGCTACCGGGACATCGCCGACAAGGTGGAGCGGGTCTACAGGGGAAACGAAACCTGAAAGGCGAATCCCGGGCTTGCGCGGGCCGCCTCTACTCCGGGCTCTGGCTCTCCTGCCGCGGCGGCCAGCGGCCTTCGATGGCCTCGCTGATGATGTCGCGCGTGTCGGCCGGGAAGTCGCTGGCCAGCATCCAACGCACGTAGCGCGGGTCTTTCGCGATCAGCTCGCGCAGCGGTGTTCCCTTGCGCTGGCCGAAGTTCAGAACGATCTCGCCGTCGCGCCACTTGAGCTTGCCGGTGCCGTCGGCCCATTCCGGGTTGCGCGGATTGCAGTAGGCGTGCAGTTCGTTGATGTCCCGGGGGAGATCGGGGTACCGGGCGAACTGGCCGTCGAGCACCCGCACCGTGGCCAGGGCGTCGCCGAGGGCGCCGTGCGCGTCCGCGTGGTCGTCGCCGCAGTAGAACCGCAGCGCCGCGCTGAGATCGCGCGGCTCGCGGCGGTGATAGATGCGCTGCGCGTCGACGATCCGGCGCCCTTCGAGGTCGAAGGCAACGCCTGCCCGCCGGAACTCCTCCATGAGCATGGGGATGTCAAAGCGCAAGACGTTGTAGCCGCCGATGTCCGCGTCCCGCAGAAGCGCGGCGATTTCGGCGGCGCGCTCGGCGAAGGTCGGACAGCCGGCGACGTCGGCGTCGGTTATGCCGTGCACGCGTGTGGCTTCGGGCGGAATCGGAATGCAGGGGCAGAAGCGGTACACGTGGGTGGCGGAGGCGCCGTCGGGAAGCAGCATGACCAAGGCCATCTCCACGATGCGGTCGGCGCGCGGGCTGGTGCCCGTGGACTCGATGTCGAAAACCGCCAGGGGGCGTTGAAGTTCAATGAAATGGCGGGGCGCCGGCATGGCGGCTGACATTCCCACAGACGGGAGCGCCCTGTCCAGTCTAATCAAGCCGAATCAACGCGGGAATACGGGTTTGACTTCGCGCGGTTTTGTGGCACCATCTGCCGCCGTCTTCGGTGGTACCGACCGCAAAGCGGCCCGCGGCCGGGTATCGGGGCGCGGTTTGCGCCGGGCACGTGGCCGTGCGGAGCGAAAGAATGTCCCAGCACTCCAGTCTGAAGGCCGCCAGCCGGATCGCGGAGAAGCGCAACGTTCTGAAGCGCTTTGAGCGCGTCGACCTTCTCCGGTCGCGCGGCAAGTGGAAGAAAGGCGACCGGGCCACGGGCCTGCCGAAGACCAAGTCTGAGTAAGCTTCCCGGGGGTGTAGGCCATGTGGGAGGCGGAGTTGAGCGCGACCGACGCCGGTTTCCGGGAAGCGGGGGCGGGCGCCGGAGGGCCCGCGCCGGCTCTCGCCCCCTGCCGCCGCCGGCGCGTGCTGCTCGTGGACGACGAACGCATGCTGCTTGACGTGTTCCGCGTGATCATTCTCTCGGAAATTCCGGACGTGACGATTGACACGGCAACGGACGGGGCCGAGGCCGTGAGAGCCTTCAGTTCTTTTCATCATGCCCTGCTGCTCATGGACCTCAGGATGCCGGTGATGGACGGGCGGCAGGCTTTCGTGGCGATCGAGAACCTCTGCCGCGAGCGCAACTGGGAGATGCCGGCGGTCGTGTTCTGTTCCGGATATGCGCCCCCGGAGGCGATACGCCGGGTGGTGGCGCAGAGCCGCCGTCATCACCTGCTGCCGAAGCCTGTCGGGAACGACGAGCTGGTTGAAGCCGTCAGGAGCCGACTCGAGGAATGAAGATCGTCGGGACGGTGGCCGCGATGCGCGGCGTCAGCGCCGGGGCGCGGCGGGACGGAAAGCGCATCGGGTTCGTGCCCACGATGGGCGCGCTGCACGCGGGGCATTGCTCCCTGCTGCGAATCGCGCGGCAGGCCGCGGATTTTGTCGCCGCCAGCATCTTTGTCAATCCCGCCCAGTTCGGACCGGACGAGGACTACACGCGGTATCCTTCCGATGCCGCGCGGGACCTCGCGCTGTGCCGCGGCGAGGGTGTGGACTGCCTGTTCATGCCGGCCGTGGCGGAGATGTACGCGCCGGACCGCAGCGTGGCCGTTGAGGAGACGGCCCTTTCCGCCGGACTGTGCGGCGCTTTCCGTCCCGGACATTTCCGCGGCGTGCTCACGGTTGTGGCGAAGCTTTTCAACATCGTGCAGCCGGACGTGGCGGTCTTCGGGCAGAAGGACGCGCAGCAGGCGCGGCTTGTGCAGCGGATGGTCCGCGACCTTGATTTTCCCGTGCGCGTCGTAATCGCGCCCACCGTGCGCGAGCCCGACGGGCTGGCCATGAGCTCGCGCAACGCTTATCTCGGCCCGGCCGAGCGCAAGCGGGCCGCGTGCCTCAGCCGTTCGCTGCGGCTGGCCGCGAAGCTCCACGCGGCGGGCGAGAGGGACACGGCGGCCATCCTGGGCCGCATGCGGGAATCGATCGCGAAGGGAGAACCGCCGGTGACGATCGAGTATGTCGCGGCCGTTGACTGGGAAACCCTCGCCCCGGTGGCGCGCGTCGAGCGGCCCACGCTGTTCGCGTTGGCCGTGCGCGTCGGACCGGCGCGGCTGATCGACAACGCGCTGGTAGGGGGGGTAACCCCGGAGGGACGGCCTCCGTGCCGTCCGACGATTCCTTGCCACGGCGACACGACTGAGGACTAAGCGCGCCGCTTCGCCGCCAGCGACTTGGATTCCACAAGCGCCGCCATGATGCGGGCGGGCGCGGCCGCGGGAGACTCCACGACCACTTCGCCCTGCAGCGAGGCGACCGTCGTCGGGGCCTCGTCCGAGAGCACGACCACCGCGGCTTCCGGCCTGAGCTTGAGAATGGCCTTGAGCAGAGCGCGTGACTGCAGGCCAAGCAGGCGGCCGTCGAGCACCATGGCATCCAGGCCGTGCATCTCCTCCACGCGCGCCAGGGCTTCCATGACGTTGTCGACGCGGAAGGCTCGCGCCCCGGCTTCATAGAGGCTGCCGTCGAGTTCCGCGTACGTCTTCGCGGGCGCCGCGATCAGCACCGACCATCCCGAAAAGCACGCCTTCAGCTCGTCCGCAAGCTCCTTGTTTTCCTCGTCGTCCGGAAGCCGGACGCCGCGGGGCAGGGCGATGCGATAGATCGGGGACCCGTCCTCGGCGGTCAGGCACTCCAGCGTGCCTCCCGCTTCCTCGATCAGGGAGGCGATCACGGACTCGATCACGCCGGAATCGTCTTCCGGACGTTTGGCCGTTTGGCCGGCCCCGGACACGGGCGGCCGCGCGCCGCTCGCCGACACCAGCGCCAGGGCGGCATACGCGGCGAGCGGGCCCTCGGACGGCGCGCGGCGGATTTCGACGCGCAGCCTGCCGGGTTCGCGCAGCGCGTCCGCGGCCAGCAGGCCGAGGTTGACAATTACCTGCTCCATCTGCATGCGGGACAGCGCGACCGCCGGGAGTCCCTCGTCGACGGCGTACTCGACGTTCCATTCCGGGACCAGGCCGTAGCGGATGGTTTCGACGGCCAACCGGACATTCTGCTCCACGAGCTCGGCCGGCATGCCGGTGAACCGCGAGCGCGACAGCTCCAGAAGATGTCCGGCCAGGGCGATGCCCTTGTCGGCCCCGCGCGAGATGGCGGCGATCGAGTCGTTCATCTCGGGGGATCCGGGGCGCAGGCGGCCGAGCAGGGAGGCGTGGCCCGATATGCCGCACAGAAGATTGTTGAAATCGCGCGCCACGCCGCGCGCAATGTGCCCGATGAGCTGGAGGCGGGCGACTTGACGGCTGTGCGTGCGGCGGGCCATCATGGCGCTGACGTCGCTGATAAGCAGGAGGGTGACGTCTTCGGTCGGATAGGCGCGGAAACGCAGCGTCAACGGCGCGTCACCGTAGCCGGCGAAGCGCTCAAGCTCGTTGGTCGCGCGGCGGTCGACGAGCGCGCGCACATCGTCATCGGACAGGCAGGGGAACGCCTCGCGCAGCATGCGGGGCTTCCCGGAACCGGATACGGCAAGCTTTTCGGCGGCGGGATTGGCGCCCGTGATCCTGGCGCGGCGGTCGAGAACGAGCAGGCCGTCGCTCAGGTAGTCCATGGAATCGACAAACCGCGCCACGCGGCGGCGGCTCTCGGCCTCGGCCGCGAAACGCGAGGCCCACAGGCCGAACGCGCCGGCGATGAGCATGAATCCCAGGGTGAGGGCCCAGACCAGGAAAGCCACGATCGGAATCTGGTCCCGGGGGTAGATATGGTCCTCGGCGAAGGCGATCGTCTGCCAGGCCGCCAGAGCGCCGATGGCGCACAGGATGACCAGAAGAACGGCGTAGGCCCACGCCTCTCTCGGAAGCAACCTCATCGGATCACTTCCTTCTGCGCAGAAGCCGCGACTTGGCGCGATCGGCCTTGTCCTCCTTCTCCGCGTTGCCCACCTCGCGGAGCGCCTCCATCTGAGCCTGAAACTTCTGCTTGCGGGCCTCGGTTTCGAGCAACTGCTTGTGTACGAGTTCGGCGTCGCCCGGGATGCCGGTATCGCGCCGCAATCCCGCGGGATCCGCAAGCGAAAGGGTCACGAAGATGATCGTCTCCACCTGGCGCACCGAGTCGTCGAGGTGTGAGAAAATATACTTGCCGACGAGGGGTATGTCGCCCAGCAGCGGCACCTTCGCCGATCGTTTGCCGTCCTGCGTATCCGTGAGTCCCCCGATAGCCACGGTCTGCCCGCTGCGCAACGTGAACTTCGTATGGATTTCCTTCACCGAGATAATCGGCCAGGTGTTGCCCTCCACCTCCTTGTCGCCGGTCTTGCGTTTCAGGGAGGGGCGGATATCGGCTTCGATCATGTCGTCGGTCTTGACCACGGGAAAGACGCGCAGATCGATGCCCGTGGCCAGGTAGCCCTGCTTGATGCGGTCGGTATTGATCTGCGTATCGAGCTGCGCGGTCACGATATCGCCGGGGCTGTCCTGCGTGCCGCGCTGGATGTCCTTGCGGATGATCGGCTCGCGCTCGCCCACGGAGAACGAGGCGTTGGTCGAACCGCTTTCCACGATGATCTTGGGATTGGATACGATCGTGACGCCATCCATGCGCTTCAGGGCGCTGAGCACGAGGTTGAAACTGTCGAGTGTGAGAATGGCGGCCTGCTGCTCGGCGATGGCCGTGGCGAACGTATTGACGATCTCCGACTCGCGCTCCTCGCCGGTGTCGATCGTATCCGTCACCGTGCGCGCGGGCGTCTGGACCGTTTGCGGAACGTACGTGCCGGGCGGCCCCTCCACGTACGTCGTGGTGGATTCCTCGTATTCCACGTTGTCCATGTCATAGCGCTCATCCAGCGTGTCCACGCTCTGGCGGCGGTCCCAGCGCCGGAGGGTGTTCTGCTTGTCGCGCGTGGAGGTGGTGTCCTCCTTGCGCGTGAACGGGCCCAGCCCGATCTGGGCGCCGAACTGGTCAAGCGAATCCCAGCGCAGGCCCAGCTTCTCGCTGGCCATGTCGTTGAGCTCCATAAACTTGGTCTCGATGCAGACCTGCTTGGCCGGCATGTCCAGTTCGGCGATGATCTGCTTCATCTCGCCCAGGTTGCGTTCGGTCGTCTTGATCACCATCGCGTTGCGCGACGGAAAAACCGACACCATGCCGTTGGTCACCAGCATGCCGCGCAGCACGGGGGCCACGTCGCTCACGGTCGCGTAACGCAGGAAAACCGTCTCCACGATCATGGGCTCGGGCGCGTCCGCCGGCCTGGGCACCACGCTGTACACGCCCGAGCCGGGGGTGCGCTCGACCAGGGAAAGGTTGTGCATTTCCAGGATGGAACGCAGTGCGGGCTGCCATTCGACGTCGGTCAGGTTGACCGTTACGGAACCTTCCAGGTTGCTGGCCACGGCGATGATATTCGCGTCGGTGATGCGCGTGAACATGCGCACCACGTCTTCCAGCGGAACATCGTCCAGGGCGATGCTTATGAGCTCCTTCCCCGGCCTGCCTTCTTCCCCCGCCATCTTCCCGCCGACGGCCGCGTCCACGTCTTCCGGGCCGCCCTCCACGGGCACCAGTATCTCCTCGCTCCGTTCGGCGGCGGGGGCGGCGGTCTCCTCCAGCGTCGGCGCGGCGGGAGCCGCGCCGCCGGGAGCGGCGACAGCCGCCTCCTCCGGGGCAGCGACGGGGACGACCGCGGATGCCTCGTTCCGCGCGCGGGCCCCGGCGACGCCAATCAATACGAGAGCCGCCAGAACGGCGAGCGGAAAGAATCCGGTTGTCTTCTTCATCTACCCCTCCATTGCGAGAGGGCGCCGCCTACGCCGGCGCAGAGGCGCGGCGCTTTCCGGCGCTCACTCCTGTATGACCGACACCTGCGCCGAATCTCCTACTCTGTCGGTGACGACGACAATGTTCGTTCCGGTCTGGCCGACGTTCGAGTCATACTGAAGCTCCTCGTTGTCGGCCCCGCCCATGGTAAGCGTGGCGAAGCTGGGCCTGAACTGACTCCAGTCGTAGGGGGCGGACCCGCCGGTGGCCTCATAGTTGACGGTATCGCCGGCTAGAATGGTTTGCGTCCCGGAAGGTATGATCTGGAGCGGCGCCGTGGTCTGGTTGATCTTGCCGACGGCCGTTTTGCCGTCCCGGTCGACGGCGACAACCGTGTTGGGATCCAGCGTGTCGGCCTTGTAGATGGCATCCCGTTCGCCTTGCTCGTCCACGTTGCCGGCGCCATCGTCGGCGACGCTCCAGTCGAACGGCTCTTCCCCGCCTTCCACGCGGAAATGGATTTCCTCGCCGAGAAACGTGACCGTGGCGTTCTCGGGATCCATGGTCAGGGCTTCCGTCTCGTCGCCGGCGTCGTGGCTGCGGGAGCGATACGGGTTCTGGCTGAAGAACCTGTCGATTTCGTCCTCTTCCTCCTTCTCGCAGGCGACGTACAGCAGGCCGCCCCCTGCCAGGACAAGCGTTGCGATCAGCACGGCCATTCGATGCGCCCGGAATGCGGCTTTCATTGGCACCTCCCGTTTTCTGCCGGCCTCGCCGGAATCTTCCGCCGCGAACGATGCGTGGCGCGCGAAGGAATCCCGTTGCCCTCGCGATCGAGCCTTTCGCGGTTCATGCGTCCTCGCCGCTAACGCGGCTGGTTCGTCGGAAAAACATCGAGTCTTGCCGGCACGATGCCGCGCGCGTCAATGGACTTGACCACCCATCGATAGGTCAGGTCTCCGTACTGCACGGCCACGACGTCGCCCGTTTCGACAACCCCCACGCCCTTCACCACCGCCAGGTGCTTGTCCCCCTTCCGAAACACGCCCGTCACCCTCAACTGTTTCGCCGCTTCGTCCCATTTAATCAAGCTGGTTTTTCGCATAGGCGTCTCGGCCTTCGGCGGGCCGAAGACCGGGGGCGACCATCCGACGGGCCAGAAAGGATCGCGGGAACCGTGAGCGGCAGCGCCCGGCGGCGGGCCGTTGCCGGTCGGCGCTTCCGCCTCGGGTTCCGCGGCGGGAGCGCTTCCGGCGACGGGCTCTTCGGCGGCCGGGACGGCCTGTTCCGCGGCCCCTGGGGAGGCATCGCGCTGTTCCTCCAGGCCGGCAAACGGAGAATCCTGCGCCGGGGCGCACACGGAGAGGCACAGGAGGGCCGCCGCCGCGCCGGGAAACGCCCGGCGAACCGCGCATGCCGGCCGCCGGGGATCGAGACCAACGCGCGGCAATCCGAACAGCGCGCGGTGGAGGGCGTTCAAACCGTCGCGTGACCTGAGGAGGGGCCTATTCATCGCTCATTCCCTGGTTGTCGGCGGACATGTCCGTCTCCGCCGCATCCGCGGACGCCTCCGCATCTTCCGCGCCGCCGGCCGGCGTCGCTTCCGGGACCGGCGGCGGAGCGGACGCCACGTGTGCGGCTTTCTCCGCGGTTTCGGCCGCGGATGCCGCAGCCCCGGTCTCCTGCAGGGCTTCCAGTTGAACGGCGAGTTCGTCCATCGCGGCCGGGTCCGACCAGATCGGCCACTGCATTTCCAGCGCGATCTTGTGGACGGCGGGCGAGGCCGGCTGCGACTCGATGGAAATGGCCGTAACGCAGAGGTAGGGGTTGGCGGTTTCCAGCGCGCGCAACAGGCGAACGGTGTCGTGAAGGCCGCCGACCACGTCGACCTGCGCCGCGTATATCTTGAAGGTGCTCGGCGCGGGACCCGCCCCGTTGGCGCCCCGTTTGCGCTTGTCGGCGGCCAGCGGGATTTCGGTCACGCCCAGCTCGCGCAGCGGCCGTGTCTGGACGCCGGCGTCGGCGGCCAAACCGTCAAGGATTTCCGACGCCTCAAGCTGCAGGTTGCCCAGGCGGCGCCGCAGCACGTAGCGTTCCGAGATATCCAGAATCTCGCCCAGGGCCGCCCTGTTCTGAACCCTCAGGACCTTGACCTGGTCCGCCTTGCTCTCCGCGGTCGCGATTTGCGCGGTCAGTTCGGCGATCCGGTCCCTGCGACTGTTGCGCAGCCCGAGCGCCGGCCTGATGCCGAATTCCATGGCGGCATAGAGGATTCCCAGGGTTCCCAGGCCGATGAAGGCCAGAACCTTGATGCGATCGCTCCTACTTTCCGGCAGCTTCAACACGGAACTCCCTCGGCCTGTAGCGGCACTGTACGCTGAACACGCGATCGTTCTTCCCCGCTCCGGGGGTGGGGTCAGCGCCGTACGCGACGACCGACACGCCGTCCGGGGCGACGTTCGTGGCGAACGGCATCTCGGACGTGAGACGCATGCGCAGCGTCCGCACGGCATCCTCGGCGCCGTCGCCGACGGCGCGGCCGTCCACCACGGCAACGAAGGCGCGCGCCGGCACCTTCTTGGCTGAGACCTCGAAAGCCTGGCTGATGCGCATCTGCTTCAACTGGATGTTCTCCGGCACAATATCTATCAGGCCCTGAAGCTCCGCGTGCCAGTCCATGTGCGCCTTGCGCCAACCCTCGATCTCGCCGAGAATCTTGCGGCTGGCCGCGAGCTGCGCCCTGAGCTCGTCGGCCTTCTTTGCGCGCGGCTCCAGGGCAGCCCACTGCCCTTCGAGCGAGGAGAGCTTCCCTCCCAGCAGCCACAGCTGGAACACAAAGGCGGCCACGAGAAAGGCCAGGGCGACGGGGCCGACCACGCTGCCTATGCGCATCAGCGACTTGGGGCTCAGGACGCTTCCGCTGCGCTGTTCGGACTCGAGAATAAGGTCAACGCGCAGATTCATCATCCCTCCAGGGTCGCCAGGCAGGCGCCAAGCGCGGCGGAGAGGCGCCATTTCTGATCCGTCATCTCCGGCGACATCGCGCCGTCGGCGATCTTCAGGCCTTCAAACGGGTCCCAGAAAGACACTTCAACCCCGACGGCGGACGCCATGTCGCCGACGGCGTGCTGCAGCACGGACTTGTTTCCGGAGACAAACAGGCTGCCGACGTGACAGTTCTCGCGGCGTTCCACGAAGTCGCGCGAGACGACAAGCTGCTTGGTTATCTCGTCCATCACTTCCGCGACCGACTGCGAGACGTCAAAGGCGCCGTCGGCGATAATGCCGCGCGCCGTTTCGTCATCGACGCCGAGGCTGTCGCGGATGCGGGCGAGAATGGGATCCGTTCCGGTGTCGAAACGGCGCACGAACGCCAGGGCGCCGGCGCTGAACAGGGCCAGCGTGGTTGACGCCGCGCCGAAGTCGAGCAGTCCCGTGGCCGCCGTCCGTCCCATGCGTTCCTGGGCCTTGACGAAGGCGGTCAGGGCGGCCAGCCCGGAGACTTCGATCGAAAACGGCGCCGGCACGCCGGCCGGAACGAGAGCGAGCGCCGCCTGCGCGTCTTCCTCCGGAAGGCCGACGGCCAGGATGCGGGTTTCGGCGCGGCTCTCGGCAAGAACCTGGTAGCCGATTCTGTATTCGTCGGGCTTGGCAATCGCCAGGGCCTCGGCGATCTTCTCCGCGCCGGACGAGTCGAACGCCCCGTGAAAAGAGAGGAGTTTCACGGACGCGCGCGCGCCGGAAACGGCAAGCGAGGCGTAGCGCGAGCGCAACCTGGACGTAAGCGCGATAGGCGCGACGCGCGCGTCGGCGCCCCCGTCGGCGGATGGCCGGGGAAACACGCCCGTGCCGACGACGACGGGGCCTTCGTCCGTCTTGCGCGCGCGAACGACCTTGACGCCCGAAGAACCGAGGTCAATGCCGACCACATCAACCGGCGTGCGGCGCACCAGTTCGCCGATCTGCTTCAGCTTGAACATCGTCCCCGTAGTCCCTCTGTTGGCGGGATAGTAGCGAAACCCGGCCGGCGGACAAGAGCAAAAAATCACCTGTCCAAAAGCACAAAGATATTGTCGGAATCGTAGATATTCCGCCCGTTCCCGTTGGGGCCGAAAGAGCCGACGACGACGCGCACGCGAGATCCCGCCGTATAGTCCGGGTCGAAGAAGTAGGCCGCGCCCCAGGGGTCCCGCGGAATGGAAGGGACGTAGGGGCCCTGCCAGTTCGGGAACAAACCGTCCGTGGCGATAAGCCCGGCCCGGGCGACGGACAGATCCCACAGTTCGGGGTTGTGGGTCGAGTTGCGCGCCAGGCGTCCGGGCCAAAGGCCGGTGTCATAGGCAAGCTGAAGAATGCCCGCCGATATGATCTGAAGGTCCGCCTCGGCCTGCCTGATGCGCGACGAGTTGCGCGCCTTGCTGTACACGGGCACGGCAATCGAAGTCAGCAGGCCGATACACACGATAACGATCATCAACTCGATGAGCGTGAATCCGGCGCGGCCGGCCTTTCGCAAGGGGCTGAAGGTGCTGTCTCCGGTCGTTTTCATGGGGTCTGCATCGCAAAGCACGAAACATACCACCACCGCGCTTGACACACGTCACTTTCATGCTATCAAGGGGGCGTCGCGTGCGTCAAGCGGGGACAGCGGGGGCGCGCCGCGGTTCGGTGGCCGGAGTTGCGGCATGCCGAAAACGTTCACTTGGTTCCACCCGCCGTGCACACGTATGTCATGAATGACACGGAAATTTCGCAGCGGTGAGAATCGGCGATCCAGGAGCCTTGTAACTGCATGTGTGGCCAGGGGGTGGGAGAAGGCATGAAACGTGCTGGAATCCTGGTGTGCGAGCAGGGCAATGGGAGGTGGGATGTGTATTGCGAACGGCCGATAGCCGGCGGACCGGCGAGAAAACGTTCTCTGCGCGCCGGCATGACACTGGTTGAGACGGTCGTGGCGCTGCTGGTTTTCGGCATTTGCGTCGCCGGACTTACGTCGCTTGTCCTCACCGGTCGCGAACTGAGCAACAAGGCGCGCGATCATTACACGGCCATCAACATCGCCAAGAACCGCATCGAGCTGGCCCGCGCTTACGACTTCGAGCGGATCGGCGATTTCAGGGAGAGTGTTCCGCGCGACGTGAATGAGGACGGATCGTACTCCGGGAACGGCAACTTCCGCCGCAGCACTCTGGTTGCCACGGTCAGCACGAATCTTGTTCGCATGTCCGTGATCGTGGACATACGGAACAGGCGGACGCTCGCGTTCTCGGGCGAAGCCGAGAGCAACAACACCTACGTGGCGCGCGATTTGGCGCGGTAGCCATGGCAAGAACAGGAAATCGGCAATCGGGATTCACGCTCACGGAAGTCACCGTGGCCTCGTCCATACTGGTGATCGCCCTGACCGTGGCGCTCGCCGGCTTCGTCTACGTTGTGCGCAGCACGCGCCTCAGCACGGTGCAGGCCGAGCTCGACATCGAGGTCCAGACGGCCATGGAGAGCCTGAAGCAACATCTGCGACTGTCCAGTATCGACGAAATAACCTACTACCCGGCCGGGAACGGCCCTTATACGGCACTGAGCTTCCCGATGGCGCGCGACGACGACGACGACGGCGCGGTCGAGGTGGATGCAAACGGCTCGATCATATGGGACAGGCAGGTCATTTACCATGTCTGGAGCGGAGTGCCGAACGAGTTGCGCATGACGGTTTTCGATCCGCGCAGCGATTTGTCGCCGACCGAACGCCAGGAGCAGCTCGACCACGTGGTTGCGAACGGGAACGGCGCGGGCACGCATAACGGCGCCAACGCCGACACCCGCGTCGTGTTCGCGAATCTTTTCAAGTGGAGCGTCAGCTCGCCGGGAGACGCCGGCACGTTCGACGGCTACGACGGCGGCGATCCTTTTCCCTTCTACCACCGTCTCGGCAGCTTTCCCCTGACCGGCGGATCACACAGCTTCACGTTCACGGTGGTCGGCCGGAATCCGAGCAGCACGGGTTTCCGCGTCGGCGTGGACTACCTCTTCATGTCGCCCTCCTCGTACGTCTCCGGGACGCCGCCTTTGCACGGCCGGCGGGAAGGGGAATGGCAATTGCCGGTGGCGGCCGAGTCGGGAGCGAGCGCGGCCAGGACGTATATGCAGGGCTCATGGAGCGGCAACTATCATCTGCGTTTCTTTGCGGTAACCAACAATAATTTCTTCACATTGACGCTCGAGAACGACCGGTGGGAAGAAACGAATTTCAACGAGGGTGGAACGCACAGCAATACGACGGTCGTGTTCGATCAGACTCTTACCCCCAACGACTTCGTGGTGCAGATCGAGGGCCGGGGCACGAACTGGACCGCGTCGGCGCAGACGGGCGGCAGCAACGGCGTGCCCTGCGTTCCGGATGTATACCGCGGCTGCGCGGTGCGGGTGATTGTCCGCGGAGGGGAGATGCCGGACGGCGGATGGCTGCAGTACGACGGGCGATACTGCACGGTGGGCTTCCGCTCGTGCGGGGCGGTGTCGGACTCCCTGAAGATCGAAGACGCCTTCATCGCGGAATGCGCCAGCAGCGACACCAACTCGCCTGACGCCAAAGCCGGCACGTTCACCCGCCTGCTCTTCAGTGGCGCCGGCGCGGCGGCGATTCCGGCCGGCACTTTCAAGTGGACGGATCCGGCGGCTTTCGCGATCGACGAGACGAAGAGTTACCTCGTCACCTACCGCGTGCGGGACGACGGCACATCCGGCAACGCGCGGGAATGGCTTGAAGTCACGGCCCCGTCCGCCGTCGGCGCCTATGTCATCCCACGTTCCGCCGCCCCCGACGCCGCCGTGTGCCAGAGCGCCACGTGGAGCACGAACGCCGCCGTTCTGGCGACCAACCGCGTTCCGGGCGTGGAAATGCTCGCCACGACCTATCCCGCCGACGCATTCTATCTCTCGGGTGTTTTCAACACGGCGCTCGATGCGCCCGTGTATTCGGACATGAGCTGGAACGCCGTCAAACCGAGCGGAACGGACGTGCGGATGTACGTGCGCACGGGCAACAGTGAAGACATGTCCGGTGCGGGCGCATGGTTCGGTCCGATGACGGCTCCGGGCGCGATCAGTCCCGGCGCGCGGCCGTACGTGCAGTTCGGCGCCCTGCTCCTCAGTGACGCGTACGGGCTGGAGACGCCCAAGCTCAAAGACGTGACGGTCCGCTGGGCCGGGGAAACCCGCGTAATGGATATCGGGGGCGTGTTCACGAAGGGGCCCAATTACGGCAAGTTCAAGTTGACGATCGACGGCATGGAGCTGACGCGGGCCCTGACGGTCTATCTGGAGATATTCGACCAGGCCCTGGGCTACAGGGGCGATCAGACTCTCACTTCGTCGCTGGTCGCGGAAGTGACGCCGCGCAATTCCGGCAAGTAGGCGCCGGGCGCGCGACGCGAAAGGAAAGAGGACAGGCGGACGTCCGGTCGGCGCCCGCCGCCTCGAAGGAGCAGTGCCATGAGAAACACGGGAATGCGCGGGAGACGCGACGGTTCGGCGGTTTTCGCGGTGCTGGTCGTCATCATCATCGCCAGCATCGTGATGGGAACGGTCGTGGCATCGAGCATGCAGCGGGCTTTCATGGCCCACAAGCTGGTGGAACGCGCCAAGGCCATCGCTCACGCCGAGGCCGGAGCGAGTCAGGCGTACAGCGTGCTGGCGACGAACTTCAGCGCCCGCACCAACGCGCTTGCCTTCCCCTACACGCCCTTTTTCGATGGCGCGTATGACGTCAGGATTTCGAACGTCAACGACGATGTCTCCCTCATCATCAGCACCGGCATGTGCGGCCGCGCGGTGGAGACGGTGATTGTCGACGCCAGGAACTACGGCGGGGGCGGGGGCGGCGGCGAAATCGAAATGCCGAACTACGCGATTCTCTGCGAGGGGACGTTCTATTTCCGGGGATGCGGCAGCATCACCAGCTCCAACGGAACCGCGAAACTGCACTCCAATAAGAAGCTGGACATCCGCGGGAACTGCGGGATGGGCCTGGACATCGATTCCTCGACGGAAATCGCCATCGGAAACAACATTACCGTCAACGGGAGCGTGGAGGCCCCGATACTGACCTACAAGGCGGGCAAAGTGACGGTCACGGGGACCAAGACCGTGGGGCCGGTGCCGGAGCAGTCCATCCCGGACGCCCAGGATATGCATCTCACGGACTTCTTCAACTGGGCCAACCAGCACGGCGAGGTCAAGGGCAATTTCTCCATGAGCGGCGGTTCGTACACGCCGAACGGCGGCGTCCTGTACGCCACCGGCACCGTGCATATCTCATCCCACAGCGTCTTCAACGGCACGATCATCGCCAACGGCAACATGCATATAAGCGGACAAGCCGATATCACGGCCGGCGAGTACGGAATTGCGCTTGCCAGCGCCTATGGGAATATCGTCTATACGTCCAGCGGCACAACCAGGGGGTTGATCTACACGGCAACGGGCGACTACAGTCAAACGGCAAACGGAACCGTCAGGGGACAGCTCGTGATTAAGCGAAATGTCGACAAGGGAGGCAATTCGGATGTAGTGGTGTACGAGCGAACCGTCGTCAAGTACCCGGATTCCGAAGGCGGCAGTGACCTTATCGGGATTTCGGCCTGGCAGAAGTAGAGGACGAGAGGGTGGGGGTGGGACTTGCCGGACCGCGACAGATTCTCCCGCACGATGCGGATCGATCTGATCCCTGACGCGCCGAAACAGCCCGTCTCGGGAACGAAAAGACGCGTCGTCGTGGCCAAGCCGGCGGCGCCGGCGCAGCGGAAGGAACCGGCGGGCGCGGGCGAGGAAAGCTCCCGCTACGAGGAGCTTTTCCAGAGCGTCTACGACGGCGCCCTCATTACCGACCTGAGCGGGCACATCATGGACGCCAACGCCCGCGCCATCGAATTCCTGCGCTACACCCGCGACGAGATGCGCGACCTGACGATCTTCGACGTCATCTCCGGCTCGGACGAATCCCTGATCCGGACCCTCTGGGAAAACCTGGAAGAGGAGCGTTTCACACTGATCCAGGCCCATTGCGTCCGCAAGGACGGCACATACTTCCCGTCCGAGATCGCCGTAAACAAGCTGCGCCTGGGAGAGGTGCGGCTGGGGTTTTTCGTGCGCGACATCACGGTCCGCCGGCAGGCGGAGGAAATGCTGCGCACCGAGCACAACGCCATCCAGAACGCCGGCAACGGCATCGCGGTGGCCAACGACGAGGCGCTGCTGGAATACGTCAACCCCGCGGTCGCCGCCATGTGGGGCTACGCCCGGCCGGACGACATGCTGGGCGCGGACGTGCACATCCTGTTCGCCGACCGCGCCGTCTCCGACGCCATGGTCGCC
Source organism: Lentisphaerota bacterium (assembly GCA_016873635.1). Lineage (GTDB taxonomy): Bacteria > Verrucomicrobiota > Kiritimatiellia > UBA8416 > VGWJ01 > VGWJ01. Next base: position 5,548 of record VGWJ01000056.1, on the reverse strand, counting down.
GCGGTGCGGGATACCGACCATGCCTGGATGGGCGAATGCGTGGCCCGGCGGAACGACGGCGGCGAATTTCACGTGCAGGTATCCGCCGCCTGCAACCGCAACTCGGACGGCGAGCCGGTAGGCATCGTGCTCTCGCTCGTGAACATCAACGACCGCAAGCGCGCCGAGTCAGCCGAACGCGAGAGCGAGCGGCAGCGCGTCATGCTCGAAAGCCTCGGCGCCGCGTGCCATCACCTGGGCCAGCCGGCCACCGTGCTTCTCGCCAACCTGGGCATCATCCAGAAGAGACTGGCCGAAACCGATCCGGCCACCGTGGATCTGGTGACGGCCAGCATCTCCGCGGCCCGTTCCCTGGGCGCGATACTCCACAAGCTCAACGCCGTCCGCGAGTATCAGACCATGCAGTATCTCGGGGCCCCCGAGGGATCGGACATGGAGGAGAACCGGATCCTGAAGATCTGAGTCCGCGGCAGGCGGAGGGCACGGGGGGCGGAAATACTCACACACCTACATACCCGCACACTCTCACCACCGGCATGACACGCCTCGCCGCATACTACGGCGCCGTTTTCCTGAGCGCCTTCCTCCTTTTCCAGGTTCAACCCATGGCCGCCAAGGGGCTGCTGCCGCTTTTCGGCGGCAGCTACCTGGTCTGGGGCGTCTGCATGGTGTTCTTCCAGGCGGCGTTGCTGCTGGGCTATCTGTACGCTCACGCGGCGCAGCGCCGGCTGGGCGTCAAGCGCTACGCGCTATGGCACTGGCTGCTTCTGGCCGCGCCCGTGCTGTGTTTCCCGTTCCGGTTCGACGCCGTCGCCGCGGGCGCCACGCCTTCCGGCGCGCTGACTCCCGCCGTGCTGCGCCTGCTTCTGGCCGCGGTGGGACTGCCTTTCTTTGCGCTCTCCACGACCAGCCTCGTCCTGCAGAGATGGCTGGCCGTCTCGGATCTGCCGCAGGCCCGCAACCCGTACGTTCTCTACAGCGCATCGAACCTGGGGTCCATGCTGGCGCTGCTTACGTACCCTTTGATCGTGGAACCGCTGCTCGATCTGCGCGCGCAGGGCTACGCGTGGTGGGGAGGCTATGCGCTGCTGGCGCTCCTGCACGCGTTCTGCCGGCCGCGGAAGCATTCGAGCGCGGAACGGGGAGCGCGGAACGCGGAAGGCAAGAGCGGGCAGGTCCCGGAGCAGGCATCGCGCTCCGCGCTCCGCGTTCCGCGCTCCACGTTCGCTGTCTGCTTCCTCCTCAGCGCCGCCGCCAGCGCCGTGCTCCTGGCCGTGACCAACGTGCTCACGTTCGATATCGCCTCCGCCCCCTTCCTGTGGGTGCTGCCGCTCAGCGTCTACCTCGGCGCGTTCGTGCTCGGTTTCAAGCGGCAGGCATGGTTTCCGCGCTGGGTGGCGGCGGGCCTGGGATGGGTCGTACCCCTCGGCATCCTGCTTTACCTCACAAGCCAGCTCCGCCTCGCGCCGCCCGTCGCCGTGTCCGTGAGCCTGCACCTGGCCGTGCTTTTCGTGGTGTGCATGAATTGCGTCGCCGGCCTCGTCCGCCTGCGCCCCGCCCTCGACGAACGACTGACGGCCTACTACGTGGCCATCGCGGCGGGCGGTCTGGCGGGCAGCGCGCTGGTGGGCTGGATGATTCCGCCCGTCAGCAGTTCGCTTGTCGAATATCCGCTGTCGCTGCTCCTCGCGTGCGGCGCCATGCAGTTCCGATTGCCGGTCGCCGATCGCGGATCGCGCGGCGCGGGGCCGGGGGGGGGCGGAAGCGGGCACGGCGCCGCGCAATCGGCATCCGGCATCCGGCATCCGGCATTCCTTCCGCTGCCCGCGCTGGTCGCCGCCGCGTCGCTCACGCTGCTGCCGTGGCTGTGCGCGACCCTGGCGGGCGGACGCGCCGAACCGCGGCTTGTGCTGCTGGTCAGCGGCCTGCCGCTGGCCCTGATCCTCCGGGCCGCCGCGCGGTCACGGGCAGCGACGGTCCTGACCCTGGCCGCGGCTACGCTGGCCCTGACGCGCACGGAAGACATCGCCTCCGGCGTGCACACCGTGGCCCGGCTCCGGAACTTCTATGGCGTCTACCGCGTTTTCGACAAGGACGGCCTGCGCTACCTGCAGCACGGAACGACCCAGCACGGCCGCCAGTATCTCGCCGGCCCCGAGCGCGATACCCCGCTTGCCTATTTCCACCCGACGACGCCCGCGGCCGGCGTTCTGCGGTCGGACGCCTTCGGGCGCCGCGATATCGGCATGATCGGCCTGGGCACGGGCGCGCTCGCCGCTTACGCGGGCCGCGGACAAACGTTCACGGTCTTTGAGCTCGACCCCGACAACCTGCCGCTGGCGCGCCGCCATTTCACATACCTGAATATCGCCGAACGGCGCGGCGCGGCGCTGTCGTTCGTCTTCGGCGACGGCCGCGTCGGCCTCCAATCGCAGCCGGACGGCCGTTTCGACCTCCTCATCATCGACGCCTTCAACAGCGGCTCCATTCCCGTACACCTGCTGACGGTCGAGGCGCTGGGGGAGTGCCTGCGCGTTCTCGGCGCGGACGGACTCCTGCTCGTGCACATCTCCAACAAGGCCCTCGACCTGGAGCCGGTCGTCGCGGCCAACGCCGCCGCCGCCGGGGTGTCCGTCCTCTTCCAGACCAACGCGGGCGACGTGCACCCCGACGCGGAGGCCACCTACTGGGCCGCGCTGTCGCGCGACGGCGCCGTGATCGAACGCCTCGCGTCCGAGCTGGGCTGGCGCCGTCCCGACCCGCGCGCGCGCCTGCCCCGCCCCTGGACCGACCGCTACTGCAACGTGTTAGGCGCCTTGCGGTGGGGGAGATAGCTTCCCATTCCGCTTGACCCTTCCGGCGCGCCTGTGACAGTTTCGGCGGCCGGAGGACCGCTGCCATGAAGCTGCTCGACGATCCGCTGATCAAGTTCGACATCCATTTTCCGATCTACAACTGGTACTACCCCATACCGCGCGAGTACTATCCGCCGGAGCGGAGAGACCTGGCGCCGGTAAGCCTGCGCGAGTTCTTCCGGGCAGGCATCCCGCGGCGCGGGGCGCTCTACGTCCACATTCCGTTCTGCGAAACGATCTGCACCTTCTGCCCCTTCGTGCGCGGCCGCTACGAGAACGCGGAAACGCTGGACCGCTATGTCGACGCGCTGATCCGCGAGATCCGGACCAAAGCGCGGGCGCTGGCGGGCGAGAACATCGACTTCCGCGCGGTCAACTTCGGCGGGGGCACGCCGTCGCTGCTGACCCCCGCGCACCTCGAGCGCATCAACGAGGCCCTGCGGGAAGGATTCGACCTCGACCGGCTCGAGGAGTTTTCGTTCGAGTGCGAAGTCAAGAGCACCACGCCGGAAAAAATGGAGGCGCTGCGGCGCATCGGCGTGACGCGCATCACCTGCGGGGTGCAGACGTTCAACCCGGCGTACCGCGAGCTTTTCAACCTGACGCCCTCGCCGGACGAGATCCGGCGCGCCCTGGACCTCATGCGGACCGTCACCGACGCGGTGGGCGTCGACATGCTCTACGGCCTGCACGGGCAGGGCATGCAGGAATTGCTCGACGATCTGCGCGCGGCGGCGGGACTCGGCATCCGGAACATCAACGTCTTCCCGATCAACAACCTCCGCATCCAGCCCGTCCTGCACAAGCGCTACGCCGAGCGCGGAATGCGGCCCGTGCGGGCGGCCGACAAGTTCGCCATGCGCATCCTGGCCGACGACTACCTGCAGCTCGCCGGTTACCGGCCCTGCAACGGGCACAGCTACATCCGCGGGGCCGCCCTGGTTCCGGGCCGCGTGGTCTCCGGGCCGGAGCACTACCTCTACTCGTCGATCCTGAACGGGCTGCACGACGACGTCTCCGTCGGCCTCGGAAGCGGATCGCACTCCTACACGTACCGCTATATCAGCACCAACGAGCCGCTGCGCGAGAGGTACGTCGAGCAGTGGAACGCGGGCGCGGACGAGGTCATGGCCGCGGCCGTTTCGCCCGCCGTCGCCGCGGGCCGCTCGCCGATCATGTTCCTGCCCTACAACGGCTATCTGCCCAAGGCGAAGATCGACGCCGCCCGGCTCGAGCCGTACCTCATGCCGCGCCTCGCGGAACTGGTTGACCGCGGACTTGTCGCCGACACGGGGGACAGCTACGCGCTCACCAAGGTGGGCTGGTACTGGTACGTGAACGTGATGCTCGCGCTGCACCCCGATGAGATCGTCTCCATGGCCCTGGAGTTCGTCCGGCGGATCATGGACAAGGCCGCGGAACAGGGCATCGTCTGCGACGGCGACATGCGCATGAACGCGAGTTGACGCTGAAGCGCGGGCTGCTTCACGGGCCGCCGCGCGGCCCGGAATGCCGGCCGCCGCGGGCGGCCGGGGAATCCGCGGGAACAAGGCGGACCCTGATGCTCGCGCGCGCGCCTTCCGCCGGCGCGGGGCTGACCCGCACGCGGTGCGCGTCGCGCACCGAGACCCCCTCGGGCCAGCTCTGCGGCGGCCGGATCCGGCTGCCGGGATAGACGACGCCGCGGTAGAGCGCGTGATTGCCGGCGTTGATTTGCAGTTCGGCGCCGCAATCCCGCGGCCGCGCGCCCGGGGACCACCGCCAGCACAGCGTCAGGTCCGCGACTCCCTCCTTGTCGGGCGGCCCCAGCTCGAAGCCGGTCAGGCGCAACGGTTCCGCGGCGTCCTGTGCCACGTCCCCGCCGCATTGCCCGCCGGCGATCTCGACCAAGCGCACCTCGGCTCCGCCGGCGCCGCCGCGGCGGAACACCAGCAGCCCTTCCACGTGCCGGACCGGCTTCCAGCCCGGCCGCGCCAGCAGCGCCCGCAGGTTGCGGTAGTTATCCGGCGCGTAGAAGCCGCCGGCGGAAAACGTCAGGGGGTCGTGCGTATCCATGATCAGGACGTCCGCGTCCGGCGCGGGGTAGGGAACGTCCGACAGGGTATGCCTGCCCGTGTAGACGTGGTGCAGCGAGTGCAGCTCGCGCCGGTTCGCGAGCCGGGGAAGAAAAGCGAAGGTTGCGACGACCCGCGCCTCCGGCGGCACGCTCCGGACGATCCCGCGTTTGACGTCCGTGATGAACGGGTCGCGATCCCCGCCGCCGATCGCGGCAACGAGCTGTTGCGGGACGCGCGTCGCCCACAGCCCGACCGGCGGGAACAGCGCCAGCAAGGCGCCCAGGAGAAGGCGCCCGCGGCGCGTGACGCCGGAACGAAAAGAGGCGGGAAGGGGTTCTCCTGCGGGGCTTTTTGCGCCCGCGGCGCCGAACAGCCGCGCCGCGCCGTGCACGGCCGCGACGAAGATGAAGGGAATGAACTCCGCCTGGTAGTGGTAGGCGATGCTCGCCTCGCTGGCCCGCCCCGACAGCAGACGCTGCAGCAACACGGGCGCGGCCGGCAGGAGCCCCCCGGGCGCGAGCAGGCTCAGATAGCCGGCGGGGGCCAGCAACGCGTTCACAAAGGCCGTCTTGGCCGGTGTGGCCATGACGCGCAGGGCCGCGTGCGGGCGCGTCACGAGGGCGGAGAGGATTTCGG
>VGWJ01000055.1 GCA_016873635.1 Lentisphaerota bacterium | reverse complement strand
CGCTGCAGGAAGCCACAGACCAAAACGTTTCCAGCCAGGCGACAACCTGAAGGGCGGTTTGATAAACGTCCAGATCCTCATGATCGAACAATCGCCCCTGTCGCGTCCGGTAGCCCGCGTGGTCTTCTCGAACCCTGTTGGAAGCCGTCTTGCGCATCGTGATAAGCATGCAGACGATCTCGGCCAGCAGGCTCTTGCCGGGGTAGACGTCCTCCTCACCCAGCAAATTCTTGGCGACCAACACATCCAGGCAGGCCGCGCATTCCAGCGCGGAACCGTTGGCATGGCCCAGATACACGATCCGCTCAGTCGCAGACCATGTGCTGCTGGCGTGAGCAATGTTGAGCAGAATGCTCTCCGCACCACGGTCCAGATGATCGCATGCCGCCACTCGCCGAAGCAGCCGCTCCAGCAGCGCGCCGCGGAGAACCGCGAAGCGCATGCCCTTCTGGTAGACGATCAACTTCTCATGGCCAAATGGCTCTGTCATCGCCACGACACCCACTTTCCACCCTTAACCGACCCGCTTATGCGCACGCTTAACCGACCCCCTTACTCGGATACCCTTAACCGACCCCACTTACCCGATTTCGACTTCTTGGACCACAAACTATTGGGGTACCCACTCTAAACCCGGAAGGAAACCTTTTTTCAGATGTCAGCTACCGAACACCGGGCTGGTCCACGCCATTTGACCGTTCTCCTGCCGGATGCGAAGGTACAAGAAATCGCCGGGGGCGAGATCTTCCCGGAATTCCCTGCGCATGCGAAAGCCGCATTCCGGGATGACCTTGTCCAATTTGAGTTTGGCCGAACTCTGCTGGCCTTCCGCGTTCGGCAGGAAATGAATCTGGCTTTCCTGCAGCAGTTCCCCGAGCCGCCGTCCCAACCGCAGGCCGTTGACGTCGAGATCGAGCCGGGTGGCCGGGTCGCCCTCAAGCACCATGGCGAAACCGCACTCGCCGCCGCAGCGGTAACGGTTCGACCACCAGTCGGCACTGTAGCCGGCCGTGAGCAGCGAAAAGTCAATGCGGTTCCCCGCCACCGTGTAATGATCCGGAGCCGGCGGCCCGAGGATCGGCGAGATGCGGCGCAGGGTTCCATCGCGGACTTCAATCCGGCCCTGCCACGCCGTCTTCTGGTACGGCGCTCCCCAGCCGCAGGAGACCCGCGCCACATAGCGTCCGGATGCCGGCCGGCGCTCTTCCCAGGCGCCGAAGCGGCGGACGATCTGTCCGTTCCTGATCACGTCCACCGTGTCGAGCGTGTCGAGCCCTTCGATCTCGAAACGCACCTCCACCGGCCCGGCCGGCACCTCGGCGCCCAGCGGACGGCCATTGACCTGGAAATCCACGATGTCGATCCGGTCGCCGGTCACCGCCCAGGTGCGGCGTTCGCGCAGGGCGGAAAAGACCCCCGGGCGGGTCAGTTCGGCGGCTTTGATGCCAGTCAGCCCCATGCCATAGGCGCCGGGGTAGCCATTGTGTCCGTCGCAACTGGCGATAAACCCGAAGCGGTGCCCCTTTTGCAGGCCGGCCAGGGCACAGCCTCCACTCTCGCGCGGCCCCATCCAGCCCAGGTCCAGCGGGTAAGGCCCCTCGTCACGCTCCGAGGCTCCGTGCATGGAGAAGATTTCCAGCAGCGGCGTGATGTCCTGTTGAAAGAAACGGTCCCACTGCATGCCCCGGCAACCCACCTTGTAACCGGTGTGGTGCGGGATGACAATGCCGCCCTGGCGGCGGACGATCTCGAAGAACGCCAGGAGGTCGTCGCTGCGGTAGGCCGGCGCTCCCTCTTCCTGAAAGTAGGCGTTGAAATCGCCGTTGATCGTGCCGACCTCGAAACCGGGGAGCGCCACGAAACGCCCCGGATCGTTGGCCCCAGCCGTAACGCGGCAGCACCGTTCCCAATCGAAGATCTCGTGATTGTGGTGTTCGGCGGGGGCCCAGAAATCGAGGTGCGTCCGCGCGATGGCGGCGGCCTCCTCGATCGTGCCCCACCGGCCGTCGCAGCAGAAGGTATGCGTGTGCAATTCGCCCCAATAGGTTTTCATCGGACCATGAGAGTCCATGCGGTCAGCCTCCGAAGATGTCCATGTTCCACGAGTCGCGCCAGGGGATTCGCAAGTCCCCCTCCCTGGAGAATTCCGCCGGCAGCCAGACGTAACGGGAATCCTGCAAGTTGTTCGGGTTCCAGCGATCGAACATGACGATGAAGGCGTCGTCGCGGCCGGCGACGGGCAGGACGTGGGTGTTCTGGGCGTGGAAGGTGATCTCCGCGTCCGGGCCGGCGCAGGGATTCCCGCGGGTGGTCCACTCCCCGAGCATCCGGTCGGCCACGGCATATTCCGCGACGTTGGGGTCCCAGCCGGTCGTCCCCGAGCTGACCAGGTAGTAGCGGCCGCGCCGCTTGAATACGGCCGGAGATTCGCGGCCGGCGGGCGGCCCCGGGCGTTGCAGGACGCGCACGGACGCGCCGTCGGGCCGGAGGTAGTCGTCGCTCAGGCGGACAATCTGGATGGCGCTGTGCCACAGGACGCCGGTCACCAGGTAGGCGGCGCCGTCGTCGTCCTGGAACACCGTCAGGTCGCGGCTGTCGGCCCCGCAGGGCCGCACCGATTCGAGATAGGTGAAGGGGCCCTGGGGCCGGTCGGCGATCGCCACGCCGGCGCGGGCATACTGGTAATTGATATCGTCGATGTGCATCCACATCACAAACTTGCCGGTGCGCGTGTTGTGGATCACCTTCGGCCGCTCCACGACCCGGCCGGGATGCAGGTCGCAGCCCGGATCGTCCTTCACCGCCGGCAGCACCACGCCCTCGTTCGTCCAGTTCAGGAGGTCGCGCGAGGAGTAGCAGGACATCCCGATCACCTCGACGCGTTGTGTCCCCGGCACATTGGGAGCGTCTTTGTTCTCGCCATACCAGTAGTACGAGCCGTTGTAAGACAGGACACCCCCGCCATGGGCCTGGATCGGCTTGCCGTCGTTGTCGTGCCACACTTGCCCGGGATGCATACTGCAAAGATTCCTCATACTTCGTCTTTCTACTTTGTCTTTCTACTTCTTCCACCTTCCCCCACCCTCCAGCCGGGACTGCATCCAGCCCCGCGATGTCTTGATGAAGAGCGCCTCATGTCCGGGCTCATCCACCCAGGCGATGTCGCCCACCGCGCCCTCCTCCGGCGCCGGCGGCGTTGAGCGGCCGTCGAGTTGCACCGCCGTGCCGGCCACATGCAGGTGCGGGAACCCGCTGCGGTCGCCGTTCTGCGACGGAATACGGCATTCCTTGCCGCGATGCACCACCCCGAACGGATAGATGTCGCCCAGGATGGTGGCGTCGTCCATACACCCGTCATAGGCCTTGTCCAGCGTGGCGGCGGCGTCGCCAAAGTAGAAATTGCCCATGTAGCAGCCGCGGGTGCCGGTGGGCGCGATGAAGACGCCCACGCCAGCCTTGTCGGCCTGGAAGCGGCTGTAGTAAACGCGGTTGGCGATCAGCCGCTGGAACGGTTTGGCCACATAGAATCCCACCAGCTTGGGCGAGTCGGCGTAGCACTGGACGTACGTATCCCCCTCCCCGTTGCAGTAGAAGCAGTAGTTCATGGGCCCGTGCGTCGGGTCATAGTTCCACACGTGGACACCGCTGAAGTCGCAGCATCCGCCGTCGCTGCGCACGCCCACCTCGTAGCCGATGACCATGGCGGTGTGGATGATGCTGTCGCCGTTGCCGATGTGCAGGCCGATGCTGCCCTCGGGACACCGCACATCGAGGTCCACGTTGCAGCGGACATTGTGCAGGTTGACCTCGTACCAGCCCCGCGTGTGGATGCCTTTCATCGTGGCGTTCCGCACTTCCAGTTCGGAAATTTCCAGGCGCGAGCCGCCATCGACCAGCAGCCCGGTGACGGGCAGTTTGTTGCCGTCAATGACTCCGCCCCGGATCCAGCCGGAAGGCGCATGAATCTCCCGGTCCTTGTCGATCACGGCCTTGACCACGACCGCCTCGCCTTCGAATCCGGGCAGCGCGCGGATCACGGCGTGCGGCGCCATCCGCAGGCTGACGGTCCGCGGCAGGCGCAGCGGCCGGTCCACGTCATAAATTCCGTCCGGCAGGTCCAGCGTGCCGCCGCCCCGGCGTTCGAGTTCGCCGATCCGGTTGGTGAGTTCGATGTGTACGCATGCTGTCGGTGTCACGTTGCGTCCTTTCAATGATGAACGATGCTTACCAGTTATCCGTGCGAAACGGGCCGGCAGGCAAGCCGTCTCGGTTGCAGAGGTTGCAGCCCTCGGGGTTGTCCGCCCAGGCGTAGCGCACCGCTACCGGATCCGACACCCCCGTGCTCCGCACGACCACCGTGTCGCCGTCGATCCGGGCCTCGGCCGGCACGAACCTCCGCTCCAGACCGGCGACCATGAAGTGACTGAGCGCCTGGCCGTCCCTGGCTGCCAGGCCCGCCCCGATATGCTTGAAGCGCAAGCGGATCGCGTCGCCTTCGATGGTCATGCCGGCATAAAGCGGCCCGCAGGCCGGGCCGGGGCGGCCGAAGCACTCCGACAGGGCCCAGCGCGCGAGGCGCAGGCCGACGTCCTTCTTGTTCAAGGGGTGGACGTCCAGGGCGTCGCCGAGGTCGATGCAGACGGCCAAGCCGGTCCCGGGCTCGGCCAGGACCTGGGCCTGATCTTCGCGCAACCGCGCCCAGAGGCTGCCCTCCTCGTACGCGCTCGCCTTCATGAAATTGGGGAGTTGCGCCAGCAGGAAGGGGAAGTCGCCCTGCCCCCAGGCCCGGCGCCAGTCGCGGATCAGGCTTAGGAGTTTGCCGTGATACTGGCGGTCCCCGGCGTTACCCTCCCCCTGGTACCAGATCGTTCCGCCGATGGCGTAGGGTATGATGGGCCGGATGATGTTCTCGTAGAGCATGTAGGGGCTGTTGGCCGTATCCGGGCCCATGTTGCCCGTGGGCGGTTGCACTTGGCCGAAGTTGTGTTCCACCTGGAAACGCCAGCGGCCGGCCAGAGGAATGGCCTTGCCCTTGCCCCCGGCGACGGAAAGTGCCAGCCGGTCCGCCGGCCCGATCAGGCCGCCGTGGAAGACGAAGGAATAGGCGCGCACGGCCACGACGTTCCGTCCCGCCTTAACCAGGCGTCCGGGCACGGTGTACAGACGCGGCATGTCCCAGTGCTGGTCCTCGTGGTCCTTGCCAGTGGCGCCGACCTGCACACCGTTGAAATACGTGATGTCCTGCTTGTCCACGGCGCCGATCCGCAGGTCCAGGTCCTTGCCGGCCCAGGACGCCGGAACGTCCACGGCCCGGCGGAACCAGAGGACTCCGCTGAAATCGTGGCCGTCCTGCTGCCATTGGCGGGGGAGGTCCATTTCCGGCCAGGCCGCATCGTCGCAATTTGGACTTGCCCAGCCCTTTTCCACGCCCGTGTTGCCGGGGTCGGCCGGGTACTTGAGTTGCGGCAGGGCCGTCCAGAACTCCGGGGCGTGGAGCGTAGCCTCGTAGCGTTCGGTCCAGGCTCGGGTGTCGGGGTTGGCCACCAGGGCCTCGCGGCTCATCCAGGCTTCCACGCAAGAACCCCACCGGCTGGCATTGATGATGCCGACCGGCGCCTCGAGCGCCTCGCGCAGGCGGGCCGCGAAGTGAAAGGCCACGGCGGAGAAGGCACCGGTCGTCTCCGGGGCCGCGATCTGCCAGGCCCCGTCGGCATCTGGCTGGCCGCCGAGTTTGGCCCTTTCGTTGGGGACGGTGAACATGCGCACGCCGCTGGCGGCCGAGGCCGCGATGGCCCTCTCCCCTTCGGCGCCGCAAGAGGACAAGGCCAACTGCATGTTCGACTGGCCGGAGGCCAGCCAGACCTCGCCGACGCACACATCCTTGACCGTGACGCTTTGTCCGTCCGCCGTGACAGTCAGCTCGTAAGGGCCGCCGGCCTGCCTGGGCGGCAGGCGCAGGAGGAAGCGGCCGTCCGGCGCGGACAGCGTGGCGGCCTCGGAGTCGCCCAGTCTGGCCCGCACCTGGGCCATGGGCTTGGTCCAACCCCAGACGGGCATTGGAATTCCGCGCTGGAACACGGCATGGTCGCTGAACAAGGCCGAAAGTTTCATGGCATGCATATCCCGTGTCGTTCTACAGCCCGCGCACGGCCTCTTCACGCTCGCGGAAATACCTGGCCGTCCGGCCGACCAGCCGATCGAGCAGCGCCGGGTCGGGCTTGCCGTTCATCGCGGGGTAAGGGTCGCCACCGGGGCCGAGCGGCTCGGGCGTGACGTAGCAGCCGGGCTGGTTGTAGCCGATCAGGTAGAGCGCCATGATCAGCGTGTCAAGGTCCAGCGAACCGTCCCCCAGCGCGCAGCGGTTGGAGTCGGCCATATGCAGGTTGGTCAGGCGCTCGCCCGCGGCCAGGAGCGCCTCGCCGATGTGGGACTCCCCGGACTGCATGTGATAGACGTCGCCGTTGATGTGCTGCACGCCGTGATGGTTCACTGCCGCGATGTAGGCCTGGGCGTCGGCGATGGTGTGGCAGAAACTGACCTCGGCGGCGCGGATCGGCTCGATCGCGGCGCGGACACCGGCTTTCCGGAAGTCGCCGGCCACGATGCGCAAGGTTTCCGTGGAGCGGAAGAACTCGCTGGCGTCATAGGCGGTGGGCCGGCCGACGGCGCCGGGCACGACCAGCATGTAGCCGGCCTTCACGGCTTGCGCGAAGTCGAGCTCGCGGCGAATGTAGTCGATGGCCGCCTGGCGCTGGATGGCGCGGTTGGAGGAGAGGTCATTGTCCGGCGAGAACATGCCGCAGAGGCCCGCGACCTTGACGCCGTTGTCGCCCAGGATCTTGAGCGTCTCCTTCGGTTGGTAGCCCAGGTCGGCGCCGTAGTGGTTGCCGTGCAGTTCGATGAACGTCACGCCGTGTTTCGACAACCGCGCGGCGGAAGCCGACAGCGGTTCGATGCCGAACCCCCAGTTGCTCCAGCTCAGGTTGAGCCGGTTCTTCAGCCGTTTGGGCTGCTTCTTCTTCAACTCGACGAACTGGTTGCGGATCGCTTCGTTCTTCTTCTCGTAGTTCTGCATGCTCATGGTTCTTTTTCCTTTCATCCTCTCATGTCCTGAACACCATCTTCTTCAAGTGCTCCATGAAGTACTGGAAGTTGCCCCACGAGACGTCGGGAGGGATCAGGTGATCGAAGCCGGGCACCCAGCCGCCGAGGGCGAACATCGTCTCGGCGCGGTCGAGCTCCCGGTGCATCTCCGGTTTGCCCTTGGCCAGTGCGCTCTTGTCGAGTCCGCCCAGGATGCCGAGTTGCGGGTATTGCCGGCGGTAGGCCACGATGTCGTTGCCGGCCTGCACTTCAAAGGGAAAGAAGGCGTTGTCGGGGCCGCGCCAGGTGCGTTCGGGGTGGGTCATGGGCTTACTCCTTCAGACCCAGATCTTTTGCCCTGGGCATATCCGGATGATTGGGCCCGAAGTGCTTGAGCATGACCAGCGGCTCATACTGGCTCTCGCACGCGATCGTCACGCCGGCCCTGGCGGCGGGCTCGCTGACGAAGTACTCGTCGGCGGAGAGCTGGCCGTAGCGCAGCATGCCGGCGGCTTCGCAGCGGTACGTGCCGATACGTCCCTGCCCCTGGATCACGATGCAGCCATAGGCCGCACCGTCCTTGACCGTGACCGTCTGGCCGGGCTGAACCGTCAGTTCCTTGGCGCCGACGTACGGGTTCGCGTAGGAGATCCACTTCTCCTCGTGCTTCGCGTCCGAGTGCGGACAGCGGACCGGCGGCCGGGCGTAGTGCTTGCCGTAGTGCGGGTCCACGTTCTTCTCCCAGTCCATCAACGAGATCACATAGTCGAGATCGAGCTTCTTGCTCCTGGGGCAGTTCTCGACGAGGAATTCGTACGGATAGACCTCGCCGGCGGCGATGTTCTCGTACACCGAGTTGACATCGGCGTTCCACTGCGGCTCGTAGGTCAACACGGAGCCGGGTGCGTGCACGACGCCCGGCGGAGTGTACCAGCCCGAGCCCAGCACGATGCGGTAGGCGCGCGACAGCTCGGTGATCCGCGTGTCGCCCTTCGTGTAGCCAGCCAGGCGTTCCTTGACCTGGGCCTTGGTCACGTCCGGATCGAATCCGAAGTAGGTCGCCGGGAACGTGCCGAGGTGGTTGTTCAACTGCGGAGGGAAGTAGTAGGCCTCGGGCTTGCCGAGCGCGCCGACCTTGGCCGCGGAATCGAACCGCAGGTGCAGGTGATGGAAGAGCGGCTCGCCGAAGTCGAAGAACTTGGAGTACATCGGCCAGCCGCCGTACTTCTTCATCAGTTTCGCCCCGACCAGCTCGTCGCCCAGTTCCGTCTGGGCATCGCGCAGGGTGAACTTCTGCCTGACGTCGCCCGAGGCAGGCAGGACGTAACTCAGGCCCTCGTCGGCCGGGGCCAGGGGTCCGTTCATGCAGGTGATGACAGACGCGAACCAGCGCTCCTTGATGGCGCCGCGGTTGGTGCCGAGGGCGAAGTAATCGTCGGGATGCAAGCGCAGGCGGCGCCCCGGCGCGCTAAAGCGGCGTGGCACAAAAACCGGGATCAGGCGCAGGATCCCCTGCCCCTTCTCGATAGCGGAACGGATGTTCTTGACGGCACTCATATCTCTCCTTTTGTGTTATACTTCAAACTCCAATTCGCACCAGTAGTTGACGGCCTCGGGGTCGAGTTCCACGCTCACGCGGTCGTCCGCCTGCGAAGCCCTGGCCGGCTCCAGGGTGCGAGCTTCGCCGTCTACGAGCCTTGCGCCGCGCAGGCGGCCGGTATGCCGAAGGATAATGCGGCCGGCGCCTTCGCGCAGCTTGACCATCAACCGCGTGCTTTGCTCGATCGGCCGCCCGTCGTCGCTGTAGACGAGCGCGGTGCCGCCCTCGCCCGTCACCACCGCGCCGTCCCGGTCCGAGAGCATAATGGCCTCCGCGAGCACCGGCCGTCCCTCCACCAGGTGCAGCATGCCGCCCTGGGCGCAGGTCATCCGCCACGGGCCGATGCGCGTTTCCGCGTCCGCAATATCCGGCTCGCGCGCGACAATCCAGGCCGTGCCGCGGGAGGTTGGCAGGCGGAAGAGTTCGCCATCGTTCGGATCGGCGTCGGGCGGTTCCACACCCGCGGCCGCAAGGAGTTGGCGGTAGAGCGGAGGCAGCAGGCGCCGGTCACGGGACTCGGGCCGGATGGGCGCGTGGACGTAAGCTCCGCAGCCCAGGCGCCAGGTGGCCCTGGCCGTCCCCGCGGCCGCCTCGCCGAACGCGAAGGTCCCGAGCACGCCGCCGTGGCCGCGCAGGTCGAGGACCACCAGCAGGATCTCGTGCCGGCCAGCCGGCAGGACGCACGGCAGGACGTAGGACTCGCCCCAGCCATACGCGCTGCCGACCAACCGCCCGTCCGCGTAGACCCAGAGGTTCGCGGGGGGCATGCCGTGTTCCCCGCACGGGCCGCGCACGTAAAGCACGCCGAGCGGCAGTTCCATGCCGAACGCGCCGCAGGGGCCGGGCAGATCCACGGTGGCGCGCAGCAGATAGTGTGCGCCCGGCCGGATGCCGGCGTTGAAGGAGTCGCGGACCAGGCCCCACGTTTCGCCGGACCGGCAAGTCTTCCAGACCGTGATCTCAGGATCGCAGAGGTCGCCGACACATACCTCGTCGGCGATACGTTCCGGCGGGATGTCGCCCGCGTAAGCCCACTCCCAGTCGGAGACCTCGACGGCCTTGCCGCCCAGGGCCAGGGTGGGTTCGCTCGCCGCCGGCGGTTCGGCCAGCAGTGGGGCGCCACCCGACTGGTAGAGCGTGCCGCCCGCGCGCACCCGCGCCAGGAGACGCTCGCGCAGGGGCGCCGGCAGGTCCGCGGGCGGCTCGATCAGGCACACGAGGCGCGGATCCTTGTCCAATCCCTCGGCCAGGTCCGCGTAATCCACCACGATAGGACTCTGCAGCAGGCCGGCGAAGGCCTGCACGATGTTGAACAGCATGTCCCAGTCGCGGCGGGGATAGGCTACGAGCACGTCCTCGCGGTCAGATTCCGCGAGGCCGAGGCGGTCGAAAAGCCGGATGCCGTCGGCCATGGCCCGGCCGCTGGGCTTGAGAACGCCGTCGTCGCGGGTGCCAACGCCCAGTTCGTCGTCCCAGCGCTCGCCGCCCCACATGTCGATGCGCAGGCGCGCCTGGCGGGTCCAGCCCCAGGGCTGGAAGCCGCAGGCGCCGCCACCGTAGCACCCGTGCTGCAGGCGGATCATCTTGCGCCGCTGGCGATCCTCCTGGGCCGCCGCGCAGCCATGGGAGTTCCAGACTTCGTGGGAGAAGTAGGGCATGAGGCCGCGGACCACCAGGGAACTGTCGCCGTGCATGGAATTCGCCGCGATGGAGCGCGGCATGTCCAGGCGTTCGATGAAGGAGCCGAGCAGGATCGGATGCCGGTCTCCGGCGGCGCGGAAGGCGGCGATGCGCTCGGACACCCAGTCCCGCATACGCGGATGGTTCGCGTCCGGCTCGTTCCACAGGTCCCAGAAGACCCCTGGCCAGTCGCGATAGCGGGCGGCGAGCGCGGCGATGAAGCGATCCTGCTCGGCCCTGCGCGCCGGATCCGAGGTCACCGCGTCGTGGCAATCCTTGCGGCACCAGCCCTGCGGGTCGCCCATTTCCTCGGGCACCAGGGTGAAAAGGTCGGGGTGGAAGACGATGCCGTGTTTATGGCAGAGCTGGACGAACATGTCGAACACGCGCCAGTCGCGTTCCTCCGGCTGCGGGTCGTTGGCACACACGGAAAAATAGTCGTCGAACGGCAACGGGCGGTTGGCCAGATGGCGGCGGCTGTAGTCGCGGAACCACTTGCTGTGGTGGTAGTGCGGCCGTAGCACGCGAATGCCGAGGCCGCGCATCTGCGCCAGGTCCGCGTCGATCCTGGCCGGATCCGGGCGAATCCACATCAGTTCGCCCACGTGCGACTCGTAGTAGTTCATGCCGTGCAGCAGCTCCGTGCCGCCGGCCGCGCCGCGGAAATAGCAGCGGCCCGGTTCCATGAGCCGGCCGCGGGACGCGAGGCCGGGGTTCCAACGCAGGAAGCCCGTGCCCGCGCGGTCCACAGTGGCGCCGTCCTCCTCCAGCCGCGCTTCCACCCGGAAATCGTCGCCCATGCCGGGGACAGCCAACTCCACGGACACGTTTTCGCATGCCGAGGCGCCGACGCGCAGATCCAGCCGCCATTCCTTTAGCATGTTCGCATCCTGCATGACCGCCAGGCGGAGGAGGGCGGTAACGTCCTTGCCGCCGCGATTGCGCACCCGGGCCGAGATTTTGGACGTCTCGCCGTCGCGATAGCAGGGCACGTCGGTCTCCAGTCGGTGCAGGGTCAGGGGATGGCAGGCGAGGTTTACCAGCCGGCGCAGGAGCGCCGCGGCGTTCGGTCGGCGCGGATCGAGCGCGTGCGCCTCGCCGTCCATGCACACGATCACCCAGCGTCCGCCGCCCTGCCAGTCTTTCACGAGGTGCACGCCGTGCTTCAGCACGCGGCCGAAGCGATCCGTTCCGCTGACCAACGGGATACCCTCGCGGACCGGGTAACGCTCCGGAAAGACATTGCCGGCCGGCGGGTGGCTGTAGTGGCGGCCGTCACCGGTGTTCACGGTCACGCAGGGGCCGGTGTCCGCGCCCAACCATACGGCCGGCAGCTCGGGCAGGAAGGCCGTGTCGGCGACGCAGCGGCTCGGCGCCACGTCCGGCTGGTAGTACTTGAAACCGAGTTCACCGAGCGCATCCTGGCAGGGATCGTTGCCCCCCAGCGGCACCCATCCACCGTTCCGCTCCTCCAGCATCCGGCCGAAGCCCGCGCCGCCGGTGGTCATGACGTTGCCTCCCCAGCCCACGAAGCGGCAGAGCGCCTTCCACGCCTTGGCCGGAAAGGCGTCGCCGTACGGGAGGACCAGCAGGTCGGTGGTTGTGGGATCGAGCGCGGACAAGCCGCCAGCCGGGAGCCACTGGATGCGGCAGGTGTCGCCCAGCGCCTCGCCCACCCAAGCTGGCGTGAAACCCTCCGGCACGCTGGAGGCCGGCAGTCCGGGCTCGCGCAGGATGGTGATGGTCCGTGTCATATCCTCGTCACTTGTCCTGGGTTTGGTTCTGCGTGGGGTCCGTCTGGTCGAGGTAGTGCTGCAGCAGCCTCTTGCCGCCGGCGCCAACGGTGTCCGGGGCGGCGTTGGTGCATGTCGCATAGTCGAGGAACTTGCCGAACCAGTACATTTCGAACCAGTTGGGCAGGCCGTCGCGATCGTCATCGGCGTATTCGCCGCGCCACACGGGCGGGGTGTCGCCGAAATCGAGTTTCCATTGGCGCAGGCATTCGCTGGAGACACATGTCAGTCCGTTCTGTTCGCGGTAGGGCAGGTCGGTGACCGGTTCGGGGCTGTCGAGCCTCAGGACGCTCTTCCCGTCGCGCACCAGTTCGGCCGCGACCGGCCCCGGCGTCAGCGGGAACTGCTTCCAGCTCAGACCCGCGGGCGCGTCCCAGGCCTCCTGGCGTCCCGGCAGGCGCACCTGGGCGGGACGGGTCAGGAGGGTCAGCACTTCCAGCACGCCGCCCGCATCCGGCTGCTTCGGCTTGAAGGGGAAAATCTTCGCGCCCTTGGGATACTTGCGATAGAAGAGGTAGACCTTGTCGCGATCCGGGACAGGCGGCTGGCCGGTCTTCCACCACTGGATGAAGTGCGCGTTCAGGTCGAGAATGGCGTACCGCGTCTCGTAGGCCGGCGCGAGGCAGGTATTCTCGGTGTAGTCGTTCCAGGTCACGAACTGGATCAGCGTCGACCCGTTTTCGCGGGCGCGCTGCCAGCGGTCGCGGAGGATCGAGGATCCTTGGGAAATGCGGTTGCCGCCCCATCCGATGTTCTCGTACTGGAAGAACACCGGCTCGCTCCACTCGGCGCCGGCGGCTTTGACGGCAGCCGCCATCCGGTCGTGGGTCGGCCCGCCGCCAAGGAAATCGCCAACCGCGCCGAATCGCGCACCCATGAAGCCCGCCGCGCGGACAAGGTCGTCCTGCGTCCATGTTCCGTTGGCCACGCCATGGAAGAACGCGCCCATGCCGTACTGGAAGAACAGGTCGCACCCCGCCTGCTTCCGCATCTGGAGCAGGCCATCGGCCATGAGCTGCCAGCCCTCTTCGGTCTGCCGCAGGGCCGGCAGGTTGGGAAGCGCCTTGGGATCGGTTTTGGCATATTCAGGACGATCCTTGAGGACGTAGGCGCCGTGATGGAACCCGATGAACGACGACATGTAACCGAAAATCAGAGGCTTGCCGTTGCGGCGGGCAAGCTTCGGGTTGTCCCCGTGTTTCTGGACAATGTATTGGATGGCGCGGGCGAGGTCCCCGTTGCCCTGGATGCCCGGGTCGAGGCATATGGTGACCTCAAACGGGTAGTCCTTGTCGCGGGCGACCTTGATCAGGGCGTCAAACACGTCTTTGGCGCCCTGCCCTCCGGCCCAGGCGTCAATGGCGAAACCGTCGATGCCCCCCCGCAAGGCGCGGCGGATGTCAAGGTCCGCCGACTGTTCGAGATTAAGCTTGAGCCCGTCGGGCACGAGCGGCCAGTTGCGCCAGCGGTCACCGATGGCGTCGAACTGCCCCTTGCCGTCGTGGCGGATCTTGTGGGCGTCGTTTTCACGATGGTAGGCCGTGGCACCCGCCGCCACCGGATAGCAGCCCATGTAGTGGGCGTAGATCTTCTTCGGCGCGGCGACCGGCGCCGTCGGCGCCGGTGTCTCCGCCCAGGCAGAGAGTGTTCCGACGGCGATCAGCAGCGCGGCATAAGTCCTTTGCTTGGATCGAATTCTCATCTTCGCCTTTCCACTTCTTCTTTCTACTTCGTCTTCCTCTCCCCTCGCCGCTTCTCTCTCACTTCAGGGCCTGCGGCCGTTCGATCGCCTTCCCGTTCACGGTCAGGCGCTGCGCGGCAAAGTCCGCCACCACCTCGGTGCCGTCCGCAAACGTGGTCCGGTGCGCGTTTTCGCCGAGCCGCTGCCAGTCCACCAGTTCCTCGGCGACGAGATGCCCGAAGCGTTTCACGCACAGTTCGTTCTTGGCGCAGATCTCCTCAACCAGTTTGTTGTCCAGCACGGGCATGATGCCCGGCTCGGCGGACCACTCGACCCGGGGCGTGTCGCCGTAGAGGATGCACTCCATCGTCCCTTTCCAGTGTTCGCCGTGGCTTTCGGTGACCACCAGCCCGTGCAGCGCCAGTTGCCAGAGCGGCACCCGCTCCAGTTTCAGGCGGCTGATCGGCCATTCGGGGCGGAACAGGGTCAAGTGCCAGGGAATGCCGCGGCTGACGATGCTGTCGGCGGGAATCGCGCAGTACAGGTATCCCATCTCGACCCCGCAACCGCCGAAAACCGCCTTCGCCGTCTCGACGAACCGGTTGTAGCCCCGCGCGCATTCCCCGCGTGAGCCGCCATGGGTCCGGTGGTAGTTCACCATCAGCGGGGGGCCAATGGTGTCGAGATAGTACACGCCCTCCACTCCAAGCGCCTGGACCCGGCGCATCTCGCCGCCGACGCGATCTTCGGGCATCGCCAGTCCCCACTGGAGGTACTGCAACCCCCCACCCCAATACCCCGTCACACGCGGCTCCCGCCAGAGCGTATGCACGGCCCACTCGGAATTGAAATCCGGCGACGCATACGCGGCCGCATAGCTGTCGTGCGCGGTCATGTGGTAGCCCAGTTCGCGTCCGCCGCCGACCAGCGCGCGGAACCCGGCTTCGCCGCCCAGCCGCCGCTCGATGGGGAAGCGCGTCGGCCACAGGCCGTCGTGGCCGCGGGTATTCCAGCCGACGCTCTGGGTCAGGACGTTCTCGACGCCGGCCGCCTTGAGCCGCCGCAATCCGGCCAGGGCCTGGTCGAACGTCATCACCCGTTTGAACAGCAGGCGGCCGTTCTCCTCGGCCCGGTCGTTCAGCATGGAGCCGACCTCCTGATGGCCGAAAAACAGCTTCATGATGTAACTCTTCAACAGGTAGGCCACCTGCGGGGATGCTTCGGCCCGCTGCTTGAGCGTCAGCTTGCCGAGATCCTCCATCACGTGCCGGCGCAGGCGCTTGGCCGCGGTCAGCACGAGCGGCGCCTTCCGCGCCAACGGCGCGAAAACAACCTCGCGCTCCCCGTGGTCCACGGGCGCGGGCCATGCCTCGCGGAGCACGATCGCGAAGTTGACGCGCCCCCCGCCCCGGCCATCCGTGAACACGTTGCAGCGCATATCCGCCGCGCCCTGGACGGCGAGGGCCATCAGGCCTCCGGCGGGGTCCTTGACGGCGCACACCGGCAGCAGGGGCAGCAGTTCCCATCGCTCCTGGTCGCCATAGATCATGAAGCGCTCCGCCGTCTCCGGCGCGCCGGAGGGCGAGAACACGCAGCCGGTGTTGAGCGGCAGCAGCGCCGACCCGCGCGCGCAGCAACGCATGAGGCCGGGCAGCAGATCCGCCGCAAAGAGGCGGTAAAGCTCGTCCCGCCCTTCCCGCACCTCGGCCGGCGGAATCACAACCCGCAGCTCCCCGTCGCGCACCGCCAGCCACACGCCGACGTAGAGGTCGCGGTCCGCATCGTAAATCGTCAGGTGCGCGCCATCCCGGGTCCGTTCCCGGTCCAGCACGCGGTAGCGCTCGACGGACTCCACCCGCGGCATGCGGCTGTCGCACACCTCCAGCGTCAGCAGCGGCGACTCGCCGATGACTCTTCCCGAAGCCGGATCCCTCAACCGCACGCTGACGGTCTCCTGCCCAAACTCCACGTCCACGCCCAGCTTGCTGTCGCCGAAGGCGATCGTTCGCTTCTTCTGGTCCATTCTGTCTTCTTCTAACGGCAGGGCTTGGTTTCCCGGCAACCGGGATAGTTGGCGCACCCCCAGAAGGGCACGTTGTCGCGCTTGCGGAGGCCCTTTCGCATGGGTGATCCGCACGCGTCGCAAGTGGGGGGCTGTTCCTCGGCGCCGGCCGCGCTCTGGGCGCGCGCCTCGCGCCGTGCCTCGCCCATCTTCTCTCGGAACCCGCCTTCCTTCTTGAATTCCTCGCCTTGCCGCCGAATGTAGGCCTCCTGCATCTTGGCGGCGCGCGTGCAGAGAATGATGAGCGCGTTCGCGCGCACGTGGCTTTCCTCATGCTCCAGCCAGCGCTCGAACTTCGCATATTGCTTGAGCACATGCTCGCAGAACTTGCGGTGGGTGTAGTGGGCGGAGGCGCCGGGACTGTCGGAACTGCCCGGACTGCCGGATTGCGGAGCGGTGTCGAGGTCGAGGCGCTGGACGGCCTGCGCGTCCGCGTCGGCCGCGTCCCAGGGCAGTTGCCTGTCTCTCATCAACCACTTCAGGAAGTCGTCCCGGAGTTCTCCCAGGCTGCCCTTGGCCACGTTCAACAGATCGAGGCCAGAACTGGTGGACGTCATCAGGCGCTCGCAACCCTCCGCAAAGTTGCGGCACCCCGAGCGTGCGGCATGGTTCATCTGCCCGGAGGTTTTGCCCTGCGGGTCGTTCCGATAGTCCAGAAACCTCGTGCAGAAACTGTCCGTGCCCAACTCCACCAGCCAAGCCATGATGTAGGCATCCAGCCAGCGGTATCCTGAGCCTTTACCGAACATGTCCATCTGGTGGGCGCCTCTTCACCTTTTCTCAACTACCGCCGGCATTGCCGGCAGAACCGGCAGGTTCGGCAGTGTCGGCCGTTCCGGCCATCCGAACCACAACCTCAACGACGTCTACAGCCCCGGCGCCGTCGAGAGATCCGGCGCGGAGAGATTCGGCGAACGGAGTTCCGGCACGGTCGGATCCGTGCGGTTCTGATACTCCTCCAGGTTCGTCTTGCCGTCGTCATCCGGGTCGGCATCGGGTTCCACCAGCGTCTGCGTGGAAATGTCCGGCCAGCGCGTGACCGGGTTCTCCTTCGGGCTCTCGAGCAGTTTCACCGGATCCGTGATGACGACCGGCTTGAACCCGCGCTCCTTGCTGAACCAGTACATCTCGAACCAGTTGGGCAGCCCGTCCTTGTCCGCATCCCCGTACTCGCTGTAGACGAACATCGGCCGGTCGCCGAAATCGGCCTTCCAGTGCCGCTCCTCCTCCGTGGACCAGCAGACCGCCCCGCAGTCCTGGCGGAACGGCCGGTCCGTGATGGGTTCGGGACTTTCCACCCGGAGCACCACCTTGCCGCCACGCACCACTTCCACGATCACAGGACCCGGGGTGATGGGGAACTGCCGGAAGCCCTGGGTACGGCAGAAATTGTCCTTCGCCCTCATCGCTTTCGCATCCTTTTCCCAATCCTTGTTCGCCCAGTCAGCGCCGATACAGTCCAGGCCGGCCCCAGCCTCGTATTCGATGTTCCGCCCCGGGAGGCGGATGGTGGCCGGCGCCGTGAGTATCGCCCGCACTTCGATCGCACGAGGTCCGCCGCTCCCCTTGAACGGCCAGACCTTGGCGCCCTTGGGGTATTTCTGGTAGACCACATACACCCGGTCGTGGTCGGGAACCGGCTGCTTCCCGGTGCGCCACCATTCGATCTGGTAGCCGGTCAGATCGTAAATGCCGTAGCGGGTGTTGTAGCCGGGACCGATGTTGGTGTTCTCCGTGTAGTCGTTCCAGGTGACGAGTTGCAGGCAGGTGGCGTCCTGCCGCCGCAACATGTCCCAGTTCCAGAACATCCATTCGGTCCCCTGCGGCATGTAGACCTCGAAGCCCGAGCCGCTATAGCCTTCCTTCTGGTGATAGGCGGTCGCCCCGCCCCATTCGGCGCCGGCTTCGCGCACCGCCTTCGCGATCTCATCGAGGTTCCCGCCGAGCCCGTAGGTGCCAAAACTCCACAGCAGCGGAACGTGCCGCGCGATGGCCGCGGCCGAGCGGACGTACATGTCCGGCTTGAAGTCCGGCACCTGGAAGGCGAACCAGCAGAGGTCGAAGGAGAAGTAGATCGGCTCGCCGATGAGTTCCTCGTACTTGCGGTAGGCCTGCCCGATCAGGTGCCAGCCCAGTTCGGTCGACCGCAACCGCTGCACCGCCGCCGCACGTTCACTGGCGGGAATGCGCTCGTCAATGGAGGCATCCAGCAGGGGAATGGCCCGGAAGGCTGAGTTGTAGTCGAACACCAGCAGCTTGCCGTCGCGCCGCGCCAACTTCGGGTTCTTGCCGAAATTCTTGATCAGCCATTTGACCGTGGTCACCGGCTCGGCGCCGTCGAGGCAGAGGGTCATCTCGAAGGGGTAGTTCTTCTCCGCCGCCACCTTGATCAGGGTCTCGAACGTCTTCTGCGCGTCGGCGCCGCCCGCCCAGGCGTCCACGGCGAAGCCGTCAATCCCGATGCGCATCGCCCGGCGGATCTCCAGGTCCGCGCTCTCCTCGGCCGTCAGCGGCCACCCGCCATTCTTTCCCCTTTTCAGACCCGGCTCCTGCCAGACGAGCGGGAAGTTGCGGAAGCGCCCGCCGATCTGGGCGACCAGGTCCTTGCTCTCATGGAGTATTCCTGCGCTGTCTTCATCCAAGTGCAGGCTGGTGACCCCCGTGCCCGCCGGATAGCAGCCCATGTAGTGGGCGAACACCTTCTTCGGCCGCTCCACCGGCGCCCGCTTCGGCGGCAGGACGACGAACGACGTCCGGCACGCATCCGTCCGCGGCCCCTCGCTGACCACCTCCAGGCGCAAGTAGCCAAGCCGCGTAATCCCGGCGGCGGCCAGGGGCTCCGCCATGGTCAGCGTGCGCTGTTCGCCGGCGGCGAGAGTCACGGTCTCCTCGTGGCGCGCCAGGATCGCATCCGGGCGCTTGGCTTCCACAATCGTCCACGCCAGCTTCGTGGTCACCGGTTTCGCATCCAGGTTGCGCACATCCGCCATCGCGCGGCCGCTGGCGCCGGGCTCGAAGGCGACCGGGTCCGTGCGCACCGCCAGGACCTCCACCGGGGACATCCGCTCGATCGTCAAACCGGTGAGCAGCACGCGGTTCGCGGGCAGGTTGGCGCCGTCGATCGGTCGCGGCAGCAGGCGCTTCTCCTTGCCCAGATCGTCCAGGTCCTCCCCGATGCCGGCGTCATCGGCCGACGGCTTGTCCATGCCCATGTCCGGCCCGTTCTTCAAACCCAACTGGAGGATGAAGTTCTGCCGTGATTTGTGGTAGGCGCCAATCTGATCGCCCCGGTTCCCAGGTAGTCCGCTCGAAACGGATTCGCCCACGAGCCAGTCAAGGCAGACCTCGACCTGCTCGGGCTTGTCCAGCGTGAAATCGAAATGCACCGGCGCCAGTTTGCCCGGCTCGGAAAAGAACTCCTTGGGTTCGAAGCCCCGATAGCGGCCTCGAATCCACACGAACAGCGTGACCGCCTCGCTGACGATGTTGTCCTGCGGGGTGGTCGCGACCAGCGCGTGCAGCCGGTATCGGCCGGGGGGCAGAGGCTCCGCGTTCTTTGCACGAACGAGCGGGCATCGGGCCGGCGTGCTCTTGCCGTCGCTGATCGTCAGATCGGCGACCAGCGCCTGTCCCGAGGCCAGCGCCTTGTCGAGTTCCGCCTGGGCCGCCGCGGCGTCCGTCACCACGGGAATCGGGGCGGCACTGGGAATCAGCGGCACCGTCTTGACGGCCCCCCAGGCCGGCGCCAGCGTCCCGATCAGCCCGAGCGCGCAAGCAAAGAGTTTCCAATGACCAGGGAGATACCATTGCTTCTGCTTTGTATTCACAGCACTGTACCCCTTCTACTTTGACCTAAAGGGCGAGGCCGGCAACCCGTCACCCGTATAAAGCGTGACCTCCGGGAAACCGCGCCAGCCGTAGCGCACGGCCTGCGCCTTTCCCAGGCCGGCAGCCGTCACAACCGCGGCGGACCCCTTGATCTCCGCGGCGGCCGGTCGCCATTGCCCATCGGCGGCCTGCAATTCAAAACTGGTCACGCCGCCTTTGCCGGGCTTCAGCACCAGCCCCTTGCCCGCATACTTGAACGTGACCTTCCGAATAGCCGGGGAACGGGTTCATCGATTTTCCCATAGACGTCACTTGCCGTCGCCGGACTTTATCCTATTCCATCCGGCCTCGCTGATTGCCACGCGGAAGCCGTAGTAGGCGTGGCCGGGGTATACCGCCGTGTTGTAATCGCGGTCCGTCACGCGCTGGCTGCCATAGTAGCTCCACGAGCCGCCGCGCATCACCTGGTAAACGCTGGGCTTCTTGGAGACCGGATCGGTCTGCGCCTCGGAGGGGTACGGATAGTTGTAGAAGTCGAAGCACCATTCCGCCACGTTGCCCGCCATGTCCAGGATGCCGTCGCGGCTGGCCCCGGCCGGATAGGAGCCGACCACCACCACGCCGTTGGCGTCCACCGACCGCCGTGGCAGCCGCGGGCCCTGCGCCTCCGCCGGCGCCATGAAGTTCCCGTGCACGTACGGAATCGGCTCGGCATTGCCCCAGGGATACTTGCGGCCTTCCCCGCGGCCCGACGCCGCATATTCCCACTCCGCCTCGGTCGGCAGCCGGAACCCGTCGGCCTTCGGGTCCATCGTCCAGAACGTCCCGTTGATGTACGGCGTCGTGTGCTTGCCTCGGGCCTTATACACCGGCGTCAGACCCGTCTTCTCCGAGAGCCAGTTGCAGTACTGGACCGCGTCCTCCCAGTTCACCGCCACCACCGGCTCGCGGTCGCGCCAGGAGTTGCCGTTGCGCATCGAACGGTGCTCCGGGGCAAAACGCTCGAACTCCTCGTTGGTCACCTCGCACTTCGCCATCGCGAACCCGGACACCGTCACCTCGCGGCGCGGCTTCTCGTCCACATCGCCCTCGTCCGAACCCATGGTGAACTTGCCGCCCGGAATGAGCACCATCTCGGGCACGGGGGACGACGACACCTTGGGCCGGACGACCGGTTCGACCTTGACCAGCTCCACGGATTCGATCAGGGCGCTGCCATAGTCGTTGTCCGCCGCGGGATCGCCCTCATAGCACCACCCGGGCATCATCGCCAGTTTGAGAGCGCGCGTGCCGGCATAGAGCGACATGAAGAACGAGGCCGTCGCGGACTTGTCGCCTTCCGTCGGCGGCAGGAACAGCGGCATGAAGAACGGGTAATCCTCCTTGGCCAGGCCCGCGCCGTCGGCGACGAACAACATGCGCGCCTCGCTGGAGCCCGGATTGCGGTAGGTCACCCGCACGTTGTAGGTCGCCGTCGCCAGCCCCTCGACGGGCAGCGTGACGCCGCCCTCGTTCTTCTCGATCAGCTTGGGAATGGCATCCCGGCCGTGCTCGTTGGTGCTCACCAGGACCGGCTTGACCGCGTTGCCCTCCACAACCGCCTGCGGCCCGATCGTGCCGGCCTTCGCCTCCAGCCGCTTCACCACCGGCCCGA
>VGWJ01000054.1 GCA_016873635.1 Lentisphaerota bacterium | reverse complement strand
TGTTGAAGAGCAAGGCAAGACCCCTCAAGGAAGGCAAAGTCCCTGCCCGCGGCCTGGCAGGCGGGCCTGAGCCTCCGCCGACCAAGAAGCCGGAAGAGAAAAAGCTCGCGCCTCTATTCTCATCGGCCTAGATCGCCTCCGCGCCCCTGACCGCCTGCCGACTACGCTGCTTTTCTTGTGGCGAGGGGCCGGCTGCTGTAAACTTAATCAACGTGGAGGACCGCGTTTCACGGTTTGGCGCGCGGGACGCGGCGGATGCGGGACCGAACCTGATGTCTCACGGACGATCACTACGGAAGGCCTGCGCGCTCGGTGCCGCGGCCGGGTGCGTCATGCTGGCGTCGCTGCTGTGGCGAACGGGAGCCGCCGGGCGCGCTGCCTCCCGCGATGTAGGGTCCGCGGGCGGCGGGAACAGGCCGTCAACGGCGCTCAAGGACGCGGCGCCGCCCGCTCCGCCGCCGCGGGCCGGTTCCCTGCCGCCGGGCGCCGCGGGGGCTGCCGCCATCATCAGCGAAGACGAGCGGACCTCGCCGGACGGGCTGACGGTCCGGCGGACGCGAATCGTGCGGACGGATTTCAAGTATCCGCTGCTGCGCGTGACGGATACCTGGCGCGTTGACCCGGCGACGGGGACGCGGGAGCACGCCGGAACGAGCCGGGCGGTGGCCGACCACGTGGCGGTGCGCCTGCGGCCGGGCGCGACCGAAGACGACCTGCGCGCGCTGTGCCGCTCCGCGGGCTGCGCCGTCCGGCGCCGGCTTCCGCTTTCCGGCCTCTACCTGGTGGCGTTCGACGCGCCCGAGCCCGATTCCGTCGAGCGCTATGCCGCGGCCCTGGCGGCGGCGGGCGAAGTGGTGCGGGACGCGCAGCCCGATTATATCATGACCATCGTCTGGACGCTGCCCGACGACCCGGGCTTCGGGAACCTGTGGGGCCTGCACAACACGGGGCAGAGCGGAGGGACCGCGGACGCGGACATTGACGCGCCGGAGGCGTGGGACGTCGCCACCGGCAGCGGCGCCGTTGTGGCGGGCATCGTCGACACCGGGATCGACGCGGCCCATCCCGATCTCGCGGCGAACATCTGGACTAATCCGGGCGAGATTCCCGGCAACGGCCTTGACGACGACGGCAACGGCTACGCCGACGACGTGCGCGGCTGGGACTTCTACCAGTGGGACAACAATCCCCAGGACGGCCACGGCCACGGCACGCACGTGGCCGGCACCATCGGCGCGGCGGGAAGCAACGGCGTGGGGGTCGCGGGCGTCAATTGGAGCATCAAGCTCATGGCGCTCAAGGCGTTCGGGGGTTCCGACGGCACGGACAGCGACGTGACCGAAGCGATCGCCTATGCGACATGGATGGCCACCAACGGCGTCAAGGTGCGCGTGACCAACAACAGCTACGGGGCGCCGTCGTCGGCCACCTACGTGTATGACGCCGTCGCCGCGGCGGGGGACGCGGGAATGCTTTTCATCGCGGCGGCGGGCAACACGGGCGGAAGCATCGACGCGGCCCCGCAGTACCCGGCCTCGTACGCCCTGCCGCACGTCATCGCCGTGGCGGCGACGGATCGCAACGACAACCGGTCGTCGTTTTCGAGCTACGGCGCCGTGTCCGTGGATCTGGGCGCTCCCGGAAGCGACATCTACAGCACGCTGCCGGGCGGAGGCTACGGGAACAAGTCCGGCACGTCCATGGCCTGTCCGCACGTGGTCGGGGCGGCCGCGCTGCTGTGGGACCTGAATCCCGACTGGGATTACGCGCGGGTGCGGGACGCGCTGTTCGCCGGGGTGGACCAGATCGCGTCGCTGACGAACAAGACGGTCACCCACGGCCGGCTTAACGTGTCCGAAGCGCTGCGCAGCCTGAGGCCGGACATCACGCACGCGCCGGCGACGAACATGACGAATCTGGCCGGGCACTACGCGATCGAGGCCGCCATCGGCCCCGCGGCCGTGCTCGACACGAACCGCGTCCGGGTGGCCTGGAACCTTGACGGCGGCGCCGGCGCCTTCGCCACTAACTGGATGACGCGCGTATCCAACGACCTGTTCCGGGCCCTGCTGCCGACACAGGCCGCGGGCAGCGTGGTGCACTACTTCATCCGGGCGGAAAGCGCGAACGGGAAAGGCGCCGCGGCGCATCCGCAGGGTGCGCCGCAAACGCTGCACGCTTTCCGGGTCGTGGAACCGGTGGGGCTGTGGGTGGCCGGCGACCCGGACGACTACGGGGCGGCGGATCCGGCCTACGGCTACCACCAGTATCCGTCCGGGTTGACGATCAACGCCTCGGTCGCGCAGTGGGCGCCGGAAAGCGAGGGGGTGCGGTGGCGCAACGACGGGTGGACCGGCCTGAAGGACGTGCCGGCGACCGGCGCGACGGCGGCGGTCGCCTTCCGGCTGGGCAGGAGCTCAACCCTGATCTGGCGCTGGCAAAGGCAGTTCAGACTCACGCAGACGTCGGGCGTCCCGGGGATTGTGAACGCGACAAGCTGGTGGGACGAGGGGCAGTCGGCCCACACCGTGACCGCCGCGCCGTCGGCGGCGGCGGGCGGCACGAACTACTTCTTCGCCGGATGGAGCGTGGACGGCGTCCGCGCTCCCGACCCGTCCAACACGGCCGTCAACCCCGTGACGGGCATCGCCATGCCTGCTCCGCGCGCGGCGCGGGCGTCGTACCTTGAAGCCGATCTTGACGCCGACGGGGACGGACTCCGCGACTGGTGGGAGCACTTCTACTTCGGCGGCACGTCGGTCCTGGCCGCGGCGGACAGCGACGGGGACGGCGCGGACAACTTCGCGGAACACGGGGACCGGAGCGATCCCCGGAACAGCAATTCCGTTCCCGCCGCGCCGTCCGTCGCGGTTCAGCCGCTGGCCGACCCGCAGGCCCGCGCGGCGCCGTTTGCCGTGTCGGCCGCGGTCGCGGACGCGGGCGGGATCGCGTCGGTCACGCTGTACTGGTCGCGCACGAACGGTTCCTATGCCGGGTCGGCCATGGCGGAGGGGAGCACGGGCGGAATCTACACGGGCTGGATCCCGGCGCCGGGAACGAACGGCGACAGCTTCAGCTATTTCGTGCAGGCCCGCGACGCGGGCGACCGGCTGGGGATGAGCGGCGTGTACGAGTTCGACGTCGCATACCCGGAAAGCGCCGTTTGGCCGGGCGCGGTCACGGGGCTGTTGATGCGGCCGGGAACGCTGACCAACGTGCTGGTGACTCTGACCAACGCGGGGCTTGGTCCGATGGCGTGGCGCGCGGAAGCGGCCTTTGCCGACTCCTTCGAAACGCGTCCCGCGGCGTGGCTTCACGGCGGCAGCAACGACACGTGGCACGTGGACGCCAGGCGCGCGCGAACGGGATCGCGCGCATGGTACGGCGGGCGGGCGGACAAGGGCGAGTATCTCAACCGCATGAACGCGTGGCTGCAGATGCCGCCGTTCGTCGTTCCGCCGGGAGCGCGGCTTGCCCTGCACCACTGGGCGGATTTCGAGCGCGACACGGTCAAGAACGGCCACTACTGGGACGCGGCCGTGGTGGAGCTGGCCACCAACGGCGGCGCGGAATTCGGGGCCATCGTTCCCGAGGGCGGATATCCGTTCAAGGTCACGCCGAACGACGATTCGCCTTTCCCGTGGCACACGCCCTGCCTGGGCGGGACCGGCGGCTGGGCGCGGCTCTCGTTCGACCTGTCGGCGTACGCGGGCATGGATGCGCGCGTGCGGTTCCGGTTCGGGTCGGATGCCTTTACGCTGCGCGAGGGCTGGTACATTGACGACGTGGAGCTGGCGCCGAACCCGTACAGCAACGCGTGGCTGCGCGCGTCGCCGCCGGCGGGCGTCCTGGCCGGGGGAGGCGGCGTCGTCGTGACGGTTGCCGTGGACACGGCGGCGATGGAAAGCGGCGACGCCGCATCGTTCATCGATTTCGTGACGGACGATCCCTGCGCGCCCACGACGACGGTCCCGGTATCGGTCAGCGTGCGTTCGCCGCCCGGGATTGACGTGCTGTTCGCGGCGCAGACCGGGACGGACGGATCGGGGCGGGTAACGGTGAGCAACGGCGTCTTCGACGTTGACTGGGAGCCGCTGGCGATCGAATTCCTGGTCTCGACCAACGGGGGCGCGGCTTGGACGGGGGCGGTGGTCTCGGCCGCGGGGGCGCTGTTCGGCGCGCCCGCGGTTTCCAACGCGTTGCCGCTGGTGGTAAGCGGGGTTCCGACAAGCAACGCCCTGGGGGCGGCCACGAACCGGCTGTGGATCGAATGGGCCTCGACCAACGGGCCTCTGGCCGGCGCCCTGGCCGGCGGCGTGCTGGCGCGGGTAAGGGCGTGGGACGGCATCTACTGGAGCGGCGCGGCGACGAGCGCGCCGTTCCAGGTCGACAACGAACCGCCGACGGCGCCGGCCTGGCTGGCGGTGACAAGCCATACGGCGGGGGCATGGTCGACGAACGCGCGGGTGGGCTTCATGCTGGGAGAGGCCGGCGACGGGGCCGGAAGCGGGGTAGGGGGCTATGCCTATTCCTTTTCCACGGGCGCGCAGGCGGCGGTGTCCGGAACGTCCGCGCAGACGGCGATCACCGGTCCGCCGCTTCCGGACGCTTCGGACTGGTGGCTGGGCGTCCGCGCGTTTGACGTCCGCGGCAACCGCGGCCCGGAAACCAACGCCGGGCCGTTCGGGATCGACACCCTGGCGCCGAGCGCGGCCTTCGCTCAGGTCGCCCCGGTTGTCAGCGCATACGGACAGTACGTCGTCGGATCGACGGTGACCAGCTACTGGACCGGGTTTGCCGACAACCTTTCGGGCGTTGCCGGCTACTACGTCGGCCTTGCCGACGGCGGGGGGACGACAAACGGCGCGTGGGCGGCGGGTCCGCCGGCCGTTCTGCAGGGGACCGTTCCGGACGCCGCCAATATGGTGTATGTCTGGGCGCGCGATGCCGCGGGCCTGATCGGCGCGGCGGCGGCGGCGCCGGTGCTGGTCCTGGATCCGGACGCCGACTACGACGGGGACGGCATGCGGTCGGGCGGGGAGGAGATCGCGGGGACCGCGGCGGACGACGGGGACAGCGTGTTTGCCCTGACCTCGCTGACGGTGTCGAGCAACGGCGGAGGAGGCGTGGTGCTGGAGTGGACGGTCGTCTCCAACCGGGTGTACGGCGTCTGGCACCGTCCGTCGATGGCCGTGACGGGATGGTTTCCGCTGGCCGTGTTCAGCAACGTGCCGGGCTACGCGGGATCGGCGGTCTACACCGATGCGGTACACGTTGTGACCGGGCGCTACTACCGCGTGACCGTGGGGCCGTGAACGCGCACGTAACGGGTCAGTTTCGCGCTGCAGCCGCAGGGTGGCCCGCGACCTTCCGGGCGCGGGCAAACGCAGTCCAGGCGCACGTACATGTCCGCCCGCGCCCGGAGGTCGCGGGCCACCCGTCCACCGCGTAACTGACCCCTTACACGCGCACGTGTTTTGGTGTTGACCGGGCGCGGGGGCATGGGCGATACTTCGCCATCCAAGGACCAACTGACTTCTGGATGACGGAGAGAGGCGACGGCGGACGAGCGTCGAAGCCCGGATGGTTACGGGAGGCCGGCATGACTCTTGGAGCGCGAGTGTTTCTTTCGGGGCTGCTCTCGGCGCTGATCCCCGTTCTGGGACTGGCGCAGGCGGAGGATGAGCCGCTCGAGCAGGAACCTGAAGCCGCGGGCGAGGAAACGACGGCGGGGCGGCCACTGAGGTTCTCGGCGGCGATCAACGCGGAGTACAACGACAACAGGGATTCATCCGAAGAGAAGATCGCGACTTTCGACACCTATCTGAGGCCGGGGATAGTCCTGTTTCTTGACTCCGAGCGCGCCTTGCTTGACGCCCGGTATACACCGGCCTACCGGTATCGCAGCGCGCCGGTCGAGGGGCAGAGCCCTCTGCAGCTTTTCGACGATCTCTTTCTTGATGCCCGGTTCAGGCCGACGTCGCGGCTTGTGCTGGGCATATCGGACCGGCTGAACGAATCCGACGATCCGACCGTCCAGAAGCTGCAGACGTCGCTGCGCCGGGACGCGATCTTCTATCTCAACAGGGCCTCGGCGCAGGCGAAGATACAACTGACCCCGAAGACGCGGCTCGACCTTGAAGGACGGCATGCGCTCAAACGCTACGCGGAGGAACGCTACCGCGTGACGGGGGACGAGCAGAACCTCGTCGGAACCGGTACCCTGTGGTATCGCTTCGCGCGCACGTTCAGCGTGGCGGGGATGGGCGCCTATGAACGGTTCGACTATCCCGGCCAGGAAGGGGTGGATCGCGACTTCAATTCGCTGCTTACCGCCCTGGGACTGCTCAAGCAGTTCAGCGGCATGCTCACCGCCACGGCGACCATGGGATGGAAGACCATGGATTTTGCCGATCCGGAGATGGGAACGGACAGCGGCCCCTACGGGCGCGCCAGCCTGTCCGGCACCCCCGCAAGGAGCCTGCGCACCGAGATAGGGCTTTCGCACATGCTGAGGGATGCCGACGTGTACCCTTATGCATCGCAGCGGTACTCGGGGGCCGACGCAACCGTGGAGTGGAGCGTGCTGGAAGAGTTGACGCTGGGCGTGCTCGGCGCCTATCGGGTCGGAGTCTATGACAGCAAGTCGCTTCCGCGCGCGTTCATCGATTCCCAGGCGGCCGACGCGGCCAGTGAGGCGGCCCTGCCCGAAGAGGGCGGCACAGAAACGGCGACGATCGCCGAAGGCTGGATCAGCTACCGGTTCGGGACCGGCAAGTCCCTTCGCGTGCACCAGCGCTTCGAGATCCTGGATTCCGATCTGAGCGATTCCTTCAACCGTAATCTGACTGGACTTGCGTTTATCATGGAGTTCTGACGCCGCGGCGGAAACCGTCGGCATCCGGAGCGCGAGTCCGGCGTCGGACGCGCCGTGAAGGTCGTCCGGAACCGGCGGTTGCCGCGCGCGAAAGCGACCTCCGAAAGCGCCGCAGATGGCAGATACCCGAGAAAGCCTGCATTTCCTCGACTACTGGAGGGTAATCACGTCCCGCAAGGAGATCGTCATTGCCGTCTCCCTGCTCGTGATCCTTTCGGGGGTGCTGGTCAGCCAGCTCATGCCGCGCGTCTACATGGGTTCGACCCTGATCGAGGTGCGGGAAGAGACTCCGGATGTGGATCCTTTCGGCGCCGAGGCTGTGCGGTTCAACCCGTTCTTTCTGCCCACGCAGTTCGAAATCATCCAGTCGCGCCCCATTCTGG
Organism: Lentisphaerota bacterium; assembly: GCA_016873635.1. Classification (GTDB taxonomy): domain Bacteria; phylum Verrucomicrobiota; class Kiritimatiellia; order UBA8416; family VGWJ01; genus VGWJ01. The sequence continues at coordinate 14,270 of VGWJ01000054.1, read as the reverse complement.
ACGAGGTCATCCGCCGCCAGAACCTGGTCGAGAAGCTGGGAACGGCCTACGGCTACATGGACGATCCGCTGCGCTTCGAGATCACCTACCGCGTCCTCAGCAACGCCATGCAGGTGCAGCAGTACCGCGACACGAACCTGATCGAGATACGGATCCGTCTCAGCGAGCCCAAGGATACGGTCTGCCAGGAGGTCGCCGAGGCGGCCAACATGGTCGCGGACGTGTTCCGTGATCAGCGCATGCAGCGCAGCCGGGACGAGACGGAACGGGCGCTGAGCGCGCTGCTCGAATCCTACGAGCAGCAGAAGCGGCGCGTCCAGGAGCAGGAGCAGAAGGTCGAGGAGATCCGGAAGCGCTACGGCCTGGACGTGCTCAGCCGCGAGCTGGGAACGGACAGCGAACTGGCCAAGCGGAGCCTGGCCACGATCGAAGAGCAGCGCCTGCAGGCCAGGCTGGAGCTGGCGGCCAGTGAAGCGCGTCTGAACAACGTCGACAAGCTCTCGGCGCAGGAACTGCGCGAGGCGGCGATGTACCTCGTGGAGGATCCCGCGCTCATCGACCTCGTGACGCGCAAGAACCGCATTTCATCGGAGCTCGACGGGCTGCGCGAGGCTTTCGGCGCCAAGCATCCCACGGTGGTGGCGAACATGGCGTCAATCGCCGCCCTGGACGCGCAGATCGAGCGGACGATAGCCGGCCTGCGCGTCGGCATGCGGGCGGCTTACGATGCGGCGCGCAAGAAGTACGAGATCCTCGAAGAGCAGGCGGAGGAAATGAAGAAGGTCGTGCGGAACGCCGAATCCGCCGCTTTTCTGGAGTTCAACGAGGCCCAGCAGGAGCTGGCCCACGCCAGGCGCATTCGCGACGTGCTCGAAACGCGTTACCTTCAGGAGCGCATCCGCCTGCAGATTCCGCGCACGATCGTGGAAATGATCGAACGCGCGCAGCCGCCCGACGCCGAGCGGCCGGTCAGCCCGAATCTGCTGCTCAACATCATACTCAGCGTCCTGGTCGGGTTGGGCGCGGGCATGGGCCTGGCGTTTTTCATCGAGTACATGGACACCTCGATCAAGACCATTGAGGACATCGAGCAGTACGTTGCCGCGCCGGTGCTGGGCGTGATTCCCCAGAAGGTCAAGCCGTTCACGCCGGAAGACGCGGCGCCGGCCAACGCCGAGTCCTACCGCGTCCTGCGCACAAATATCCGCTTCTCCAAGAAGATGACCGAAGGGAAGATGATCTGCTGCACGAGCGGAAGCGTCGGCGAGGGCAAGTCGTTGACGGTCTTCAACCTCGGCGTGGTGTGCGGCGAGATGGGCGACCGCACGCTGATCGTGGACGCCGACCTGCACCGGCCGCGGCAGCATCGCATGATCGGGGTCTCCAACGATTTCGGCCTGGCGAACGTGCTGGTGGGGGCCCTGCGCCTGGAAGAGGCCATCGTGGCCACGCGCTTCCCGAACGTTTCCGTGATGCCCAGCGGACGTCTCCCCAGCGGCGCGCACGGCCTGCTGGACACGCGGAAGATGAAGGAGATCATGGGGACGCTGGCGGGCAGCTACGATATCGTGCTGTTCGACACGCCGCCCATCCTGGGCGTGAGCGACACGTCGCTCCTGGCCCGTGAGATGGACGGGGTGCTGCTCGTGATCCAGCACCGCAAGTATCCGCGCGCGGTATCCAAGCGCGCCCGCGACATCCTGGAGAACATGGGCGCGAACCTGGTCGGCGTGGTGCTGAACAACGTCAACATTTCGCGGGACTACTCGTACTACTACTATCACCACTACTACTACCGGTCGCGGTACGGCAAGGGACGCGACAGGCAGCAGAGGAGTTGAGGGCATGGCTTCGAATCGCAGGCCGGCGGCGCGGGCGGGATGGATGCTGATGCTCGCCGCGGCGGGACTGGTCGCGGGCGGCTGCGCCGGCGGCGGCGTCGATCACCTGCGCATGGCCAGGTACCGTCCGGAAACGGGCGACAGGCGCCCGTGGCAGTGGGACAAGAAGCCGGCGGCGCCGGCGGAGAGGCCGGAGCGCGACGCGGCGTCCGGCGCCGGCGGCGCGGCCGGTCAAGCGGCCCCCGCGCCCGCGCCCGCCCCCGCGCCCGCGCCGCCGGCGCGCCCGGAGCGTCCGCCCGCGGTCGCGGCCGCCGCGGCGGACGAGCAGCCGGGCGTGAGGCTGCTGCGCCGCGGGGACCGCGTGCGGATCTACCTGCGCGCGATTCCCGTGCCGGAGGACCTGTCCGATGAAGTGGACGAAAGAGGCTGCGTAACCCTGCCGTACCTCGGCAACATCAGAGTGGAGGGCAAAACGACCTCTCAGGTCGAGGTCGAGATTGCCAGGGCGTACGTCGCGGGCGAGATATATTCCAAGATCGACGTGATCGTGGTGGTTGAGGCCGACGAATACTACGTCCGCGGCGAGGTCAAGCGGGAGGGCCGCTATGCCCTTGTTCGCGATATGACGCTGCTGCAGGCGATCGCCGCGGCGGGCGGCTACACGGATTTCGCCAGTCCGCGCGTCCAGGTGACGCGCGGCGACGAAGTGCTGGACTTCAACGTCAGGCGCATTGAGAAGCGCAAGGCCCCCGATCCGCTGATCAAACCGCGCGACATCATCGTGGTCCGGCGCCGCTGGCTGTGGTGGTAGCCTCGCTTTCGGCCGAGCGCATGAGAAGGACGCTTCTTCTGCTGTCCGGAGCGTTGCTCGTGTTTGCGGGCGCGGCCGGAATCGTGTACGGCGGACGCGCCGCGCTCTCGCACTGGCTCTATCACCGGGTAAAGTACGGCGCCGAGCGGGACCTGGACGCGGCGGCAATTCTGCGGCGCGGCGAGACGGCCTTCCGGCTCTATCCCTTCAGCTACCATCTGTGCGAGTTCATGGCGGAAACCGCCTGGGAAGCGCGCTTTGGGGAGGGCGGGGCGGTCCGGGATGATATGGCGGCGGCCGCGAACGACTGGTGCCGGCGCGGGCTGGTTCTGAACCGGCGCTCGCGCCGGTTGAACGAGCTTGCCGCGCGCGGGCTGGCCCTGCGCTCGCCCGCCGCGTCGGTTGCGTTCTGGCGCAAGTACGTGCAGTGGGATTTCTGGCAGCCGGACAACCACGCCGTGCTCGCGGACCTGCAGATCGGGGCCGGCGACTACGCCGGGGCTCTGGATTCGCTGCGCTGGGCGGCGCGTTCCACGCACCACGAACGCGTGCTCAGACGCCTGCGGGCCGCCTGGCGCCGCGAACGCGAAGCGCCGCCGCAGGCCCCTCCCTGATGCGAGGGAGACGCAAATGCGCGGAGGGGGCGGCGCCGCGCGCCTACGCCCCTGGCGCGACGTATTCATGAAGAACAACAGCGGCAACTTCCTTTTTTTCTTGCCGGAGTTTGTTGAATAGGACAAAGTTAGAGGCATAAAACAAGGAGCAAGGAGGCAGAGTGAGCGCCGATGAAAGCCGCGTATCGGCGGCGCAGCAGGACTACCTGGAGGCGATTTTCGTGCTCGAGCGCGAAAAGGGCGCGGCCCGCGTGCGCGACATCGCGGCGTCGCTGTCGGTTCACAAGTCGACGGTCAGCGCGGCGCTGAGGAGCCTGAAGGCGCGCGGCCTCGTGAACTACCGGCCGTACGAGCTGGTATCGCTCACGCCGGAAGGGCGCCGGGCGGCCGAAGAAGTCAGCGCGCACCACGGGATCATCAGCCGTTTCCTGCAGGATGTCCTGCGCCTGGAACCGGGGGTGGCCGACGCGCACGCCTGCCGGATGGAGCACGTGCTGGACGAGCCCGTGCTGCGGCGCCTGGTGCTTCTGGCCCGCTTTGCGGGGGAATGCCGCCGCGGAACAAGGGGGTGGATCGGCAGGTTCGACGCCTATCTGCGCGCCCGCGAGGAGAAAGCCGATGCCGGTTGAGGCCGCCGCAAGCTTCACCGTGGCGCTGGCGGGAAATCCGAACAGCGGCAAGACGACCCTGTTCAACGCCCTGACGGGGGCACGGCAGCGCGTGGGCAATTGGCCGGGCGTCACGGTGGAATACGCGGAGGGCCTCTACCGGCACGGCGAGGCAACCGTGCGCGTCATCGACCTGCCCGGCATCTACTCCTTTTCGGCCGGCGCCCTGGACGAGAAGATCGCCCGCGAGTACATCCTCCTGCAGAAGCCGGACCTGGTCGTGAACATCGTGGACGCGTCGAACCTGGAACGGAATCTGTACCTCACCACGCAGCTTATCGAAATGCGCGCGCCGGTGATCGTGGCCCTGAACATGATGGACATGGCCGCGCGGCGGGGCGTCGAAATCGACGTTGCGCACCTGGAACGGCATCTGGGCTGCGCCGTGGTGCCGATCGTGGCCTCGCGGCGCGACGGGCTGGACGCCCTGCGGGCGGCGATCGCCGCGCATGGACGCGAGCGAAGGGTCCCGGGGACGCGGGTCGCGTATGACTCCGAGGTGGAGGAGGCCCTGGCGACGCTCGCGGGGCGCGCGGCGGGTTTGGCGGCCGCCGCGGGCGTCGACGCCCGCTGGATGGCCGTCAAGCTCCTGGAGCGCGATCCCCTTGCCGCCGTGCTGAGCAAGGGCGCTTTGGATGCAGTCGTGGCCGCCGAGGTGCGGCGCATCGCGCAGCACACCGGCGACGCCATCGAGATTGTCATGGCCGACGGGCGCTACGGCTTCATCCACGGCCTGGCCAGGGACGTCGTTCGCCGCAGCGGCCCCTTCAGGCGCCGGTTCTCGGACGAGATCGACCGGCTGGTTCTCAACAGGGTGCTGGGAATCCCGGTCTTCCTGGGCGTCATGGCGCTTGTGTTTTTCGTCACAATCCGGGTCTCGGCGCCCTTCATCAACTTCCTCGACCGTCTGCTGCAGGTTCTGGCCGTGGACGGCGCGCGGGCCCTGCTCGAAAAGGCCCGCGCCCCGGACGCGCTTGTCATGCTTCTTGCCGACGGGCTGGGCGGCGGCGTGCAGACGGTGGCGGCGCTCGTGCCGCCCGTGTTTTTCATCTTCCTCTGCCTGAGTATTCTCGAGGATTCCGGCTACATGGCGCGTGCCGCGTTTATCATGGATCACTGGATGCGGCGCCTGGGCCTGCCCGGGAAGGCTTTCCTGCCCCTTCTGGTCGGCTTCGGCTGCAACGTTCCGGCCATCCTCGCCGCGCGCACGCTGGAAGACGAAAGGGACCGCCTGACGACCGTGCTGATCAGTCCGTTCATGTCGTGCGGCGCGCGGTTTCCCGTCTATACGCTGTTCGCCGTGGCCTTCTTTCCGCGCCATGGGACGGCGGCGATTTTCGCCCTGTACCTCGCGGGCGTGGCCCTGGCCATGGCCACCGCGTGGGCGCTGCGGCGCACGGTGCTGCGGGGGGCGCCGTCGAACTTCGTCATGGAGCTGCCGCCGTATCACGTGCCGACCGTGCGCGGCATTCTGCACCACACCTGGCACCGCCTGAGCGGGTTCGTGGTCCGGGCGGGCAAGGTAATCGTGATGTTCGTCGTCATACTCAGCGTATTGACCCGCGTGGGAACCGACGGGCGCTTCGGCGATGTCCGGCCGCGCGACTCGTTGCTGGCCGCGGCGGGGCGGAGCATGACCCCCGCCTTCCGTCCCATGGGCGTTACCGACGACAACTGGCCGGCCGTGGTCGGTCTCTTTTCGGGCATCTTTGCGAAGGAGGCCGTCGTGGGAACTCTGGACGCGTTGTACGGGTCGATGCGCGCGGCGGAATCCGCCGGCGAACCGGAGGCGTACAGCCTCGGGGCGGGTTTGCGCGGGGCGTGGGAGGAGCTCGCGCGCGGTTTGCGTCCCGGCGGCGCGGAGAACGACGGCGCGTCCGGCGCGCAAGCGGCGCACGACGCGCCGGCAGTGAGCGCGGATGCGCTGGCGGCCCTGCGGTCGGGCTTCGGCGACGGCAGGACCGCTTTCGCCTACCTCCTCTTTGTGCTCACTTACGTGCCGTGCGTGGCCGCCGTGGCCGCCATCTACCGCGAGGCGGGGGCCGGATGGGCCGCGTTCGCCGTGGCGTACCTGTCCGGGCTGGCCTGGGTCGTGGCCACGGTCTTCTATCAGGCCGCCACTTTCACGAAGCACCCCGCGTCGTCTTCCGCCTGGCTCGCTCTCTGCGCGCTGGCCGCCGCGGCGTTCTACGGGCTGCTGTCGGCGGCGGCGCGGCGCGCGCGCGGCGCGGAGGCAAAACCATGAAGGACGGCGCGAATCCGCGCGGCGCGGCGGGCGGAGGGCACCGCCGCCGCCACGGGCACGGACATCCGCCGGCGCACGGCGCTTCCCTGGCGGATTGCGCCGCCGGAGTCATCTGCGCGGTCGTGTCGAATCCGGACCGCAAAACGGTGGAGATGGGGCTCTGCCGCGGGGCGCTTCTGCACGTTTTCCGCAACTCGTCGCCGGACAGCGGCCTCGTGGTCGGGGTGGGGGACGCCCGCTACGTGATCGCCCGGTCCACGGCGGCGGCCATCCGCGTACGGCCGCCGGGGGATCAGTTTCCCGCCCGTCCGTCGCCGGCCGCGTTTGCGGGCGGAGGAGATGGCGGCCCGCCGCGGCCGCCCGGCCGCCAGAGGCGCGCGCAGGTCTCCAGGGACGTCTGATTGAAGATGTCGTTCACGGCGGCGGCATGTCTCATGTCGGCGGTCTCTTCTCGGTACTCAGTACATTGCGCGCCGCGGATTGGCGCGCCACTGCGCGAAGACGGCGCGCCCCTCGCGCCGCAAAGCCTGCATCGCGCGCACGGATCGCCTTCCGCGCGGCATGCGGAGCTGGCGACGGATGCGGACGTCGTCGAACCCGGCCGCGGCCGCGTCCGCCGCCGTGCAGGCAAAGTGCACGGCGCCGATGCGCGCCCAGTAGATTGCGGCCAGGCACATGGGACAAGGCTCGCAACTGCAGTATATGTCGCACCCCGCGAGGGAATGCGTGCGGAGGCGCCGGCAGGCGCGGCGGATGGCCACGATTTCGGCGTGCGCGGAGGGATCGCGGCCTTCCACGACGCGATTCCAGCCCGCGCTGACGACCCGTCCGCCGCGGGCGATCACCGCGCCGAAAGGCCCCCGCGATCCGTCCCGCGATTTGCGTTCCGCGAGGCGGATTGCCATGCGCAGCAGATCGGCGTCGGTCATGGGCGCTTGCCGGTTCCCGGTCGCCAGGATCAGCCCCGGCCGGCGGGCCGCCTGCCGGGGCTTCGTTTCGCGCGGCCCGCAGAAGACGCTCACCTCGTCAGATTCACCGTGCCGTCGCGCGAACCTTCCCAGTCGGGCCCGCCAAAGCCGGACTCGGTCCAGTGCAGGGTCATGGAGTTGCCGCTCCACGTTCCGTCGGCGTAGCCGTGCGAATGCATCTTGAGGTCGATGCGATTGCCGCTCACGCTGCCGGAAAGGGCGCCGTTCATCTCGCCGCGCACCGCGCGCTTGATGCTGTAGGATCCCGACACCGCGTTCCCGTTCTGGACGAGGTCGAGATGGAACTTCGTGATGGCCACGCCGTTGTGACGGTAGCTTCCGGTTCCGTCCCAGACTCCGGTCACCGTTTCCGGCTCCTTGTCCCTGCCGCCGTTGTCCGCGCCGTAGTACTCGCAGCCGGCCGGCAGAAACGCGGCCAGCAGCGCCGCCGTCAGTAGTAGTACGGGGTGCAGCCGGCCAGCAGCATCGCGGCCGCCAGCGCCAGCATAAGGACGACTGTGCATCTCATCAATGCCCTTTCGTGTTTGCGCCAGGCTCAAGACCGCCTGAGCATGGGAAAGCCTAGCAGACGGCGCGCGGAAGGTCGACAGCAATACACAGCTTCGCGGTTCGCCCGCGCTCGCCCGCGGCGCGGTTCTCCGCCGGCAATCCAGCGGCCGGACAGGAAAGCCGCAAGCGCGAAGAAATGCCGCCAAGTCTTCCAGTCTTCCGGTACGCGCCAGATTTGCGCTTGATCCGCGGCGCGGGCGCGTCTAACTTGTGACATGTTGTCACGGGGAATGCGCGCGATATGCCAACGAAAGCCGGTTTTCTTGACAAGCTGATCGAGCGTTTGGACAAGCTCGATCCGAAGAGCCTGCAATCGCAGTTCCTGCGTCTCGCCAGGGAGCGGGGTTTGCTGGAGACGATCTTCCAGTCGATCCGGGAAGGCGTGATCGTGATGGACGGCCAGGGTCGCATGACCTATGCGAACCGTGCGGCGGAGCAGCTTATCGGGTTCTCGCTGGAGAGTGCGCGCGGCCGTCCGCTGTCCAGGTACCTGCGCGAGATCGATTGGAGCCGCGTGCTGGAGTTTGACGAGAACGAGTGGACCAGGCTCATTACGCGGGAGATCGAGATCACGTATCCCGAGCGCCGGTATCTGAGTTTCTACGTCGTGCCCCTGGTGCAGGAGGGCGAGAAAGGCGCGGTTGTGATTCTGCACGACGTGACGCGCGACCGGGTGCAGGAGGCGCGGCTGCTGGAAACGGAGCGCGTCAACGCGGTCAAGCTTCTGGCGGCCGGGGTGGCGCACGAGATCGGCAATCCGCTCAACGCGCTCAACATTCACCTCCAGTTGCTGGACCGCGAAATCAGGCAGCTTCCCGCCGAGCGGAGCGGCGACCTGGCGGAGCTCGCCGAAACCGCCCGCAACGAGGTCGCGCGCCTGGACGTGATCATAACGCAGTTCCTGCGCGCCATCCGTCCCTCCAGGCCGGCTTTGACCGTGACGCGCATCGACGGCGTGCTCAGGGAGGCCCTGACCCTCCTGCGGCACGAGATCCGGAACCGCAACATCGACGTGAAGCTCGAATTCCTCGAGTCCATTCCGCGCATCCGGGTCGACCGCGCGCAGATCAAGCAGGCTTTCTTCAACGTGATCCGCAACGCGTTCCAGGCCATGCCGGACGGCGGCTCGCTGACCGTCTCGCTCCATGTCAGCGATGCGTCCCTGGGCGTGACTTTCCGGGACACGGGCGTGGGCATCCGGCCCGAGGACATGGGACGCGTGTTCGAGCCTTATCACACGACCAAGGCCGACGGCTCCGGGCTGGGCATGATGATCGTGCAGCGCATCGTGCAGGAGCACGGCGGACAGATCGAGATCGAGAGCAAGCGCGGCGAGGGCACGGCGGTCACGATTCTGCTCCCGCTGGCGGAGCGCCGGGTGCGCCTCCTGGAATCCAGGGGGCGCGGCGGGCGCGAAGCGCCGCAGGGCGCGGGCAAGGAGAGCGCGGCATGACAAAAGGGCCGGAAAGGGCGGTGGTCCTGGTTACGGACGACGACAAGAACACGCGCGACGGCCTGAGCCGCGCCCTGCGCCGCGATTACGAGGTCCTGACGGCCGAAAGCGCGGAGAAGGCCCTGGCCGTTCTGGAGTCGCGGAGCGTCGACGTTCTCATCAGCGACGTGCGCATGCCCGGCATGGACGGGCTGACGCTTCTGCAGCGCGCCATGGCGCGCAAGCCGGACCTGGTCTGCGTGCTGCTGACCGCCTACGGCAACGTGGAGACCGCCGTGGAGGCGATGAAGCGCGGGGCCTATGATTTCCTGACCAAGCCGCTGAACCTCGATCACCTGGAGCTGATCCTCAAGCGCGCCGTGCGCGCGCGCGACGTGGAATCGGAGAACGCGAGCCTGCGCGAGGAGCTGGACAGCAAGTTCGGCCTGGAGAGCATCGTGGGCGCCTCGGAGGCGATGCGCCATTTGTTCGCGACGATCCGCCAGGCCGCGCCCACGCAGGCGACCGTGCTTCTGCAGGGCGAAAGCGGGACGGGCAAGGAGCTGGTGGCGCACGCCATTCACAGGCTGAGCACGCGGTCGCGCGGCCCCTTCGTGGCCGTGCATTGCGCGGCGCTGGCGCCGACGCTCCTGGAGAGCGAGCTGTTCGGGCATGAGAAGGGCGCGTTCACCGGCGCGGCGGCGCGGCGGCGCGGCCGCTTCGAAATGGCGGACGGCGGCACGCTGTTTCTGGACGAGGTGTCGGAGATCGAGCCCGCCGTGCAGGTGAAGCTGTTGCGCGCGCTGGAGGAGCGGCGCTTCGAGCGCGTGGGCGGCGATCAGACCGTCGAAGTGGACATCCGGCTCATCGGCGCCACGAACCGCGATCTGCGCGCGGCCGTGGCCGAAGGCAAGTTCCGCGAAGACCTCTATTTCCGCCTGGCCGTCGTGGACATCACGCTGCCTCCGCTCCGGGAGAGGCGGGACGACGTGCCTCTGCTGTGCGAACACTTTCTCAAGGAGTTCAACGCGGCGAACGGCAAGCGCCTGGGCGGCTTCACCGCGGACGCGGCCGAGCTGCTGGCGGCGCATGACTGGCCCGGGAACGTGCGGGAGCTGCGCAACACGATCGAAAAGGCGGTGGTGCTGGCGAAAGGCGAACGCCTGACGGCGCGGGATATCCCGGCCGGCATCAAGGAGGCGGCGCGGGGGTTTCGCGGGGAGCGGGGCGCGGCGCGCGCGGGCGCCCCCGGGGCCGGGGCTTCGCTGGCCGCCGCCGAGAAGTCCATGATTCTGGCCGCGCTCAAGCGCAACGGCGGCAACCGCAGCCGCGCCGCGCGGGAGCTGGGAATAAGCCGCCGAACGTTGCACCGCAAGCTGAACCTCTACCGCGGAGAGGAGCAGCCCGCGGCGGGCGGCGCGGCCGATTCGCAAACCGCGAAACGGGCCGCGGGCGCGGCGCGAACGAATCGTACCGGCTGAGGCGGGAAAGCGGGGGCGCGATGGCGCGTTTCGAAACGGCCGTGCAATCGGTCATAAGCAGCCTCGACCAGGGGTGGGGGCGCCGCCTGCTCGCGTGGTTTGCCGCGGGCGTTCTCCTGCTGGCCCTCATCGCGGTCTACGCGCGCTCGCAGTTCCGGGGCCTGCGCGAGGCCGAGGCCATGGAATACGCGCAGCTCGGCCGCGGCCTTCTGGAGGGGCGGGGCTTCGCAACGCGCTGCATCCGCCCCGCGGACATCGCCTTCGCGGAGGGCCGCGGCCGCGCTCATCGCCTGGATGCGTTTCCGGACATGCGGCACGGGCCGCTCTTCCCGGCGCTGCTTGCGCTGGCGTATCGGGCCACGGGCGTTTCGTTCGAGGTGAAACCCTCGGCGGCCGTGCACGCCCCGGAGGCGCTGGCCGTGATTCCGGTGTGCGCGCTGGGCGTGCTGCTGGCGGGATTGATGACGTACCTGCTGGCGCGGCGGCTGTTTGACGAACAGGTCGCGGCCGTTTGCGCGCTGGTGTATTTCGTGAGCCGGGCCGCGCTGTCGCAGGCCGTGTCGGGGCTGCCCACGGCGCTGATGTCGTTCCTGACGGCGTGCGCGGCCTGGGCGCTGGCCCGCTCGGCGGAGGCGGCCGCCGCGGGACGCGGCGCCGGACGCTATCTGCCGGGCGCGGCGCTCGCCGGTCTTCTGGGCGGGGCCGCGTTTCTGGCGGGATACGGAAGCCTGGCCGCGGCGGCGGCCCTGGCGGTCTTTGCGGCCCTGGCCTTTGAGGAGCGCCCCTGGGCGGCGGCCCTGGCGTTCGCGGGCGGCTTTGCCGTCGCGGCCGCGCCCTGGATCGCGCGCACGGTCCGGGAAACGGGCCTGCCGCTGGGGCTCTCCACGCACGCGGTGTTCAAGGCGTCGGGGCTGTACGCCGAGGACGTGATGGCGCAGGGCCTGTCGCGGCTGGACGGCCTGCGCGCCGCGCGCCTGCTGCGACGCGACCTGCTGGCCGGGCTGCCGCGGGCCTTCGAGACGGACCTGCGTTCGCTCGGCAGCGGCCTGGTCGTGTGCTTCTTCCTGGTCGCGCTGTTTCAGTCGCACGAACGCCGCCTCGTCGGGACGCTGCGCGGCTGCGTGGGCCTCGGCGCCGCGCTGACGGTCCTGGGCATGGCGGCGGGCTGGCTGCCGGGCCGCGAGCTCGGCGCCCTGCTGCCGCTGATCACGGTCTTCGGCGTCGGCGGATTCTTCGAGATGCTGCGCCGGGACCCGGCCGCCGAGCCGGGCCGGGACCGCGTGCTGACCTGGGCGCTGGTGGCGCTGAGCGCGCTCGGCACGGTTGCCGCCCTGCTCGGCCCCAGGGCGGGAATTCCATACCCGCCGTACTACCCGCCCCTGGCGGACGCAGTGTGCGCGCTGATCGAGCCGGACGAAGCCCTGTGCAGCGACATACCGGAGGCGACGGCCTGGTACGGCAACCGGGTGTCGGTGCTGCTGCCGCGCGAGGCGCATACGGTGGCGGCGCTGGAGGGGCGGGGCATGCCCATCGGCGGGGTCTACCTCACCACGCGCAGCGCAAGCCGCCCCTACGTCGGCGCGCTGACGGCGGGCCCGTACAGCTCGTGGCTGCCGGTGCTGCGGGGCCAGGCGCCGCCCGACTTTCCGTTCACGGAAGGGATCGCGCTGCCGCCGGGCACGCGCGATCAACTGTTCCTGACGAAACCGGGAAGGCTCACTTCTCCAGAGCCTCCACCCGCAGCGCCACCCGCCCCGACCCCGGCGCCCGCGGATCGGCCCTGACGTCGCACTTGACCAGCCGCCAGGGCGGACGCGCGGCCTCCGCGGCCGCGGCGAACGCCGCCGCCTCGGCCAGCGCCGCGCCGGTCAGCGAGATGTCGCAGCGCCGCACGGTCCAGCCGCCGAAGGCGGGCGCCCGCTCCGCTTCGCGCACTTCGCGCGCCACGTTTCCCGCGACGGCAAGCTCCAGCAATTCCGCGGGCGACCGCGGACGCTTGCGCGGCAAAGCTTCGAACACGCGGCAGGCGGCCTCATGCCGGAGCAGCCGGTCCTGCATTTCGCGCAGCGCGGCAAAAGCCGAGACCTTGGACGCGAGGCGCGCGCGCGTCGCGCCGACGCGCGCGGCGGTGCCCGCGGCGAAGGCGATGCCCGTGACGACCGAAACGGCCGCGGCGACCCATGCCAGGCGCAGCGCAAGCCGGACGTTCATGGCGCGCCCTCCGACGCCGCCGCGAACGGGATGCGCGCGTTGTCCAGCGCCGCGCCGCGATCGAGCCGCACGGCGTAGCCCAGCGCGCTCAGGGCCGCGGCGAGCTCCTCGCATTTGTTCCAGTCGCCGGCCGTGCCGCTGACCGCGAGCCGGTCGGCCTCGATCGTCAACGCCTCGTACTGAAGATCGTGGCGCGCGCCGACCGCCAGGATCGCTCCCATGGCGCGCAGCAGCGACGGCTCGAAGGCGCGGCGGAAAGGCGCCATGGCGGCAAGGCGCTCGTCCAGCCGCTCCTTGACGATGCGCAGGGCGTAGGCGCCCTTCGCGCCTTCGACGCGGTAGCCGGACAGCGCGTCGCGCAGCGTCGCGAAAGCGGCGTCCAGCCGGGCCTCCCGCCGGCGCACCGCGGAATTCCAGCCGATGTTGGCCGCGTGCAGCAAAAGCCCGCCCGCGAGGAAGAGCGCGGCCGCGCGGGCGCTGAGCGCGGCGGCGCGCGCCAGAAGCGCGGGATGCGCCAGGGGGCCCGCGCGCAGGTTGCAGCGCAGCGGCCCGGGCAGGAGGGCGCGCGTGGCCAGGGCCCGCGCGAGAAAGGCGGCGGGCGCGTCATGTGTCGCCGACGGACCGGGCCAGTCCGCGGCGAGACGGGCGCGCAGGGCCTCCGGGCGACGGCCGTCCCCGGCGCCCGCGCCGCACCAGAACCAGAGAGTGACGTCCGGCTTGTCCCTGAAAACGCCGGCCAGAACGCGGGCCATGTGGGCGTGGTCGTCGGAGCGGACGGCGTGCGCGCTGAACAGCTTGTCGCCCCGGCCCAGGGCCAGCGTGGCGCGATCGGCTCCCAGCGACACGACCACGCGCGGCGCATCGGCGGCGGCCGCGTCCGGCGGCCGCTCGCGCAGGCTCTGCGTCCACAGGGCGAGCCCTTCCTGGTCGAGGATGAGCGGATCCATGGCGCGCGCGCGCAGGGCGTCGAGCCTGGCGCGGACGGCCGACAGGCGCGCGCCCGCCGCCAGGGCCTCCGTGACCGGCCCCTCGGCGCGCGGGGCCAGGAATGCGCAGGCGCATTCTTCAAGCGGGAACGGAAGCTCGATGTCCAGCAGCGTCGGGAAAACCTTGCGCGCCTTGGCCGGCGAAGGGAAGGGGGCCTGGATCCGCCGAAGAAAGCTCTCGCCCGACCGGAGACAGGCGGCCACCACGCGATCGCGCCCGCCCGCGGGCGGCGGCCATGCCGCGTTCCCGGGCAGGGTTTCGAAGATGACGCGGCCGCCGCGGCGTTCGGCTTTGACGATCAGGGGCGGATCGGCGGCGTCGTCGACGGCGTAGCACACCCGGGCCCATCCGGCGGCAGGCCGCCTTTCGCCGCGTCGCGTCCAGATCCCGTGCTTCACGCCCAGCAGCCTAGTGCAGCCGCGTGTGACGTTCAAGCTTCGAA
>VGWJ01000053.1 GCA_016873635.1 Lentisphaerota bacterium | reverse complement strand
GATTTCACTTCCTTCCGGCGCGTTTGGACCAACCGGGCAAGAATTCCCTCGCTGACGGCCACGTGACCGGTCAGCACTTTGCGCACGGCCGCGATCATGTCGCTCACCGGTTGGCGTTTCATCACGTAACCCAAAGCGCCCGCGTGGATGGCGCGTTCCGCGTAGAGACTCTCCGGGTGCATGGAAAGCGCCAGGATGGGTAGTTTGGGATGTTGTGCGTGGATGTCCTTGATCAGATCCAGGCCGCTTCCCTCTTCGAGCGAAATGTCCACAACCACCACGTCGGGCCGTTTCGCGGCGACGGCGGCCAACCCGCGAGGAGCGTCCTGGGCCTCGGCGCACACGACGAGGTCGTCCTCCTGGTTGATGACTCGCGTAAGTCCCTCGCGTACGACGGGATGATCGTCCACGAGCAAAACTCGCTTGCGGTTGTCGCGGGGTGAAAGCGCGGCCTTCATGTTTGCCTTCTGGCTGGGCGAACGTCCGGGGGAAGCACGCACGTGACCGCCGTACCCTTGCCGCGCGGGCTGTCAATCTCCAGCTTGCCGCCGATCGCCTCGGCCCGGTATTGCATGATGCGCAATCCCATGCCGGTTCCCTCGCGGGCGGTCGCGCGGATCCCCTTTCCGTCGTCGCGGACCGTCAATGTGACGCGGCCGCGGCGCCGCGACAGCGTGATTCGGATAGCTTTTCCCTTGCTGTGCCTGACCGCGTTGTTCACGGCCTCCTGGGCTATCCGGAACAACTGACGGGACACATTCTCATCCGGCAGAGGGACGGGTGCTGGTCCAACGAATCGGCACCGCACCCCGTAAATCGCCTGGGTGTTCGCGGCCAACTCCTGCAACGCAACGACGATTCCGTGGCGGTTGACGTTCAGCGAAGACATGCCTCTCGCCAACTCATGTACCTCGCGGGTCGCCCTACCCGCCAGTTCAACGAGTCTGCGCGTGTCCGCCGAGACCCGATCCCTCCTCCCATTCGGTTCCCTGTGCAGGGCCTCGATGAGATAGCTGATGCCGGTGATCGTCTGCCCCAGCCCGTCGTGCAACTCGCGTCCAATCCGTTGTCGCTCGTCTTCGGTCGCTTTCAGTACGGCTGCTTCCAGCCGTTTGCGTTCGGTGATGTCGCGGATCGCAAGCAATACGTAATCCTTCCCTCCCAACCGGAAGGTAGTCGGATGCAGTTCGACGAGGATCAGGTTGCCGTCCTTGCGTTTGAAGCGCACGTCGCCGCCAGGCACCATCTGCCGTCGTGAGAACTTCGCAATCTCCCCGCGGATGAAAGGGATATCCTCCGGCAGATGCAAGTCCTCGATTCGGAGCGATGTGAACTCCTCCAGTGTGTAACCCAACATTCGCAGGGCTGCGTCATTCGCAAGCGTAAAGCGCCCGCGCTTCAGACTCCTCAGAATGAGACCGTCGGCGGCGGTGTCGAAAATCGTATGAAACCGCGTTTCCGATTCCGCCAACGCCGCTGTCCGCTCTTCCACGCGTCGTTCCAGTTCCGCGTTGAGGTGGGTCAGTGCCTCTTCGGTTCGTTTGCGCGCCGTGACGTCCATCATGATCCCGAGTAGACGGGTCGGTGCGCTCTTGTCGTCGTATTGGAACACGCCACGAACAGACACCCAGTGTTCGCTTCCGTCGGGCCATACGACTCTGTACTCCGATTCGAAGGGCGCTCGCTCGGCCATGCAACGGTCCATCTCCTGTTTCGCCCGCTGCAAGTCTTCTGGGTGGACACACTCCGCCCACTCGCGGTAATGGTAGCATTCGGAAAGTGTTGTTGTTGTTGTTGTTGTTGTTGTTGTTGTTGTTGTTGTTGTTGGGCGCAGACCAAGTAACCGGACATGTTGCTCGGTGGCCATGGTCTCCCCGGTAGCAATGTTGCGGTCGAAAATGCCAATGCGGGTTCCGCTTGCCGCCAGCGCGAGTCGCCGCTCGCTCTCGCGCAACGCCGCCGTGCGTTCGGTCACTCGCTGTTCCAGCGTCTCGCTGGCCTGCCGCAGGGCCTCGTCCGCCTGCGCCCGGCTGATGAGCAGTCCCAATCCCGAGGCGATAGTCTCCAAGGATACCCGGCTGTGGAGCGGCACATCCTCCAGCGTGTGGGATGCCACGTTCAGGCAACCGATAACCTGTTCCCCGTGTCGGAGGGGAATCACCGCCAGCGCCCGCAGCGCTTCGCGGCGTTCCGCCCCACTCAAGGGTACGTTGACGTCAGGATGCCGCGCGTACACCGGCGCGCCGGCCATGACCAGGCGCGTGTTCGCAGCTTCGGATGGGTAGTGGTTTACGGCTTCCGCGAACGCCTCCGAAAGCCCCACAGAGTGCGCCAGGCGCACGCCACCGGAATCCTCCGTGAGGTAGATGGCCCCGCAGTCCATCCCAGAGATGCGGAGCGCCGCGGCAAGGGACAGGCGCAGCGTCGTCGGCAGGTCGTGCACGCTGCACAGACCGACGAACAGGTTGCGTTGGGCCTGCAGCACATCTTCCGCCTGTTTGCGCGCGGTGATGTCCGTGTTGACGCCCAGGAGGCAGAGCGGCCGTCCATCGGCATCGCGCACGACGTTTGCCACGTCGAGGAACCAGATCGTGCGGCCGTCCTTGCGGATCATGCGGTACTCGGTGTTCAGCGCCTTGCCGATCCGGTGGCACTCGGCCACTTCGGCGAGGACGCGGTCCCGGTCGTCCGGATGAAGGCGCTTCAGCCAAAGATCCGGATCGGCAGTGTACTCATCCGGGGTGTAGCCAAGGATCGGCTCGATCTGGGGGGAAATGTAGGTTGTGGTGCTGCGCTCGTCGAGGGCCGCCATGTATGTGACGGTGTCAGGCAACTGCTCGACGAGGAGGCGGAATCTGGCTTCGCTCCCCCGCAACGCCTCCTCCGACCGCTTGCGCACCGTGATGTCAAGGACGAGGGCTTGGATATGGGTCGCCTTACCGTCGGCATCGCGGAACACGCGGTTCCAGTCTTCCACCCAGACCGTCCTGCCGTCTTTGGCAATCAGCCGGTACTGTTGGGACCACTCGTCGCGTTGCTGGGCCAGAAAGGCCGACACATCCTTCTCCAACCCTGGGGCGTCTTCCGGATGCGTGATGCCGGGCCACGAGACGCGGCCGGAAGTGAAATCTTCGGCAGAGTAGCCCAGCAGCCTCTCGACGCTGGCCGACACGACCTCGACAGGCCAACGACCGGCCTCGATCCGCCAGAGAAAGACGATCGCCGGGCTGCCCTCAATGAGCCTCCCCAGCGTCTCAAGCCGCTTCGTCGCTACGTGGGTTTCTGTTCGCGCTTTCATGGCGTCCCATGGCTCTGACAACGAATTGGAGAAAGTCTAGCTCGGATGCCTGGCGATTGCGAGCTTGATGAAATCGAATGATTCCTGATTTCCTGATTCGATTCCCGGCGCCATACGCGCCGCGAGGCAGCCCTGCACCCGCCGATTCTGCCGCGCGGATTCTCGCCGGATCGCGAAACGGGCGGGTCGCGGTGCGGGGGATCACCCCGGAGCAGGCGGCGCGCGAGCTCGCGCCCGCGCCGCCGGTCATTTCGCCGGCGCGGGCCTGATGGGTTCGAGACGCTGGGCCCGGCTGAAGCCGCCGCCGCTTACCGGTTCGGCCACGGCGATGCGTTCCCGCACCTCGACGACGCGCAGAGCGCCGACCATGCGCCCGGGCAGCGTGCTGAGCACGTCGCCCGTGACGGGATCGGTCACCTGCCGCCCCGCCTCGCGCACCGTGTATTCGGCCCCCACCGCGATTCCCCGGTCCGCGCCGCCGTTGATCAGCACGCGGCCGTCCGCGACGTCCGCGATCATCGGCTCCCACATGACGCGCGGCACTTTTTTCACCAGCGCGCGCACGCCCCGGCGGATGGCCGAAGCGGTCGCCCCCCCGATGGGCGTGTTGAAGAAGGCTTTGCCGCCGAAATCGATCTGCTTGTACACGCCCTCGGCGTAGGCTTTGCGCGCCCAGGCCGAGCCGGCCGCCTGCGCCGAATCCACGATCTCGCCGGACTCAACGTTCACGATCGTCAGCGTCAGCGCCACGCGCGCGCGGTTGCCCTTGCCGCCCAGCAGGTACTTCGCCAGGCCCACGAACAGCGACCCGCCGCTCACTTCCGAGAAGTCGTTCACCACCCCGCGTATCAGAAACTGCGCGTTCGCCAGCCGCCCCTGCGCCACGCGCCCCTCGGGCCGGAAGCGCGCGTCTTTCTGCCAGTCGATCTCGCCGAAGACCTTGTCCAGGTGCCGCCGCTCCACGACGCGGAAGTTGCCGGACTTGATAAGCTCGGAGGTGAGCAGGTCGGCCATCCCGCCGCCCACGTCCCAGTGCTTGAAGCCCGCGTTGTGTTCGTCGAAGGCGGTCACCGCGATGACCGGCTTCACCGCCTCGGGCGGAAGGGGTGCGGCCGGAAGCACCGGCAGCGTCACGCACCCGGCCGTCAGCGCGCAGATGGCCGCGGCCGCGCACAGCGCCCGTCGCGTCGATGCGTGCTTGCGCGTCGTGTTCATCGGTATCCCCGCGGAACATACGCCGGGCAGCGGCGTTCGGCAAACACCTTCCTGAACCGCGCGAAACGCTGCAGGCCGTTCTCGACGGGCACGGGCACCCAGTCCTCGCCGATCAGCGGCCGCGCGTAGGCCACGTATTCGTCGGTCACGTCGATCCGGTTCGGCGCCAGCCAGGCGGACGGAAAGACGCGCTCGCTGTTCGCCACGCGCTCCAGCGGCGCCTTGTCGTAGCGCGCCCTGTACGCGGGGCCGGGCGCCCGCAGCAGCGTGGCCATCCAGCCGTTGCCGTGCCGGCGCGCGACCTCGACCGCGTGCCGCCCCACTGCGTAGGCTTCGGCGAGGTCCACGTTGGAGGCGTAGATCATGGTGGCGCGCTGGTCCGTGCCGGCCACCTGCCCCCGCGCGTTCCCGCGCGCGGCCAGGCCCCTGGCGTTCAGATACGAGACCGCCACCTGCTGCGCCGTGCGGTCGCTGGCCTCGAAGTCGATGTGCCCGAACGCGTCGTAGCGCTCCCCCAGCCCGCCCACGTCGAACCCCTCGCTCAGCACCACGATGCACCGCCCGCTGCGCCTGAGCTCGTCGTTGACGTTGTCGGCCAGCGCCTCCAGCGTCAGGCCCGACTCCGGCATGTAGATCTGCAGCGGCATCTCGCGCCCCGGGTCGCCCAGCCGCGCGGCGGCCGGGATGAAGCCGGTGGCGCGGCCCATCACCTGCAGCACCAGCACCGGCTCCGCGGGGCAGGACCCCATGTTCTCCTCGTTGGCGTTCTGGATGTTGCAGGCCCAGAAGCGGGCCGTGGAGCCGTAGCCGGGCGTATGATCGATCAGCTTGAATTCCTGGTCGCCGACGTCGTTGTCGATCGTCTTGGGCACCCCCGTCACGACCAGGTCCATGCCCGCCTCGCGCGCCGCCGCTCCGATCTTGTGCGCGGTGTCCATGGAATCGTTGCCGCCGATGTAAAAGAAATGGCCGACGTCGTGGGCCCGGAAGACTTCCAGAACGCGCGCGAAGTCCGCCGTCCCTTCCGCCTTGAGCTTGTAGCGGCAGGAGCCGATGCTGCCCGCCGCGGGCGTCGTCGCCAGCAGGCGGATCTCCTCCTCGGGCTGGGCGGCAATGTCCAGGAGCTCCTCCTTGAGCACGCCCTCGATGCCGTGCCAGGCGGCGTAGACGCGGCCGAAGTCCGAGGGGCAGTCGCGGCAGGCCTCGATCACGCCCCGCAGCGAGTTGTTGATCACCGGCGTGGGTCCGCCCGACTGCGCGACGACTACCGTTCCTGGCATGGCATGCGCTTTCCGCTGGAGAGGTTTCAGGTTTCAGGTGTCAGGGATGGCGTCGGACATGTCGGACCGGTCGGACATTGTCCGACGACCTCCCGGGCCGAAACCCGCAACCGGGAACCATCCTCCGGCAACACTCTTCACCGCCCATTCAGACCACGTACGTTGATGCCGACGTCGCGCCGCCGTGGCCCGTCCAGTCGGTATGGAAAAACTGCCCGCGCGGCCGGTCCACGCGCTCATAGGTGTGCGCGCCGAAGTAGTCGCGCTGGGCCTGCAGGAGGTTGGCCGGCAGCCGCGCGCTGCGGTACGAGTCGTAATAGCTCAGCGCCGCGCCCATGGCCGGCGCCGGGATGCCCAGCGCCACCGCGGCCTTCACCACCTTGCGCCAGGAGTCCTGCGCGGCGGCGACGGTCCGCCTGAAGTAGGGGTCGAGGAGCAGGTTGGCCAGGTCGGGCTTGCGGTCGAACGCCTGCTTGATCCTGCCGAGGAACCGGGCCCGAATGATGCACCCGCTGCGCCAGACCAGGGCGATCTCGCCGTACTTGAGGTCCCACTTGTACTCGGCCGACGCCGCGCGCAGAAGCTGGAATCCCTGGGCGTAGGAGCAGATCTTGGCCGCGTAGACCGCGTCCTGAAGCTGCCGCACAAGCGCGGCTTTGTCGCCGCGGAACTTCGCGGCGGGGCCGCTGAGGGCGGCCGCGGCGGCCGTGCGCTCGTCCTTGATCGCGGAAAGGCAGCGGGCGAACACGGCCTCGGCGATCTGCGGGATGCCGATGCCCAGGTCCAGCCCGGCCTGCGAGGTCCACTTGCCGGTGCCTTTCTGGCCGGCCGTGTCAAGGATCACGTCCACCATCGGCCGGCCCGTTTCGTCGTCGGTTTTCGCCAGGATCTCGCCGGTGATCCGGATGAGGTAGGACTCCAGGGCCCCGCGGTTCCAGCGGGCGAAGACCTTGTGCATTTCCTTCGCGCCCATGCCGAGGCCGCGGGCCATCAGATCGTAGGCCTCGCAGATGAGCTGCATGTCGCCGTACTCGATGCCGTTGTGCACCATCTTGACGAAGTGACCCGCGCCGTCGGGGCCCATCCATTCGCAGCAGGGCGACCCGTCGGGCGCTTTCGCCGCAATGGCCTGCAGGATCGGCTTGACGTGCGGCCACGCGGCCGGGTTGCCGCCGGGCATGATCGCCGGCCCCTTGAGCGCGCCTTCCTCGCCGCCGGACACGCCGGTGCCTATGAAAAGCACGCCCTTTCCGGCCAGGTACCGGGTGCGGCGCACGGTGTCGGGATAGTGGCTGTTGCCGCCGTCGAGGACGATGTCGCCGGACTCAAGGTGCGGCAGCAGCAGCTCGATGAACTCATCCACCGGCTTGCCGGCCTTGACCATGAGCATTACGCGGCGGGGCGACTTCAGGGCCGCCGTCAGCTCCCCGACGCCGCGGCAGCCGATGATGCGCTTGCCCTTGCCCCGGCCGTTGACGAAATCGTCCACCTTGCTGACGGTCCGGTTGTAGCAGGCCACCCTGAAGCCCTTGCTCTCCATGTTCAGGATGAGGTTCTCGCCCATCACGGCCAGCCCCACCACGCCGATGTCGGCGTCCCCTTCCTCGTAGTTCCTGTTCGCTGCCATTGTTGCGTCTCCTCGCCCGCGCGGCTGCGCACGGTTGTCTGCAGCCTATTTGCCGGCCGGCCGCCCATCAAGGCGAAACCGTCGGCGCAACTTCCGGGTGCAACTTCCGGGTCGCGGCGCGCCGCGCGATCGGCTATGCTGTTTCGTGTCAGCCGTTGGCCGTACGCGATGTCCGTCGAACACGACAATACCGGGATCCGGCGCGGGCTTTCGCCCGCCCGCCGGGTGGTGCTGGCGTCCGCCGTCATGCTCGCGGCGGCCTGGGCCGCGCAGGCCATGCCCCGCCTGGCCGCGGGCCAGAACGCGCTGATCCGTATCGGGCTGCCGGCCTTCTTCGCGGCGGCGCTGGCGCTGCGCGCCAAGCGCGGGCCGTCCCGGCCGCTGCCCCGCTTGCTTGTGCCGCTCGCGGCCGGCCTGGGCCTGCCGGCCGCGGCGCTGGGCGCCGCGTTCGGCGCGCACCAGATGGAATGGACGGGCGTGCTGCTGATGCTCTTCGCCTGCCTGGCCTGGGCCCTGCCGCCGGCCTGCGCCCCGGACGCGGCCCGCGCGCTGTTCCTTCTGTACTGGGCCCATCCCCTGCCCGGCCGCGTCTTCGGCGCCATGGAGCTCGGACTGCAGTCCGCCTCGGTTCGCGGCGCGGAGTGGCTGCTGCAGTCGTTCAACGTGCGCGTGTGGGCCGACGGCCTGATCCTGCGCACCGGCCGCGCCGCGTTCGAGGTGCCCGCGTGGTGCAGCGGCATGCGCGCGGCGGCCGCGATGTTCCTGATGGGGCTCGGGCTGGGCATGCTGAAGCGGCTCGGACCGCTGCCCGCCGCGCTGCTGACGGCCCTGGCTCCGGCGCAGGCCCTGGCGCTTAACGTCCTGCGCATCGCGGCGGCGATCGCGCTGGCGCCCCTGTTCCGCGGCGCAAGCGGAACGGGGTTCCTGCACGCCACGACGGGTATGATCGTCCTGCTCGGCGCCGCCCTGCTCTACGCCGAGGCCGCCCAGTGGAAGCGGCGCCGCGGCGCCCCGCGCCGCGAGCCGGACCTCGATCTCTTCCGCCGCCTGAGCGAGCACCCGCCGCTCTGGCGCCTGGCGATCCGTTTCCGCCGCGCGATCCTGGCGCTGCTTCTTCTCGCCCTCCTGGCGGCCGCGCCGGCCTTCCGCGGCCGGCCCGCGCGCCGCGCCGCCCTGCTGCGCGACGTCGCCCTGAACCTGCAGAGCGCCGGCCGCCTCGAGGCCGCCGGCCGCCTCGCCGGCATCGTCCTGGACATGCGGCCCCGGGATCACGACTGGCACATGACCGTCGTACGCATCGCGCTGGACCGCGGCCTTCACGACCGCGTCCTGGCCGAGCTTGACCGCGTTCCCGACGGCGAGGCCGACCGGCTGACGGAGAAGAACGTCCTGCGCGCCTACGCCCTCATGGCGCTCAACCGCCTGGACGAGGCCGGCGGGGTCATCGCCCTCCTGCCCCGGCGCATGCGCGACGAGGATCCGCGCGTCGCCATGGTCCTGGCCCGGCTCGCTCTCGCCGCGGACGACCCCGACGAGGTCGGGCGCCGGGCGCGCAGGGCCGCGGATTACGCGCCCAACGTCGGCCGCATCCGCGCCCTGTATCCCTACCTGCGCCGCCACCGCCAGTGGAGCGCGATCGCGGCGTCCGACCGCCGCCTGCCCTACGACGCCCCCGACGAGGCCTTCGCCGCCGCCGAGGCCCACATGAACCTCAACGACGCGCCGGCCGTGGCGCGGCTGACGCTCGACGCGCTCGCCCGGTGGCCCGACGATCCGCGCCTGCTCGAGCCGCTGTTTTTCATGGCCATGAAGCGCACGGACAGCGCCTGGGAAGACCGTTTCGCCGCCCACCTCGCGCGGTCCGCGCCGCGCGTCGGCGACCCCGATCGGCTGGCCGGCATGATCGGGAAGTGCTTCCAGCTCGGGCGGCCGGACCTGGCCTGGCTCCTCTACCGCCGCATCGCCGCCGTCGATCCCGCGCATCCCTACCTGGCGCTCTTGCCGGCGCGCCACGGGGCCGAATGGTTCACGTTCCGTAAACGCCGGCTAGGCATGAGCGCCCCGCTGGCCGGCGAACGGATCGACACGCGGCCTTTCTTCCTCATTGCCGGACAGCTCGACGCGTGGCGCCCGCTGGCCGCCTCCGTGCCGCGCGGCGACGAGCTTGGCGTCGCCGATCCCGGGCCCGCGCGAGAGCGCCTGCTGGACGTCGCCCTGACGGAATTCGCCGCCCGCGACAGGGCCGGCCGGCTTTCGACCGGCATGCGCTACGCGTACGCCGGGGCGCTGGAAATGAAGGGCGACATCGCGTCCGCCGAGGCGCAGCTCAACGCCATCGCCGCGGCCGACGCGGGGGAACGGGCCCGCGTGCGCACGGCGCTTTCGGAAGTCTACGAGCGGCAGGGCGACTGGGAAAACGTCTACGAGATCATGCGAACCTATCCGAACACCGGCGACCCCGAACTCATGGCGCTGGTCAGGCTGGCGCGGGCCTGCACGATCCTGCGGCTGCCGCTTGCGGCGCGCCGCGCGGCCGAACTGTGCGTGCGGCGCTATCCGGACTCGTCGCAGGCCGTCGCGGCGCTGGCCGGCGTGCTGCTTTCGTTCGGCGCGCCCGCGGAGGCCCTGCCGGCCCTCAGCCGGCCGCTGCCGCGCCGGCAGCGCGAGATGGACGTGCTCGAAGCCGAAGCCCTTTTCGACAGCGGACGCCTGGCCGAAGCGGAAAACTTCCGCCGCGCGGCCGGGCTGCCGCGCATTCCCGTTCCGGCCGACGCCGTCCAGGCGCCCGACCTGCCCCCGGCCGAGCTGAGCGCCGCGTGGCACCGGGCCCTGGCTTTCGCCGACGGCGAGGCGGCCGCCCACGCCGCGCGCGCGCGCGCCGTCCTGGAAACCGCCCGCAGCGCTTTCCTGCGCCTGCTGCTGCGGCAGTGGCTGCGCGCATACGAAGCGGAATGCGCGGGCGACACCGCCGCGACCGGCGCCTGGACCGCCTGCGGCCGCGACGCCGCCGAAAAGGCCACCGCCCTCAGCCAGCTCGCGCTGCTGCTGTGCCGGCAGCGGCGCTTCGACGAGGCGCGCCGGGCGATCGAGGAGGCGGTCGGTATCATGCCCGACGCGCCGTCCCTGTGGCGCATGCTGGTCAGCCTGTCCGGCGCCGATCCCGCCGTGGTCGACGCGGCGCGGCGCGCCTGTCCGCGCGACCCGGAGCTGTGGCTCGCCGACATCGTGCTGCTCGCGCGGAATCCCGGCGCGCTCGACGCCGGAGAGGTCCGCGAAGCGATCGGCGCCGAGATCCGGTCCGCCGCCGCGCAGCGCGCTTTTCCGGCCGAGACCTTCACCCGCGCCGGCGACTACCTGCTGCGGGGCGGGATGACCGGGCTAGCCCGCGAGGCCGCCGCCTGCGCCGTGGCCGACGCGCGCGGCCTTCTTCCGGCCTACGTGCTCGGCATCCGCTGCGCGCTGGCCCTGCGCGACACGCGCCGGGCGCTGGAGTGCACGCGCCTGGCGATCAACGCCTCCCTCCGGCCGTCGCCGGCGCTGTACGCAGAGCTGGTCGCCCTCAAGTCGTCCGACGGCCGGGCCGTGACCGACGCGGAAATGGTGGAGGCGCTCAAGGCGCTGCGGCGCGAGGCGCCCGACGACCCGCTCTGGGCGCAGATGCTCGGCTACGCGCGGTTCCGGCGCGGCGGCCCGGAGGTCATCGACGCTCTGCGCCACATGAACGCCGCGATCCGCGCCGGCGCCACGAACCGCCTGCCCTACGTCGTGGCCGCCGAGGCGGCGCGCCTGCGGGGCAGCCCGAAGGAAGCCGTCGATCTGCTGGAAGCGGGGCTGAGGCGCCATCCGGACGACCTGGGCATGCTCAACAACCTGGCATATACCCTGGCCGGCACCGACGCGGGCGCCGCCGAGGCCCGGCGCTTCACGGCGCAACTGCTGGAGCGCGGCGCCGACGATCAGGCGATCCTGGACACGGTCGCCGTGGTCTGCCTGCGCGGCGGCCGCCCCGCCGAAGCGCGCGCGATCCTCGCCCGGCTCCTCGCGGAGGCCCCGCCCGCTTCCCGCCGCTGGTTCGTCACGCGCCTGCGCCAGGCCGAGCTGGCCTTCCGGGAAGAGCGCTTCGCCGCCGCCCTGGACGCGCTGCGCGACGCGCTGGAAAACGGCAAGGACATTCCGGACGAGGACATCCTCGCGGCCAACGAGCTCTACGCCCGCGCCGAGACCGCGCGGATCAGGCGGACGTCCCCGTCCGGCGCCCCGGCCGCGGCGGACTGATCGCGTTCAGCCTTGCGCCTTGCGGCGTTCCCGCGGCGGCCGTGAGGCGGCCAGCCCCACGAGCGGCAGGAAGGCGGCGCAAAGCAGGGCCAGCAGCGCGCCGTCCGGCAGCGGCGCCTTCCTGAGCAGGAAGGGTCCCCGGCCGCCTTCGAGGATGTGCAGCAGCGGCGACGCCCGCCAGCTGAAGTAGATGTAGCCGTCCTTGAATACGTCGAACCCCGCCGCCATGCCGCGCCATCGCACCCCGTGCATGTAGCCGAAGATCTCGCCCATCGCGAAATAGACCTGCTGGCAGACGGCCAGCCACGCGAGCGCCAGCAGGGCCGCCGCGGCCCACGGCCGCGGCCGCCGCAGCGCGTCGTCGATGCGCAGGCACAGGGGAAGCAGCATGAAGGGCACGACGTTCACGAGATAGCGCGGCCCCAGGCAGAAGCCGCCGTGCCAGTCCACGAACGACCCCACGAACACGATCCGCGCCAGCACAAGCGCCGCGAGGGTCCATGACAGCGCGGGACGCGCCGCGTGCAGCCGGCGCCAGCACAGCGCGCCGGCAACCGCCGCGGGACAGTAAAAAAGCAGCCCCTTGCCCGCGCTGAAAAGCAGCCCGCTCATCCCGACCCACGGCGCCAGGAATCGCCGCTGTCCCATCTCCGCCGCCGAGGCCCGGAACCCCGTGTCCAGCGCGTGCCCGAAACGGTCGAAGTTGTGCCAGCCCAGCAGCGCCAGCACCGGCAGCAGGCCCAGGACCCACAGCGCGGCGCCGGCGGCAAATCCCCGCCGCCCCTGCCCCGCGTATGCCTGCAGCGCCGCAAAAAGCGCCACGAACGGAACGATCGAAACCGCCAGCAGGTGCGCGGCCACCGCCAGCCCGGCAAGCAGCCCGGACAGGACAAGCGCGCCGGCGCCCAACCCGGGCGAACCGCGCGCGGCGCCGGCCGGGAACAGCGGCAGCAGGGCCGACAGGGTCAGCAGCCCCACCAGCGGCTCCTTGAAGAGCGTCCCGGCGTAGGAGAGATTCAGCGTGCCGAAGGCGAAGACCGCCGCGCCCGCCCACGCGGCCCGCGCGGAGCCGCCCAGCCTCAGGATCAGCATCCAGAACACGACCGCCTGCAGGGCGGACACCAGGATCGCGAACGGCATGACCAGCGCGCGGACCAGGTGCGGGCCGGGGTCCGCGGGGGTCTGGCCCCGGATCACGCGCGGGTCCGCGTTCACGTAGTGGCTGCCGGGGACGGGGCGCAGGAACCACCGCGCGACCGGGCACGCGCGCATCGCCTCCGCCGCCCGCGCGAAGGGCGCCAGCAGCAGGGGCTGCAGCGGCTGGTAGCGCGAGTACAGGCGCCCGTCGCGGCCCGGCGCCATCCCGAAGCCGGGCCATTGGTCCAGGTAGCCCTCAAGCGCGAACGTGCCGCGCAGGGCCAGCGCCTCCGCCGTGCGGAACGCGACCTCGCTGTCCGGCGACCTGATCCCGCCGTGCGTGAACAGCGCGTAGACGGCCGCGCAGAGGAAAAAGAGCGGGACGATATGTCGCCATGTGTTGCCGTTCGGCATCGGCATTCCTTACCCGGTCTTCCACCTCTTCCAGAACATGGCCGGGACCGCGCGGAATATTGTCCGCAGGCGTCCGAAGAAGTGCTCGTACGGATGGCGGAGGCATTTCCAGACGTAGCGCGGATGCAGGTAGAAAGCGCGGTAGGCCTGCTTGGCCAGGGCGCGGATTTCCGCGTTCGTGAACCGCGGCATGTCCGGCTGGCCCTCCGCGTTCAGCCAGCCCCGCTCCCGCATGAGCGCATGGTAGGGCGTGCCGGGAAACGGGATCATCAACTGGAACTGGGCGGTGTCGGGGTTCAGGCGGCAGGCCCAGGCGATGGTCCGGCGCGCGCTTTCCGGCGTCTCGCCCGGAAAGCCCAGCGCGAAATCGCCGTGGATGCGCAGCCCGGCGCGCTTCGCGTCGCGCGTGAACTGCGTCATGCGTTCCGCGCCGACGCCCTTGCGGATCGTCTTGAGCACCTCGGGATCGGCCGACTCGTAGCCCACGTGCAGGTTGCGGCAACCGGCGCGCTTCATCAGCGCCATGGCCTCGAAGCTCATGTTGCCGCGCGCGTAGCACGACCAGGGCAGGCGGTTGCCGGCCTTGAGCTTGGCTTCCGCGAACTCCGCGGCGCGCCCCTGCGTGAACGTATCGTCCTGGATCATCACCGAGCGCACGGCCGGCATGTCGCGCGCGATAAACTCGAATTCCCCGATCACGTTCTCCACGCTGCGCGTGTTGTAGGTGGCGCCGGTCACGTAAGCGTGCACCCACAGGCAGTACGTGCACTGCCCCCAGGCGCAGCCGCGGCCGGTCATGATGTCCATGAACGGGTAGTACTCGGAGGGCGTCTTGTAGGCACGGATGTCCGCGTGATCGCGGAAGAAGCGCGACACGAACGGAATGGCGTCGAGCTGTGCGCGGCTCAGGTGCGGGCGGGGGGCGTTGCGCCCGCGGCCGCCGTCCTCCCGGCGCACCAGATTGGCGATTCCGTCCGGGTCGTCGCCGGCGGCCAGCTCGGCCACGGGATGCTCGAACTCGCCCGTGACAAGCTTGCCGATCCGCTCCGCGCGGGCCAGGGTCGCCGCGGGGGCGATGGACGCGAAGGGGCCCACGATCACCGCGTCGCAGCCGGTGCGGGCGACGACCGCGTCGCCGAAGCGCAGGTCGTTGGCCTCGCTCAGGCGGCCGGTATACAGCACGAGCAGATCGGGCTTGAACTCCGCGCTCAGCCGCTCGGTTTCGGCGTGGCCCAGGTACTGCGCCGGCGCGTCGATCAGCTTCACGGTGTGGCCCTGCTTTTCCAGCCACGCGCCGCAGTAGCCCAGCAGCAGCGGGTACCACTGCGTCGCCGAAAGCGAAACGAAGTCGCAGCGCGCGTTGCGCATGTACTCCTTCACGAAAGGCGGCGACAGCAGCAGGACCCTCATGGCCGCGGTCCCTCCGCCGCCTTCGTCTTCAGGCGGGCGGCCTTGGCGGGCGTGACGAATATCGCGTAGCGCCCGTCGGGATCCCGCCGGATCGTCTCGTAGCCGGGCACCGCCCCCCCCCTCTGCTTCAACAGCGTGTAGTTCTGGCAGCCTTCCCGCAGGTTGTCGACGAGGATGATGTCGGGAGCGAAGCGCGCGATCACGCCCTCGATGTTCTCCGTGAGCCACGAGCCGCCGGCCGTGGCGCAGTCCACCTCGAAGCTGATGAGCTGCGGATAGCTCGTCGCGATGACATCGTCCGGCGCCGCGATCCGGCGCAGGTCCGCGATCGCCGGCTCGTACCAGCGGTTGAACCAGTCGCGGCGGATGAAGGTCAGTTCGACGAGGTTGACGCCCAGAACCAGCGTCAGGGCGGCCGCGCCCAGGCGCTTCCACAGCCACGGCCCACGCGCCAGCAGCGCGCGGGCGAAGAGCGCGTACAGCACCGGCGTGTAAGGCAGCATGTGGCGCGCCGAGTAAGCGATGTTGAACAGCGGCAGCGCGGCCATGCACGCCAGGATGACGGCCAGCAGGATCCGGTTGCGCGCCTCGACGAAGGCGAAGATGATGCAGAGCACGGCGATGGCCGTGTTCATGTTGTCCCAGACCATGTAGGACTGCACGCGGACCGTCTGCAGGCTGCGCGCCGCCCCCGCCTTGAGCTGACGGCCGAGGAATTCGGCGAACTGCACGGGATGGCGGCGGATCTCTTCGCCGATGGCGGCGTTGCAGCCCGGGGGGGCGTTGGTGGCGTTCGAGAGATTGGCCGTGCAGATGTCGCGGTTGATTTTCCACCACGGCGCATACATCAGCCCGAAGTCGCCGTCCGCGGGCTTGTACTCGAGGTAGAAGACGCTCATGTTGCGCAGCCCCTCCGGGACGCGCGCCACGATCCGCGGCAGCGCGGCCCAGGTCGCCACCGCGGCGGCCAGAAGCGCCGCCCCGAGCGCGGCGCGCCACACGGCGGGAACGGCGCGTCCGGACAGCAGGGCGAGCACGGGGTATCCGACGCTCAGCAGGACCGCGAGCATGGCCGCCTCCGGGCGCACGAGCAGCATGAACAACGCCGCCACGCCGCACACGGCCAGGATCCAGGGGCGCGCGACCGGCCTTTCCGCGAGAAAAGCCGCGGCCGTTAGAAACGCCAGCGCGCCGGGAACCGTGGTCTCCCCCACCCCGAGCAGGTAGAAGTAGATCGGCACGGCCAGCGCCAGAACGGCAGCCGCGAACGAGGCCAGGCCCTGCGCGCCGGCGCGCGCGGACCGCCCGACGAAACAGGCCAGCAAGCCGACGTGCAGCGCGCCGGCCAACGACCCGTAGATGCTCAGCGCGTGCCCGTTCACGCCCGCCAGCTGCATCAGGAACGCCGTGATCAGGACGGGCAGCGGATGGGTCGCCAGGTAGGGCATCGCGCCGCCCGCGAAGTCGGCGATGAAGTAGTCGCACAGCCACCCCCGGCCCTGCGCCAGGTTGGCGGCCAGGCGGTAGTAGGCCGGGCGGTCGCCGAGCCCGATGCTGAGCTGCGACGGATACGGCGAGAGGGGCATCAGGCCGACCCACACCAGCAGGCATCCGCCCAGCATGAGCCACATGCGCCTTTCCCACGGTCCGGCCGGAGCGAAGACGTCGCGCAGGAGGCGCCAGCCGCCGCCCGCGGCGCAGACCACGGCCGGCAACAGCACGGCCCGGGCCGCCCAGCGCGCGGCCTGCGCGGGCAGAAACGTGACCGCGAGGAACTCGCCGGCGGCGATCAGCAGCGAGGAAATCAGGAACGCGGGCGCCAGCGCGAAGGCCGGCGGCCACCGCAGCGCCGCCCCGCGGGTGGCCAGGCGCAGGATCCACAGCCCGGGCAGCACGAGGCACACCGCGGCCGCGCCCAGTTGCGCGTAGCATCGCAGGTACTCCACCGCCTACTCCTTCCTGACGGCCCGTATGCCGAGCAGCGGCGCCCATCCGCGGGGATAGGACCTGGCGCCGAAAACCATGTCCGTCAGCGGACCGAGCCCGAACCAGTGATAGCGCGCCTCCGGCGCGAACGAACGCTCACGAAGAAGCCGAAGCAGGCCGTCGGTGTCAATGCCCGTTTCGTGGCGCTCCGTCAGGCGGTAGAGCTCGGGGGTAGCGTCGGGGCATACCCGCCGGTAGCGTTCGTCCGCGCCGCGCAGGCGGCGGTACGCGCGCAGCAGCGGCCGGAAGCGGCGGTAGAAGAGGGCGTCCATGTCGTGATCCGTGTACAGCACGCCGCCCGGCGCCAGCACCCGCCGCGCTTCCGACGCCAGCCCGTCGAAGGACGGCAGGTGGTGCAGCACGGCAAAGGCGGTGACCGCATCGAAGCTGCCGTCCGCGAAGGGCAGGCGGTCCGCGTCGCAGGCCACGGCCTCGTCGAACGCGTCCCGCGCGGCTTCGAGAATCGCCGGGGAGATGTCCGTGCCCACGCGCCGCTCGAAAACGCCGGCGGCGCAGCGGCAGAGGAAGCCGCTGCCGCTGCCGATGTCCAGCAGGCGCCCCCCGGGCGCGGCCGCGCGCAACGCGACCAGCCGCTCCTTCAGCCAGCGTTCCAGCCGCGGCGAGCGCCGTCCGTCAACGTCCTCATACCTGCCCGCCACGGCGTCGTAGAAGCGCCGGTTGGCGTCCTTTACGGCCTCCGCCGCGGGGGCCGGCCTTGCGCGCGCGTCAATCACCTCGGTCTCCTTGTTTGTGCCGCAACGCCGCGGACGGCGTCGCATGCGCGCACGCCCCGGGCCCGTTTGCCCCCCGCGTCCTCATGCTGCGCCGCCGCGCCGTGCGGTTTCACCGCCAGGCCCGCGCCCGGGCGCGGGGAAGCGTCGGCCGTCTCGCGGGAATGCGCGTTCAGGTCAGGATTCCTTCCTGCCGGTAGAAATCCCAGGCGCGCGCGACGCTTTCGCGGAACCGGAAGCGCGGACGCCAGCCAAGCTCGCGCGCGGCCCGCGCGGAGGAATAGTACTTGAATGCGAACATGTCGCCGACGATCTGCGGCGTGAGGAAGCGGCCGCCCGCGACGCGCATGGCCGCCGCCGCGGCGGCCGCCAGCGGCGCGCGCGTCCAGCGCGGCAGGCGCACGCGCAGGGGGCGTCTCCCGGTGACTTCCGCGATAGTCCGCACGATCTCGGAAAAGCGCAGGTTCTCCCCGCCCAGCGCGTAGCGGCGGCCCGCGACGCCTCTTTCCGCGGCCGCCAGGATGCCGTCGACCACGTCGTCAACGTCCACCACGTTGCTGCCGCCGGGCGGAACCGGAACGACCGGCGAACGCGTCACGCGGGCGACCAGCGTCCCGGAATTGAGACTCCGGTCGCCGGGGCCGAAAACGGTGGTGGGGTTGACGATCACGATCCGCTGCGCGCCGGCGCGCTCGCGCGCGGCCTGTTCCGCGGCCAGTTTGCCGGCCAGGTAGGGGTTGGCGGCCGCGAGGGCGGGAGGCGCCGTGTCTTCCTCGTCGAGCGTCTCGTCCGGCCGCCGCGCCAGGCCCAGCGTGCACGCGCTGCTGACCACGACGGCGGCGGCCACGTTCCAGCGCCGGGCCGCGTCCAGCGCGAGGCGCGTGCCGTCGCCGTTCTGCCGCATGAGCTCCGCGCGGCGGCGCGGATCGAAGGTGATCAGCGCGGCCAGGTGGTAGAGCCGGTCGCACCCCGCGCCGGCGTCGCGCCAGGGGTCCGGCTGCAGCAGGTCCCCCGCCTGGAAGCGCGCGCCGGGGGGCAGGTGGGGCGAAGGCCGGCGCGCGAGCGCGACCACGCGATGTCCGTCGGCGAGCAGACGCGCCACGAGCCGCGTGCCGATGAACCCGGTAGCCCCTGTCACAAACGCTTTCAGCGTCCGTCTCCCCGCGGGGACGGCCCGGCGCGGCGCTTTTTCATTTCTCTTCTCCGAAGGCGGCGCTCCAGGGGATCGGCAGTTGCGGGGC
Source organism: Lentisphaerota bacterium (assembly GCA_016873635.1). Classification (GTDB taxonomy): domain Bacteria; phylum Verrucomicrobiota; class Kiritimatiellia; order UBA8416; family VGWJ01; genus VGWJ01. The sequence continues at coordinate 2,951 of VGWJ01000053.1, read as the reverse complement.
GCCGAAGGTCCTGCTCAGGTGCCGCGCGATGAACTCCTCGTCCGTGGACGCCAGGCACCGCTCGTGGTAGCGCGCGAAATACGGATTGCGCAGCGCGCGCGCCCGGATTGCCGCCAGGGGCTCTTCGAACACGTTGCCCAGCGCGATATGCAGAAAGGGGCAGGCCAGCACGTCGCCGTAGGGCGTCAGATAGAGGATCTCCTTCGCCGCCCCGCAGCCGCGCGGTCCCAGGTTGGCCTGGAAATCGGTGCGCACGTAGGGCGATTGCCGCGTCAGACGGTCAATGTAGCGCAGGTCGTCCTCCGTGAGCAGCATGTCGCGGTCGTCCGCCCAGCGCCCCGCGGGCACGGGCAGGATGACATACAGAAGGACGCGCGTTTCCCGCGCCAGGCGCAGGAGTCCGGACACGCCCGCGGAGCGCAGGTTCTGGTGCGTGACCACCGTGCCCAGCGTGACCGCCAGCCCGGCGCGGCGGGCGCGGCCGATGCCGTCCATGGTTTTCGCGAAAGTCCCCGGCGCGCCGCGGAACCGGTCGTGCTCCGCGGCGATGGAGCTGTCGAGGCTCACGGTCACGATGTCGGCGCCCATGCGTTTCAGCCGCGCCACGCCGGCGTCGTCGAGCAGCGTGCCGTTGGTGGTGACGGAAATCAGGTTCCGCTCCGGACGGCAGGCGCGTACGACATCTTCCAGCTGCGCGAAGAGCAGCGGTTCGCCGCCCTGGAAGGAGAAGTTGACCGCGCCCAGGTTCATGGCCTCGCCCGCGACGCGGGCGTAGTCGGCGGGCGTCATGCGGCGCCGTCCCGGCTGCGCCAGCGCCGTGGCAAAGCAGTGGGCGCAGCGCAGGTTGCAGGCGAAATCGACCGCGAAATCGACGTAGCGCAGGCCCGGCCGCCGCGGCGCGACCGACCGCAGCACGGCGGCGGCCAGGCGCAGGACAAGCCGCGGCTTGCGCGGCCGGAACGCCACGCGGAAGTTGAGAACGAACTCCCGGAGGCCGGTCATGCGCCCGTTCCGCCGCCCGCCGCGGCCGCCGCCCCTTCCGGCGTCCCGCCCGCGCCCCGCTCCGCGGCCGGCAGGCGGCCGTAGCGGCTGTCCTGCCTGAGGTAGGGATAGGTCAGGGCCGTCGCCAGCAGGATCAGGTTCGTAAGCAGATAGCCCCACAGGATTACGGAAAGGGGCGCGGGCTGCTCGTCCGGAAGCTTGACGCTCTGGTAGACGCCGCGGGACGCCAGGAGCATGGCCGCCAGGAACAGCGCGCCGTAGATCACCAGGTCCAGGCGGAACAGCGTGAGCAGCGCCCCGGCGGTCAGGATCCACAGCGCCATGACCCACGGCAGCAGGAGCTGCTGGCTGATGCGCGTGAGCAGCATGATCTTGGACAGCATGCCGAGCTCCGGCAGGCGGTACGCGAAGCGCAGGGTCTCGCGCAGGTAGGCGTTGCTCTTGCGCAGCTTGTGGTAAAGGAACGCGCGGACCGTGGCCGGCCCGCGCGTCTCCGTGGCCTGCGCCCGGCGGCTGTACACCGAATGCCGCCCCCGCGTGCCCGCGAGCAGGGCCACGTAGATGTCGTCGGCCACCACGTCTTCCGGAAACGCCGCGAGCAGCTCCTTGCGGAAGGCGTAGCACTGGGCGATGGCGATGGGCAGGGCGCCGGCGTCGCTCTCCAGCAGGCGCCCCTTGTTCTGCGCCTGCCAGTAATAGCGCTCCACGGGTATGGCGTCGGCCGGCCGGCAGTAGGCGCCCACGACCCAGGCCTCCGGCGCCGCGTGTAACTCCGCCGCGAGCCACTTGAGGGCCTGCGGATCGAGGCGCGCGTCGACGTCGGTGTTGACCACGATGTCGCCCGTGAGCGACGGCAAAACGTGGTTGATCTGCGGCACCTTGCCCGCGCGCGGGCATTCCGCGACCCGGAAGGGCTCGTCCGGCCGGATGGCCTCGCGCAGCCGCGGCAGGGTGCCGTCGCGCGAGCCGCCGTCCGCGAAAACGACCTCCATCCGGTCGCGCGGGTAGTCCAGCGCGCGGAGGTCATCGAGCTTGGCCAGGATCTCTCGTTCCTCGTCGTAGCACGGCACGACCACGGAAAGACGCGGCCACTCGGAGGGATGCTCCGGCTCGCGGCGCGGCCGGAACAGGCCCGCGAGCCACATCACGTGTCCGTACCCGAACAGCATCCACGCCAGCCCCGCCGTGAGCAGGCCGAAGATGAGCGTCAGCAGCCACATGCCCCGCATCATGCCGCAAGCCCGCCGCCAAGGCCAGCAACAAATCGGCAGCAGCAAATCGGTCCGGCGAGTCGCGTCAAAGGGTGCGCGGCGCGGTTAACCCGAAGTCGCGTTCGATTCGGTCGTTATGCAGGGACTTCGCAGTACGTCGAGTAGGAGTGTGCCGGCGGAAGGGCGGCACCGTCTTCGCGGAGGCCCTCAAGATGGAACTCGATGGCTTCGGACATCATCCGTTCCACCTCGGGCTTTGTCTTCCCGGTTGCAACGCAGCCAGGAAGATCCGGCGAGTAGGCGGAGTAGCCTGTCTCGGTTTCCTCGACGACAATCAAAAACTTGCTCATTTCAATTCCGCCTGTTTGCGTATGCTGTTCAGTGTGCCGGCTGCAAGGTCATCGCCGGGATGCCCGGCAATGGTCACGCGGCCTGATTTCCAGGGATGCTTGAACTGGCGGTAACTGCCGCCCCGGCTCTTCACCTGGAACCAGCCGTCACGCTCAATCATCTTGATAGCATCTCTGACCTTCATCCGGGGAGAATAGCACGAGTTCCCTCTCTATTTCAATCCGCATGACACCGCGCCTCTTTTTCCTTCACGCCGCCGCCGCCACTTCCTACCATGCGCGGCTGGCGAGAGAGGGAGGTTCTTATGACAGCGACAAGCGACGGAAAGAAGAGCGCGGGCAAGCCGTCCGCGTACGCGGCGGCGGGCGTGGACATCGACGTCAAGAT
>VGWJ01000052.1 GCA_016873635.1 Lentisphaerota bacterium | reverse complement strand
AGTTGGTCGTTGAGGTGTGCTCGCGGGTAATCGTTCTCGACGGCGGCCGGATCGTCGCGGACGGACCCACAAGGGACATTCTCAACGACGAAGCGCTGATGCTGGCGCATGCGTTGGAGCGTCCGCATATCCTGCGGCACTCGCACCCGCATTGACAGACAAGCTCGGATATCAGACATTGTCGCCTGTTGCCGACGGAGGCGCTATGACCACTCTCGACGATTGCCCCTGTTCGGGGCGCACGCTGGAGAAGCTGCTGGCACCGGCGGTCCTTGCTCAACTGGCCGCGGGCGAGTTGCACGGCTACGAGCTGACTCAGCGGCTGGCTGGCTCGCCGTTACTGGCCGGGAAGAAACCGGACAATACAGGGGTGTACAGGTTGTTGCGCGACATGGAAGCGCGCGGCCTGGTTACCGCGTCGTGGGAGACAGACAAGGGCGGGCCCGCAAAGCGCCGCTACGCTCTCACGGCGGACGGATGGCGGTGCTTGGAACAGTGGCAAGCCACGCTGACGGGATATGTACAGGCCGTTCAACGACTCGTGCGCGCGATAGGCCACACAATACGGAAACGCGAGGACTAACCATGCGAATCGAACCCGATGTGGAGGGAATTCTGGACAAGGCGCTGGGCGGCGCGGAGATCACTCGACGGCAAGCACTCCGGCTGATGCAGATTGACGAGAACTCCCTCGATATGTACGCACTCGCTTCCGCCGCCAACACCCTGACCCGACGCCGGTTCGGGGGCAAGGGCGAGGTGTTCGCCCAGGTAGGCATCAATCTCTCGCCCTGCCCGAAGAGCTGCGGATTCTGCGCCTTCGGCGAGAAGTGGGGGGTGATGAATTCCCGCGCCGAGTTTACCCTCGATGAGGTCGTCAAGAGGGCCAAGGCATTTGAGGATGCGGGCGCGAATGCCATCTTTCTGATGACCACAGCGGACTATCCGTACCAACGCTTTATCGAGATCGGGGAAGCCGTCAGGGCTGCCTTGGCGCCGAACATGCCCTTGGTCGCCAACATCGGCGACTTCGGCCCGGAACAGGCAGAAGAACTTCTGGATGCAGGCTTTCAGGGCGTGTATCACGTCTTCCGGCTGCGCGAGGGGAAGGACACGGAGATCGACACAAAGGCGAGGCTCGGCACACTTGAAGCCGTCCGGGATTCAGACCTCGATCTGGGATACTGCGTGGAGCCGATTGGGCCGGAGCATACCCCGGAAGAGCTGGTCGAAGAGATGTTCCGCGGCCGCGAATACGGAGCGGTCAACCATGCGGCCATGTGGCGCGTGCCTGTTCCCGGGCTGCCGCTTTCCAGGCTTGGCCAAATCTCACAATGGACTCTGGCCAAGGTCGTTGCCGTGACACGGCTCGTTGTGGGCGACACAATCCGCGCCATGGGCGTGCACGAAGCCAGGATTCTTCCTCTTCGGACCGGCGCGAACCAGATCTACGCTGAAACCGGTCCCAATCCGAGGGATACAATGGAGGACACGTCCAAAGGCATTGGGGCTTCCGTGGAAACCTGCCGGCGACTGCTCAGGGAAGCCGGCTACACGCCGCTCGAGGGCGTCACGCAGGTGTTCAAAGGCCGCACTCGATGAGTATGGTGCGTCCGTGGCAGCCAGCCGCCGACGCGGCCGGAACGGGTGAGCCCGGGAAGAGGAGGGGCGGTGGGGCCCTGTGGTCGCTCATGAACCGGAAGAAAGCCATGCTGGCGCTCGCATTGCTCGTGCCGGCTCCAAGCCTCGGGGTTCTGGCTGGGATGGTGTGGTTCCCGGGAACCCCGGTCGGGAAGGGAATATTCGTGGCGAGCAAGCTGTGGCTGTTCGCCTGGCCGGCCATCTGGCTCAAGTGGGTCGACCGTGATCGCTTCGGGTTGTCCCCCGCCCGGCACGGCGGGTTCGCGGCCGGGCTTGTCTCCGGGATGGTCCTCGGCCTAGTCGTCCTGCTCGGCTATCTGGCCTTCGGGCGCCGGCTTATCGACTTGCCGTTCTTCACCGGCAAGATGCGGGAGATCGGGCTGGGTTCGCTGCCGGGATATCTCGGCGGTGCGGCATACTGGATCCTCGTGAATTCCGTGATGGAGGAGTATGTCTGGCGATGGTTTGTCTACGCGAAGTGTGAAACGGTCGGGGGACCCGGACGCGCAGTTGTGTTTTCGGCGTTCTGTTTCACCATTCATCACTTCATTGCCCTTTGGAGCTGCTGCAGCGCACCTGTTGCCACCGCATGTTCGCTGGGCGTATTCCTCGCGGGGACGACGTGGTCGTTCATCTACATGAGATACCGGTCCATTTGGCCCGCCTACCTGAGCCACGCAATCGTTGACGTGGCCGTCTTTGGCGTGGGCGGCCTGATGCTGGCAACGGGAGCAGGCTGACGGCCCCCGGCAATCCGTCCCGCCGCGTCAAACGCGACGTCGTGAAGGCCGCGGACGGCCCTCGCGACGCGGTTCACGCCGGCGTGAGCCATGACAGCGCCATCGCAGCGAGGCGGCGGGCGCGGGAGGTCCGCCGCCCCGGCCGCCGGCATTTCCGCAACAACCCGGACCGGCATCTCCGAAACGTCCGTCTGCAACGCGCACGTTCGCAGGAAGCTGATTGACGATCTGAGACAGACTACAAGAGACACCTCCGTGAGAAGTACTCGTGAGGATCCTCGTCGACACCAACGTTGTCCTCGATGTCCTTCTTGACCGACGGCCCTTCGCGGAAGCGGCAACCCAGATCTTCGCGCTCGTCGAGGAATCCAGAATCGAGGGCTTCCTCTGTGCGACAACGGTTACAACCGTCGACTACCTGCTCGGTCAGGTTCTGCCGCCGAAGGAAGCACGCGCGGCGCTGCAGCGGCTCCTCGGCCTGTTTGAGATTGCTCCCGTGAACCGTCCCGTGCTTGAACAAGCCCTGCGCAGTGACATCTCTGATTTCGCAGCTGCAGTTCAGTTGACCCTGCCGGGGGCCTTGGTAGACTTTCCGGCAGCCGAACGGCGCCGGAGGTTCCGCACAGGCCGCGGTACAAGCCGCAAGACGACGAGCAACCACGCAAGGCCGAAGATGTGAATAAGCCGGTCGGACGGCGGCGCCGACAACGGACGGCGCGAGGCGGAGCACGGCATTGAGCCTCAAGATCACGGGGGCGCGCACATTCGCGTCGGTTTTCCGAACCGCCGTTCTCGGCGGAACCGCCACGGCCGTGGCGGTGACCGACGCCGGCACGGTGGAATTCGTCGACGCGCTGCTGTTCGGCGCCATTCTCGGCGACTACGTGACCTGGCTCATACGCGGCCTGGTGACCATGCCCGGCCACATTCTCAACGGCTGCTACGAGGCCGTGCTGAACGTCGCTTTCGGCTGGTTCATCTTCCGCTTCTGCCGCCTGCAGCCCCCTTCCGACCCCCAGTGGGCGGCCGTGTCGTTTCTGGCCTTCATGACCATGCTGGGGATCAAACTCATTCTGTACGGGACGGCCTTCATCGGGCAGGGGGCCGACGAAGGGTATTGACTCACTCCAGCGCCAGCCTGGCTTCGGCCGTCTGGAGCGCTTCGACGGTGACGGAGGCTGCCGCCGACGAGCCGTCGACCGTCAGCATGTAGACGCCCGGCCGAAGGCCTTCGCACGTGGCAACGCCCCCGGCGTCGGTCGGAAGAAGCGCATAGGACACCCCCCACGGCGTCCCGGCGAGCCCCCATTCGTCCCTGCGGCATCGAAGCACCTCCTCGCCCGCCTCGGACTTGACGCGCACGACCCGCCCCTTCACGTCGGCGCCGCTCAGGGTCACCCTGACCGCGCCGCCGGGAACCAGCGCGGCCTCGAAGCCGCTCGTCTCCGGCACGCTGAACGCGCGCGTCTCCACCGCGTAGCCGCGCATCCCGGCCAGCGCGATGTATTCCCCGGCGGCCAGCGGCGGCTGGACGGTGATCGGCCCGTCGCCGTCGGCCATGCCGAAAGCGGCGATGCTTTCGTCGGCGCGCGACAGCACCAGCACGCTGGCGCCCTCCGGCGCCGCGCCGGCATCCGCCCTCACGGTCACGTTCAGGGCGTGGCCTTTCGCGGCCGACAGCTCGAGGGCGACGGGCTCGACGCCGACTTCAACCGGGCGCTGGAGCATGGCGGCGTCTTCATGGTGGACCATGCAGACGTACGCGCCGGCGGGGACGCTGTCGAAGGCGAACGCGCCGTCGCTTCCGGTCTGCGCATAGCGGGACATGAAACTCCGCTTCGTGCCGGTCGCGTCGCGCGGCATCAGAATGATCGTGCCCCCCGCCATGGGCTTGCCGTCCGGGTCTTTGAGCGTGCCGGACACGACCGCCCCCCGCATGGCGATCTCCAGCGCGGCCTGTCCCTCGGAGACCGCGACCTCGCCGCCGTACATGGCCGGCATGCGCTCGCCGTCCCCGCCGCCGCCGATCCGCGCCGTGAAGGTGTAGGTTCCGGCAGGAATATTCCGGACGGTGAAGCGGCCCTCGCCGTCGATCTCGGCTTCATGCGCGCCGCCCATCATGGCCGCCAGCATCCCCTGCATGTCCCGTTCGGATCCGGACGGCGGCATGAACGTGATGGACCCGGGTCCGGCGGGCGCGCCGTTGAGCGTGAACGTGCCGCCGATTTTCATGCCCCCGGCCTGCTGTTTGCCGCCGAGCACCACGTCGGCCGTTCGTCCGGCTTCGACCTTGACCCGCGCCGTCATCTGGCGCGGACGATCGCCTTCGTCCGTCATGGCGAAGGCCATCGCCGCATACTCCCCCGGAAGCACGTTCCGGATCGCAAACGCTCCGTCGGCGTCGGTCTGTGCGCTGCCCGGCTGCGCGGGGGCGCCCGGCGAGAAAAGCATGACATGGCATTCGCGCAGGGGCTTGCCTTCGGCGTCGAGGACGCGACCGGTCACGGCGCCGGGTTCTTCCAGCTCGATCCGCGCCTCCGCCGCGGCGCCGCGCCTGACCAGGACCTGCCGGCTGCCCAGCGTCACGGCGTCTTCGTCGGCGCTCAGCACGACGAGGTCCGCGATGCCCGGCGGCACGCCTTCCAGCGCAAAGCCGCCGTCGGCGCCGGTCGTCACCTTGTCATCGCCGGCGGCCCCGCGCCCGGACATCCGGAGCCGTCCCGCCCGCGAGGCCGCGCTCACGCCCACGCCGGGCACGGGCGAGCCGTCGGCCTTCTTCACCACCACCCCGCGCACGGCGCAACCCTCCTCCAGCGTGATGGCCAGGGGCGCGCCGGGCGCCGCCTTGCCGGACGACAGGTCGACCGTGACCCGCGCCGGCAGCAGCGGTTTGCGGACGGCCGTGATCGCATAGACGGCCCCTTCGCGCACCCGGATCTTGAACCTGCCCTCCGCGTCCGTGACCGGACCGTCCTCGTCGCCCGGGCGATCCGCGAAAAAGACCTCCCCGCCGCCGGACTTCTGCGCGAGCAGCCTGGCGTTCTCCACGGGGGCTCCGTCGGCTTTGACGACCTTCCCGCTCAACTCACGCCAGGCGCCCAGGCTGATGAAGAGATCCTCGGTGCCGGCCGCCACGTCGGGAACCGAGACTTCCTGTTCGCGGCTTTTTGCGCTCAGCACCGTGACGTCATAGCTGCCGGGGGCCAGTCCGGCGGCGCGGAAACCGCCGTCCGTTTCCAGGCCGATCCGACGGCTTCGGGATCCTCCGCGTTCCGCGCCCTTGGGACCGATGACAAACAACATCATGCCGTCGGCGGGGCTGCCGTCGGCTTCCAGGACCGTCCCGCGGATGGCGAGCCCTTTCTGCAGGGCGATGTTCACTTCCGAGGTTGCGCCGGGGCGGACGACGACCTCAAGCTCCTGCCCCTCTTTCGGCACGTACTCCTCGCCTTCCACGGCAACGGTCGTCTCGCCCTCCGCCAGCCCGGCGAGCGCGTAGCGTCCGTCGGCGTCCGTCGTCGCGCGCGCCTGCTTTCCGGCGAGTACGGTCAGGCCGCGCAGCGGCTTCCCGTCGGGGCCGGTCGCAATCCCCGCCAGCGCGCCGCCCGGCTGCAGCTCGATTTCCAGGTAGGCGAAGTCGTCGCCCACCGGGACTTCCGCGGAAGCCGGCGCGTGCGCGGCGCTCCGGACCATGCAGCGGTATTCCGCGGGGCTGAGGTCCTCGAAAGCGAAGTTGCCCGCATCGTCCGTGCGATTCGTGGCCACGCTGATGTAGTGGCTGCAGGTGTACGGGCGCAGCCGCATGCGGGCGACCACGTCCACGCCGGCCGCGGGTTTGCCGTCCCGGTCGCGGACAGCGCCCGAGAGCCGGCAGTCGCGCACGAGGGTGACGGTCCCGAGATCCTTGGCGCCGGCGACGTGCGCAAAGCCCTCGTAGACGTGCCCGTCCGGGTCGACGACGGCCACCATGTACTGCTCGTCGCCGTCGGCCAGCTCCAGCCTGAAGCAGCCTTCGGCGTCGGTGCGCGTGCGCTCGGAAAAATCGTCCGGCTCGTCCGCGTTGCGGTTCTCGTGATGTTCCGCCAGGACCGTGATGCCGGCGACGGGCTCGGGGGTGTCGCCGTCAATGACCTTGCCGGTGACTTCGAAGGCCGGGGCGGCGCACGGGCGCAGCAGCGGCAGCAGCAGAAGCAGCGGCAGTGGAGCCGCGAGGGTCGCGAGTTTCATGGCGTTGTTCTCCCGGCGGGGCGCCGACGACGGGCCGCGCGGCGCTCACTTGAAAAGCGACAGCGCGATTGTTCCGATCCAGCGCTTGTTGGCGGCGTCGTACCGCGTCGCGGCGATCTGTCCGATTTCGGAGCCTTCCTCAAGTTCAAGGGGCACGAACAGGGACTTGCCCGTGCGTATGACGGTCGCCGGTTTCCCGGCGACGCTGCCCAGTGCGGCGGCTTCCTCGTCGGTCACCTTCAGCATGATCATGTGGTACAGGTCGCGGCCCGTGCCTTGCCGGAGCATGTAGGGCGCGTCCCCCGCCGCGATGAGCAGCCGGCCCAGCACTTCCGCCCGCGCCTGTTGGTCTCCGCTGCGGTCGCCCAGCGCACGGCTGGGCTCGATCTCCGTACGGCCGCCTCAGCTGTAGCGGGTGGCCACCTGCCGGATCTCGTCGCGCGTGAAGTTGTGCAGCGCCTGCGCCTTGTCGAAGCGGCCGGTCTTGCCGGCGGTGAGCGCCTCGGCGGTTGCCTTGAAAACGGAGCCGGTCGCCTGCTGCGCGGCCCCTGGGGCCGCGATCAGGCACAGCAGCGCCGCCCCTGCCGCCAAAGCCTGTGCCGCGTGCCGCATGCGTCTCCTCCCTGACCCTGGTGGGCCGCCCGCGAACACAATCTACGCCCGGCGTGCCGATGACACAAGTTTCTATCGCTTCTTTTTTCACGTTCCGGATACAATAAAATCGGTTCCTGTGCGTCTTGTCGTTTGATAGCGTGACAAAGCGGTACACAAAGCGGCATATTCTCGCCGCGCAAGCGGAACCGGGAGGAGCTGTCATGAACAGGCTGGCGTTGTTTCTCGTTGGATCGGCACTGGCGGCGGGCGTAGCGGCCACGGCGGCCGAGACCTGTCCGTGCGGGGGCGCGGCAGGCAAGGGAATGCACGGCGACCGCGGCGCGATGTGGAAGCAATTCGACAAGGACGGCGACGGCACGCTTTCCGACCAGGAAAAGGCCGATATGAAGGCCGAGTGGCAGACGCGCAGGGAAGCGCGCCGCAAGGAGATGCTGGCGAAGTTCGACAAAGACGGCGACGGCGCGCTTTCCGACCAGGAAAAGGCCGAGGCCCGCACGGCGGGCGCGGCGGAGATGCGCAAGAAGATCTTCGCCGAGCTGGACAAGGACGCAGACGGCAAAGTCTCGGCGGCGGAAGTCGTCGCCAGGCTGGAAGAGATGCGCGCGCGGTGGGACGGCGCCATGGCCCTCGAGGGCAAGCTTACGGACGAGGAAAAGGCCGCCATGAAGAGCGTTGCCCAGAAGTGGGTGCAGGAAATGATCGGCAAGTTCGACGCGGACGGCGACGGCATGGTGTCGGAAGCCGAGTTCGCGGCGGGAATGGATGCCGTGCGCGAGCAGTTCCGGAAGGCGCACGGGCAGTACGGCCAGTAGCCAAAGCGTCCGGAATTGTTGCTGCCCAGACTATCCAAGAATAACTGCTTGACAGGCGGGCGGCCCTTGTAGAACATGGGCGTAAGGTTGGAGGTATTGCAGACATGCGAAGTCACCCGTGGCGCCATTTTCGCATGATGCGTCTTGCGATTGCGGCCGTGGTAGCCGCCGGGATCTTCATGCAGGCCCGGCCATGCGAGGCTGGCTGAGGAGGGGGTTCGCCCCGTCCTCCGGTTCGGAGGCCGGCCCCGCCGCGAAGCCCGTCGCCGCCCACGCAGCCTAAGCCGCCGACCAGTCCTCGGCCGCCTTCTTCGCCGAAGCCGCCGACCGCGCCCAAGCCGCCTTCTCCGCCGAAGCCGCCGACTGCGCCCAAGCCGCCGACTGCGCCCAAGCCGCCTGCGCGGCCCAGCACGCCCACGCGGCCCAGCACGCCGACCACGGTGGTGCCTCCGCCGATCGTGCAGCCGTCGCGGCCGACTTCGCCCGGTCCCGCTCCTGCTCCGGTGCAGCCCTCCACTCCCGCTCCGGTGATTCGCACCGGCGGCTCGACGGGCGTGACGGTCATCAACCGTGACGACCGTGGCCGCGCTTCGTCGGATTACGGGGGCTACGGTGAAATCCCGGACAACGCCCGCACGCAGGAATGCCGGAAATACATCGATCTGTGCAAGGAAGCGATTTCCGGGAACGACGTCAAGGGCGCCAAGCAGTACGCCTTCCGGGCCGCTTCGGCGAACCGGGCCTGCGGCAACTACTTTGACGCGGAGATCGCCGATCTGGATGCGCAGGTGGCGGGCATGGGGCAGTCCCTGCTGGACGAGGCGGACAAGCTGCTTGACGCCGGCAAGGTGGTGGCGGCTTCGGCGGGGTACAACGACGTCATCGGCTATTTCGGCTCCGCGGAAGTGGGCCGGTTGGCGCGGCAGAAGCTCAACGACGCGCGGCAGTCGGTGGCGGGGCGGTCCTGGGCGGAGGTCATGGAGTCGGAGGCCAAGGGCGAATTCGAGGACCTGGTCGGCGTCTTGAAGGCGGAATGGGCGCGCACGGGCGCGGAAACCGCGCAGGGCCAGGTCGTGCAGGCCGAAGACATCATCATGCAGATGGCCGCCGACCAGCGCGAGGCGATCAAGCGCCGCATCGCGCGCATGGGCGAGCTCTACGGCCCGACTTCCTACGGGCTGCGCGTGAAGCAGCTTCTGCAGAAGGTCGAAACATCCGAACGCGCCCAGCTCTCCGCCGGCGCCTTTTGAGTTCCCGCTTCAGGGGCCCTCTGCCCCTGTCCCGGAGGATCCCGTCAAGATCGCCGTGAGCGGCATTTGAGTCGCCGCTTGTTACCTGCCCGGACTGGTGTATGATGGCGTCCTGCGTGAGGGAAGGATGCAGGACCGTAACGTCTACGTGGTGGTCAGCGGCACGGCGGGAACCGGGGAGGACGCGCAACGCATCGCGCGTCTCCTCGTGGAACGGCGCCTGGCCGCCTGCGTGCAGACGGCGCCGGTGCACAGCACGTACCGCTGGAAGGGCGCGGTTGAAGAGGCCGATGAGCACCTGTTCCGCGCCAAGACGCGCCGCTCGCTGGCCGGCGCGGTTGTGGCCGCGATCAAGGCCGCCCACGCGTACGAAGTACCCGAAATCGTCGTAACGCCGATCCTGGGCGGCCACGCGCCGTACCTGGACTGGATCGGGGCGGAGACAGCCGCCCCCTCACCCCTCCCCCGGTCGGCCCCGCGGGCAAAGGGAGGCGCACGAGCGCGGGGCGCGCCGGACGCCCGTTCCGCGACAACCGGACGCCGCTCGGCAATCTCCGCCCCATGAGCCCTGACTCCACCAGCGCGCACAGCGTCGGCGTCGCGCAGACGCGCATCGCGAAGATCGACCTGCCGCCGGAAGGCCTGCGGCTGGAATGCGGCCGCAGCCTGCCCGAGCTGCGGGTGGCCTACGAAACCTACGGCGAGCTTGCGCCGGCGCGCGACAACGCGGTCTTCCTCTGCCACGCGCTCTCGGGCAGCGCGCACGTGGCCGGAAGGCACGAACCCGACGATCCGGACGACCCGGCGTGGTGGGACGAGATGGTGGGTCCCGGCAAGGGCATTGACACGCGGTACTACCACGTCGTCTGCGCCAATATCCTGGGCGGCTGCAAAGGCACCACGGGCCCGTCGTCGACCAACCCCGCGACCGGCCGGCCCTACGGGTCGGCGTTCCCCCCCATCACGGTGGGCGACATCGTCGACGTGGACCGGCTGCTCCTGCAGCACCTGGGCATCGAGCGCGTGGCCGCGATCGTGGGCGGCTCGTTCGGGGGCATGCAGGTGCTGGAGTGGGCGATCCGGTATCCCGCCATGATGGATCGCTGCATCTGCATCGCGTCGGCGGCCAGCCTGTCGGCCCAGGCCCTGGCGTTCGACATCGTGGGGCGCACGGCGATCGCGTCCGACCCCGCCTGGCGGGAAGGCGACTACTATGACGGCGACGGCCCGGTGCGCGGCCTGGCGCAGGCCCGGCGCATCGGGCACATCACGTACCTCTCCCCGGAAATGATGCGGCGCAAGTTCGGGCGCGAGCGTGGCGAGGAGCCCGGCGGGCCGCCGGAGGCGGACGCGGCCGGCGGCCGCGCGCAGTTCCAGGTCGAGAGCTATCTCAACTACCAGGGCCGGAAGTTCGTCCGGCGGTTCGACGCGAATTCCTACCTGCAGATCACGCGCGCCATGGACGATTACGACGTCGCCGAACGGCACGGCAGCCTGGCCGCCGCGTTCGACGCCGTGCGCGCGCGCGTGATAATCGTCGCCCTCAGCGACGACTGGCTCTTCCCGCCGGAGCAGTCCGTCGAGCTGGCCTACGGCATGCTGGCGGCCGGAAAGCGCGTTTCCTACTGCCACCTGCACGCCCCGCACGGCCATGACGCGTTCCTGGTGGACATCGAACACCTTTCCGAGGTCATCCGCGCTTTTCTGCCGTGGATCGGCGACCGGCCGCGCCCGCCGCGCGCGCGCCCCGCGGGACCGGCCCGGCGCCTCGGCGTCGCGTCGCGGACGGAATACGACATCGTCGCGCGGATGGTCCGGCCGGGCAGCCGCGTCCTGGACCTGGGCTGCGGCAACGGGGCGCTGCTCACGCGGCTGGCGGAGGAGCGCGACATCGTCGGACTGGGAGTGGACATAGACATCGGGCACGTAGTCGAAGTCATCGACCGCGGCCATGACATCTTCCAGGCCGACATCGACGGCGGGCTGGCCATGATTCCCGACGGCGCCTACGACTACGCCGTGCTCAGCGAGACCCTGCAGGTCGTGCGCAAGCCCTGCCTCGTGCTGCGCGAAATGCTGCGCGTCGCGCGCGAGGGCATCGTCACGTTCCCCAACTTCGGGCAGTGGATCCACCGCGCGCGGCTGGGGCTGCGCGGACGCATGCCCAAGGGCGGCGCGCTGCCTTTCGAATGGCACGACACCCCGAACATCCACCTTTTCACGCTCAGGGATTTTCTCGCCCTGTGCCGCGCGGATGGCATCGCGATCCGCGACATGGTATGTATTGCGGAGGGCATGGTGGGGCGCCTGCTGGTCGGGATGCGCCGCCGCAATCTCGGCGCGGACCGCGTAATCGTCAAGATTGCCCGGGCCGCGGGCGGCGCTCCGCCGGACGCGCGCCACGGGGCGTGCCGCGCGGCGGAAGCGCGGGAGGACCGGAAATGACATCGGAGGGTTTCCTCGAAAAGGAACTGGCCGCCGCCATGCGCGGGCTGGGGGCGCTCTGGCGCTGCCCCGCCGGATCGAACACCGACAAGGGCATGAACCTGGCCGGCCGCAAGGCCGTCGAAGGCGTGCTGGACCGGCTGGTGTCCATCCTCTTTCCGGGCTGCCACGGCAAGGCGCCGGCCCGCGAAGGCGGCATGGGATCCGGCCTGGCCGAAGAGCTCCGCGCAACCGCCTGCGAGCTGCGCGGCCAGATCAGGCGCGCTTTCCAGTACCAGTGCACGATCGAGCCCTGCGCGGACTGCGACAAGTGCGGCGCGAAAGCCGGGGCCGCCGTATCGGACCTGGTCGCGGCGCTGCCCGAGATCCACGCGATCCTGCAGCGGGACATCGTGGCCGCCTACGAAGGCGATCCGGCCGCGCGCTCGACCATGGAAGTGGTCATGAGCTATCCCGGCGTGTACGCGGTGATCGTGCACCGCCTGGCGCACCGGCTTTACGCGCGGGGCGTGCCCTTGATCCCGCGCATCATGTCGGAATACGCGCATTCGCGCACGGGCATCGATATCCACCCCGGCGCGCGAATCGGCGCCGGCTTCTTCATCGATCACGGAACCGGCGTGGTCATCGGCGAAACCACCGTGATCGGCGAGGGCGTCAAGCTCTACCAGGGCGTGACCCTGGGCGCGCTGAGCTTTGAAAAGGACGCCCAGGGCCGGCTGGTGAAGGGTATCAAGCGCCATCCCAACGTGGAGGACGGCGTGGTCATCTACGCCGGGGCCACGATCCTGGGCGGGGAGACGACCATCGGCGCGCACTCGGAAATCGGCGGCAACGTGTGGCTCACGCATTCCGTGCCGCCGGGCTCGAAGGTCTACGACCGTCAGCCGCGGCCCCTGATCCGCGGCCCGGAAGGACACTGGCAGGCCTGGAACGACATGGGGGCGGGAATCTGAAGTGAACGTCGTGTTCCTCTGCGCGCGCAACGCGGCCCGCAGCCAGATGGCCGAGGGCTTCGCCCGCGCCAAGGGGCGCCCGGGGGTGGCGGTCTTCAGCGCCGGAACGGAAGCAACCCGCGTGCATCCCCTGGCGATCCGGGTCATGGCCGAGGTCGGCGTCGATATCGGCGGCCAGACGTCCAAACGCGTCGCCGACCTGGAAATCAAGGAAGCCGACATGGTTATCGCGCTCTGCGCCGACGCCGCGGAAAGCTGCCCCCTGCTTCCCGGCAATCCCGAGCGCGTGAACTGGAACCTCGGCGATCCGGACGCGGTGAAGGGCGGCGAGCAGACCGTGCTCAAGGCCTTCCGGGACTCCCGCGACCGCATCCGGCAGCTCGTGGACGACCTGTTCGACCGCGGCTACCTCGACGCGCTGGCCGAGGCCCGGCGGGACATGCACGTCATTCTCGACAACATCTCCGACGGCGTCGTGGCGCACGACATGCGCCGGCGCGTTTTCCAGTTCAACGCGGCGGCCGCGGAGATCACCGGCTACGACCGCGCCGAAGTCCTCGGCAGGGACTGTCACGACGTCTTCCCCGGAAAGCTTTGCGGCGGCAAGTGCCTGTTCTGCTCGGACGAGGAGCCGCCCGAGTTCGACGTGCGCAAGGGCGAGATGCCGATCACGACCAGGAGCGGCGAAGCCCGCACGGTCAGCACCACCGTCAAGACCCTGCGCGGAGCCGACGGCAGCCGCGTGGGCGTGCTGATGTCGTTCAGCGACGTGACGCGGGAGCGCGTTCTGGCGCGGCGCGTCGGCGCGATCCGCCAGTTCGCCGGAATCGTCGGGCGCGACGAGAAGATGCTGGAGCTCTTTGACCTGATCCGCGAGGTGGCGGATTCCGCGGCGCCGGTGCTGATCGAGGGCGAGAGCGGGACGGGCAAGGAGCTGGTGGCCGCCGCCATCCACAACGAGGGTCCGCGCGCCGGGCGCCAGTTCGTGCCCGTGAACTGCGGGGCGCTGCCGGAGTCGCTGCTGGAAAGCGAGCTGTTCGGACACGTCAAGGGGTCGTTCACGGGGGCGTTCCGCGACAAGAAAGGCCGGTTCGAGCTGGCCGACGGCGGAACCATCTTCCTGGACGAGATCGGCGACCTCACCCCCGCCACGCAGGTGAAGCTCATGCGCGTGCTGCAGGAAGGAACCTTCGAGCGCGTGGGCAGCGAGCAGACCACCAGGGTGGACGTGCGCGTGATAAGCGCCACGAACAAGGACCTCGCGCAGGAGATCGAAGAGGGACGCTTTCGCGATGACCTCTACTACCGTCTCAGCGTCGTGCCGCTGTACCTGCCGCCGCTGCGCGAGCGCCGCAACGACATACCGCTCCTGGCGGAGCACGTCCTCGCGCGGGCCCTCAAGGACGCCGGCCGCGCGGCGGACAGCGTGACCATCGCGCCCGAGGCGCTCGACAGGATGATGTCCCATGAATGGCCGGGCAACGTGCGCGAATTGCAGAACTGGATCCAGTTCGCCCTGATCAAGTGCCGCGGAAGCAGCATGCTTCCGGAACACCTGCCGCCGCCCCGCGGCGCGCGGGACGCGCCCGCGCGCAAGCGCCGCCGGCGCGGGCTGAGCGTGGAGCTGGTGCGCCAGGCGCTGCGCGAAACCGCCGACAACAAGGTGGAGGCGGCGCGCGCGCTGGGCGTTTCGCGCGCCACTCTGTACCGCTTTCTGGCCGACGCGGGGATACGGTAGACGCCTGCAAAGGGAGCATGTACACCCGGGCGCAAGTCGCAAGTAAGATCGACCACGCCGTCCTCAAGCCGGAGGCGACGGATGACGACATCCGCCGCGCCGCCCGCATGTGCCGCGAGCGGGGCGTGGGATGCCTGGTCGTGCGGCCCACGGATGTGCCGCTGGCCGTGGCGGAGCTGGGGGGCAGCGCCTGCCGCGTGTGCGCGGTGGCCGGATTCCCGCACGGCCACAGCCTCCCCGAAACCAAGGCCCTCGAAACGCGGCTGGCGCTGTCGCAGGGCGCCGTCGAGGTCGACATGGTCATGAACGTCGGCCGCTTCCTTTCGGGCGACGAAGCCCACGCGGAGCGGGACATCGCGGCCGTTGCGGATGAGGTCAGGCGCGCGGGCGCTTTGCTGAAAGTCATTCTCGAAACCTGCTACCTGCGCCCCGCGCAGATCGAGCGCGCCTGCCGGATCGCGCAGGCGGCGGGCGCGCATTTCGTGAAGACCTCCACGGGCTTCGGCCCGGGCGGCGCGACGCTGGAGGCCACCGGCATCATGCTGCGCGCCGTCGGCGACACCCTGGGGGTCAAGGCGTCGGGCGGAATACGCACCTGGGCCCAGGCCGCGGCTTTTCTCGATCAGGGCTGCCGGCGCCTCGGCGTCAGCGGCACGGAAGCCGTGCTGGACGGCGCGCAGGCCGCCTGCGCGCGGCGTTGACAGTCCGCGCGGGGCGGAAGTATAGTGAGCACGGAATGAATGGCCGTAGAAGCCGCAGACTGATTCTGATCGCCTGCGCCGCGGCGGCGGCCGCGGCGCACACGGCCTGCGAAGTCGACTCGGCTTCGGGCGAAATCATCATCTCCCCCTCGTCCGCCGCCCTCAAGAAGGGGGAGTCCATCCAGTTCACGGCCTCCGGCGGATTCCAGTACAGGTGGCGCCTGAAGAACGAGAAGTGGGGCACGCTCTCCGCGCGCCGGGGCCCGTCCACGGTCTACACGAGCCTTTTCGACCCGCGCGACTGCCTGGGTTGCGACGCGGAGCTCGAAGAGCCCCAGATCCTGTATGCCGACTCCTACATCCCCGACGGCATGACCCAGTCGGGGGCCGCGGGCGGCACGAACAGCGTATCGGCCGCCGGGGGCGTGCTCGGCACGGGCGAAGCCTACATTACGCACCTCTCCGAGCGCGACGCGGAGGAAGAGGACGAAGGGGCGGACGGCGCGCCGTGACCGGAACGCCGCATTCCGAGCCGACGCCCCGCGCCTCCCCGCGCATCGCCAGCCTCGCCAACCCCCGCGTCAAACGCGCCGTCAAGCTGCGCCGGCGCTCCCACCGCGACGAGCTCAACCTCATGCTCATCGAGGGCTACCGCGAGCTGAAACGGGCGCTCGAGGCCGGCCATCCGCTTGAAGAGCTGTTCGTGTGCGAGGAGCTTTTCCAGGGCGCGAACGAGCCGGAGCTCGTCGCGCGCTGCGCCGGGGCCGGCGCCGCGGTTACGCGCTGCACGGCCCCCGTGTTCCGCAAGATGGCCTACCGCGACCGGCCCGAAGGGCTGCTCGCCCTGGCCCCGCCCGTGCGGCGCGGTCTCGCCGATCTGAACGTGCCCGCCGAAGGCGCTCTGCTGGTGATCGCCGAAGCCGTCGAGAAACCGGGCAACCTGGGAACCATCCTGCGGTCGGCCGACGCCGCGGGCGCGCACGCCGTCGTGGTCTGCGACCGTTGCACGGACGTCAACAACCCCAATGTGGTCCGCGCCAGCATCGGCACGCTGTTCACGGTGCCCGTGGCCGAAGCGGCTTCCGACGCCACCTTGCGCTGGCTCAGGGAGCGCGGCATCCGGATCGTCGGCGCTTCGCCGCACGCCGGGCGGGACTACACCGACGCGGACATGACCGGCGGCACGGCCATCGTGGTCGGCGCCGAGCAGTACGGGCTCACCGCCACGTGGCTGGAAGGGGCCGATTGCGCCGTGCGCATTCCCATGCGGGGGCGGGCCGACTCGCTCAACGTGGCGGCGGCGGCGACGATTCTGCTGTTTGAGGCGGTTCGTCAGCGGCGGGAGGCGGCTCGAAATCGCCGCACGCGTCCGTAGCCTCCACGCGCCGCAAGTGCAGGCCGCAGCGCTGCGTGAAGGGATTCACCACGTAGTGCCGGCAGTGCCGGCAGTTGCGCCCTTTCTCGTCGGCCGCAAAGACGTCCGCGGAACGCGTCCGGTCGGCCTCCGAGAAGACCGCCGTCCGTTTCGCGGCCTTGAAGGGAACTTCCGCCTCCGCGGCGTAGGCGTGGCCGCAGGAGACGCACACGAACCGCTCCCCGACCCGTTTGAAGCCGTCGTAGACCGCCTCGCGCCGCACGAGCGTCTCCGCGCCGCAGGCCGCGCAAACGATCTCCGGCGGCCGCTCGCTCACGCCCCCTCTCCCGCCGCCTCCTCCAGCGCCGCGCGAATGCGCCGCACGCCGGCGCCGGACGACTCCTCTTTCTGGATGCGGAAGCGGCCCAGCTCGCGCGTGTTCCGCACGTGCGGGCCGCCGCACACTTCGGCCGAGAAGTCGCCGATGCGGTAGACCTTGACCTGCTCCTCGTACTTGACGGCGAACAGCGCCACGGCCCCGGCGCGCTTGGCCTCCTCCAGGGACACGGTCTCCATCGCCACCGGCAGGGCGCGCGCGATTTGCCCGTTCACCAGGCCCTCGACCTCCGCGATCTGCGCGGGCGTCATGCGGTCGGGATGCGAGAAATCGAACCGCAGGCGGTCCGGGGTGATGTTCGACCCGCGCTGCCGCACGTGTTCGCCCAGCACGATGCGCAGCGCGCGGTGCAGAAGGTGCGTGGCCGTGTGCAGGCGGGTCGTGGCCGCGGAGTTGTCCGCCAGCCCGCCCTTGAAGGACTTGTCGGCCCCCTGCCTGGAAACCGCGCGGTGCTTCTCGAACGCCTGATCGAAGCCCTGCCTGTCCACCGCGATGTTCTGCTCGCGGCAGATGTCCGCGGTGAACTCGAACGGGAACCCGTAGGTGTCGAACAGGCGGAACGCCACCCGGCCCGGCAGCGTGGACTGCGCGCGCGCGCGCATGTGCCCGAGGATCTTGTCCAGCTCGGCCAGGCCGCGGTCGAGCGTGGCCTCGAAGCGCTGTTCCTCCTTGAGCAGCTCGTCCACGATACGGGCCGCGTTCGCCTCCAGCTCCGGGTACACGTGCCGGTAGCTCTCGATCACCCGGCGCGCGATGGGGGTGGTGAAACCCTCCTTCAGTCCCAGGTTCTTGGCGAAGCGCACGGAGCGGCGGATCAGGCGCCGCAGCACGTAGCCCCGGCCCAGGTTGCCCGGCGTCACGCCGTGCGCGTCGCCGACGATGAACACGGCGCTGCGCAGGTGATCGGCCACGATGCGCGCGGCGGCGGCGTCCGCCGCGCTCGCGTCAAGGCGGCGGCCCGCGGACGCGGCCAGCTCGTCCATGACCGGCGCGAAGAGCTCGGTCTCGTAGACCGTCGCGCGGCCCTGCAGCATGGCGACGGTCCGCTCCACCCCCATGCCGGTGTCCACGTTGCGCTGCCCCAGGCGCGCGAACGAGCCGTCGGCCTTCTTCTCGTACTGCATGAAGACGTCGTTCCATATCTCGAAGAACTTCCCGCAGCCGCATCCGGGGCGGCACGCCGGCCCGCAAGCCGCCTTGCCGGTGTCGACGAACATCTCCGTATCGGGGCCGCACGGCCCGGTCTGCCCGGCGGGCCCCCACCAGTTGTCGTCCTTGGGCAGCGCGAAGATCCTCCGCTCGGGAATGCCGAGGCGGCGCCAGATCGCGACGGATTCCTCGTCCCTGGGCGCGTCGCGGTCGCCCGCGAACACCGTGACGTGCAGCGTTGCGGGGTCAAAAGCGAGGTACGCGCGCGCGGTGAGGAACTCGTACGACCAGGCGATGGCCTCCTCCTTGAAATAGTCGCCCAGGGACCAGTTGCCCAGCATCTCGAAGAACGTCAGGTGCGAGGTGTCGCCCACGGAATCGATGTCGCCGGTGCGGATGCATTTCTGGCAGTCGCACAGCCGCCGGCCCGCGGGGTGCGGCTCGCCCAGCAGGTAGGGCACGAGGGGGTGCATGCCCGCGGTGGTGAACAGCACCGTGGGGTCGTTCTCCGGGATGAGCGAGCTGCCGGATATGACCGCGTGTCCCTTGCTTGCGAAGAAGGCAAGGTACATCTGCCTCAGTTCGTCGGCTTTGACGCGAATCATGCGGCTTGCGACGCTCCGGCCTGGACCTTCTCCCTGATCTTGGCGATGATCTTCTCGGTGACTTCGGGGTGCTGCTCGAGGAAGTCCCGGGCCGCTTCGTGGCCCTGGCCGATCTGCTCGTCGTCGAACGCCAGCCACGATCCGCGTTTCTGGATGACGTCGTACTTCGCGGCGCAGTCCAGGACGGAGCCTTCCCAGGTGATGCCCTTGGCGAAGAGAATGTCGAATTCGGCCTCGGTGAAGGGCGGGGCCAGCTTGTTCTTCACGACCTTCACGCGCGTGTGGTTGCCGATCACGCGGCCGGTGGAATCCTTGATGGCCGCGAGGCGGCGGATATCCAGGCGCACCGACGCGTAGAACTTGAGCGCCCGCCCGCCGGGGGTGGTCTCGGGGTTGCCGAACATCACGCCGATCTTTTCGCGGATCTGGTTGGTGAAAAGGCACAGCGTCTTGGACTGCGCGATGGCGCCGGTGAGTTTGCGCATGGCCTGCGACATCAGGCGCGCCTGCAGGCCCACGTGCTGGTCGCCCATGTTGCCGTCGAGCTCGGCGCGCGGCGTGAGGGCGGCCACCGAGTCGATGACCACCACGTCCAGCGCGTTGCTGCGCACCAGCGTTTCGGCGATCGTGAGCGCCTCCTCGCCCGAGGCGGGCTGCGAGACCAGCAGATCGTCCAGGTTCACGCCGATGCGCTTGGCGTAGTTGGGGTCCATGGCGTGCTCGGCGTCCACGAACGCGGCCAGGCCGCCGCCCTTCTGCGCGTTCGCGATGACGTGCAGCGCCAGCGTGGTCTTGCCCGAGGCCTCGGGGCCGAAGACCTCGACCACCCGCCCGCGCGGCAGGCCGCCCACGCCGAGCGCCAAGTCCAGGGAGAAGGATCCCGTCGAGACCGTCGCCACCGTCTTGAGCGGTTCCGCGCCGCCCATGCGCATGATGGCGCCTTCGCCGAATTCCTTGCGGATCTGGGCCAGCACCGCTTCCAGGTTGGACAGGTATGTCTTGTCTTTCGTTTTGCTCATGAATGCACCTCCGGCGCGCGCCCGCGCGCCCGTCAATCAGTCACTCCTAGGCCATTGCGCGCGGCCTGTCAATGTCCAACCCGGCGTGTTGCTCCAGCGCGTCCGCCAGCAGCGCCAGCGCGGCTTCGGCGGCCTGCGCGCGGACGGCCTCCCGGCCGCCCCGGAAGACGCAGCGCCGCGCGCAGCACACGTCGGGCCCGGCCACGGCGACGAACACCAGTCCCACGGGCTTTTCCGGCGTGCCGCCCGCGGGCCCCGCGATTCCCGTGACGCCCACCCCCCAGTCGGCCCCCCGCCTGCGCCGCGCCCCTTCGGCCAGCCCGCGCGCCGCCGCGTCGGAGACCGCGCCCTCCGCGGCCAGCACCTCCGCGGGCAGGCCCAGGTCCTCGCGCTTCATGCGGTTCGAGTAGGCCACGTAGCCGCCGTGGAAATAGGCCGAGCTGCCGGGAACCGACGTAATGCGCGCCGCGACCATGCCGCCGGTGCACGACTCCGCCACGGCCAGGGTGGCGCCGCCGCGCGCCAGCAGCGCGCCGATACGCTCTTCCGGGGGCTTCATCTCAGCGCCCCTCCGGCCGCCGGCCCCGCGCGCCGCTCCCTGCGCCTTCCGGCCCCGCTTTCAACGCGCGTAGCCCTCCGGATGCGCGCGGTGCCAGTTCCAGGCGCTGGCGACGATCGCGCTCAACTCCGGAAAGCGCGGCGTCCAGCGCAGCTCCGCGCGCGCCTTGCCGGACGCGGCCACGAGGCGGGGCGGATCGCCCGGGCGCCGCGCGCCGATTTCGCACGGGATCGGCCGGCCGGTCACGGCGCGGGCCGTTTCCAGGACTTCCTTCACGGAGTAGCCGCGGCCGTTGCCCAGGTTAAAGGCCCCGCAGCAGCCGGCGTCCAGCGCGCGGATGTGCGCCCGGGCCAGGTCGTGGATGTGGATGTAGTCGCGCACGCACGTGCCGTCCGGCGTGTCGAAATCGTCGCCGTAGATCACCACCTTGTCCCGGCGCCCGAGCGCGGCCTGCAGCACGTTGGGAATCAGGTGCGTTTCCGGGTCGTGGTCCTCGCCGAACTTCTCCGTGGCGCCCGCCGCGTTGAAGTAGCGCAGGAACACGGCCTGCATGCCGCCGCGGCGCGCGTGCCATTCCAGCATCTTCTCGAGCATCAGCTTGGATTCCCCGTAGGGGTTGGCGGGGCGCGTCGGCGTGTCCTCGGCGATGCAGTCGGCCGCGGGCTCCCCGTACACCGCGCAGGTGGACGAGAACACGATCCGCCTGACGCCGGCCGCCAGCATGGCGGCGATGAGGTTCATGCCGCCGCCCACGTTGTTCTCGAAATACAGGTCCGGCCGGCGCATGGACTCGGGCACCAGCGCGTAGGCCGCGAAGTGCATCACGGCGTCGGGCCGGGCGTCGCGCACGGCCGCGCGGATCGCGGCCGCGTCGCGCAGGTCCCCCTCGACGAGCGCGGCGCGCCGGTCCACCGCGGCGCGGTGCCCGCGTTCCAGGTTGTCGAAAACCACAACCGCGTGTCCCTCGTCGAGAAGCAGCTCCGACGTGACGCTGCCGATGTAGCCCGAGCCGCCGGTGACCAGTATCTTCATGCGCCGCTCCGCCGCTCCAGTTCCGCCAGCCGCCGCGCGATCTCCTCAACCGCCTTCTTCAGCTCCGGCAGCCGGCCGATATGCGCCTGCAGCCTGCGCGCCCTGTCGTGCGGCATGGCCGGGAAGCCGGACACGATTCCGGGCCCGGGGATGCTCTTGGTCACGCCCCCGCGGCCCGCGACGACGACGCCGTCGCCGATCTCGATGTGGCCGGCGGCGCCCGACTGTCCGCCGAACTGCGCGCGTTTGCCGATCAGCGTGCTGCCGGCGATGCCCACCTGCGCGGCCATGGCCGTGTGGTCGCCGACCACGACGTTGTGCGCGATCTGCACGAGGTTGTCGATCTTGACGCCGTTGCCGATCACGGTGCGACCGAACCGGGCGCGGTCCACGGTCACGTTCGCGCCGATCTCCACGTCGTCGCCGACCGTCACCACGCCGATCTGCGGTATCTTCTTCCACGCGCCTTCTTCGAGCACGTAGCCGAAGCCGTCGCTGCCGATGACCGCGCCGCTGTGGATGATGGCGCGGTCGCCGATGGTGACGCGTTCCCGCACGGTCACGTGCGGGTACAGCAGCCCGTCCCTGCCCAGGGCCGCGTCCCGCCCGATGTAGCAGCCCGCCCCGATCGCGGACCGGTCGCCGACGCGCGCGCCGCTTTCGATCACGCACAGCGGCCCCACGCTGACGCCCGTTCCCAGGCGCGCGTCGGGCGCGACCACGGCGCTGGGATGCACGCCCGGCGGCGGCGCGGGGGGCGGCGGCGCGAGTTTCGCGGCCGCCCGCATGAAGGCCTTCTCCGGATCGTCAACCCGGATGAGCGCGCAGGCGCACGCGCCCCGCCAGCTCCGGTCCACGACCAGCGCGGCGGCCCGCGTGCGCGCGGCCGCGGCCGCGTAGCGCGGGCCGGCCAGAAAGCTGAGGTCCCGCGGCCCGGCCTCGCGCACGCCGGAAAGCCCGTCGATCGGCAGGCGGCCGTCGCCCTCCAGCGTTCCGCCCACCAGCTGCGCGATCTCGGCCAGGGTCATGGGCGGGAATCACTCCTTTCCGCCGTCGGCCGCGTCGGGCCCGTCCGGCTTCTCCGGACTTTCCGGCTCCTGCTCCCCCTCATTCCGCGGCCCGATCTGTTCCAGGATCTGCGCCGTGATATCCGCGGCGCCGCCGTCGTAGAGCACGACGGGCGCGCCGTTGGCGCCCAGCGCCGAAGAGTCGAGTACCAG
>VGWJ01000051.1 GCA_016873635.1 Lentisphaerota bacterium | reverse complement strand
GGATCGAGGTCGTGAGGATGAAGAAGATGATCAGCAGGAAGGCGACATCCGACAGGGAGTCTGTCGGCACCACCGTATCCCGCTTGCGTCGTTCACGCTTCCAGGCCATCTCCGCCACCCTTTCTCCGCTACTGGGCGGCCGCGTGCTTCAGCGTTACGAAATCCAGCAGTTCCGCGCCGGCTTCGTGGATCTCCTGTTCGATGGCGTCGGTGCGCGAGGTGAATTAGTGGTACGGGATCACGGCGCCCATGGCGATCAACAGTCCGGCCGCGGTGGTGATAAGGGCCTCGGCAATGCCTGCCGCCACGATGCCGCCTTCCAGCGCCCCGGCGCCGGCAATGGCGTTGAACGACTTGATCATGCCCGTGACGGTACCGGTCATCCCGAAGAGGGGCGCCGACGTGCCGATGAACGAGAGTACGTTCATGCGGATGCCGACCGCGCGCATGGCCGTGAAGGCATAATCCTCGAGCGCGTCCTCGACCAGCGGGCGGAGCGTTTCGGCGCGCTGCGTCACTTTCGAGTGCCGTGCGTAGGCCTGGATGCCAGCCAGCAGGACGGCCGAGACCGGGCCCGGCGTGCTGGCGCAGAGGTCCGCCGCCTCCGCCAGCCGTCCTTCGCCGAGAAGCCGCAACACTTTGGCGCGGAGGGTTCGAACATCGATCTTCGCGTCGCGCCGGAACGCCAGCCACCGGTCCAGCGCAATGCCCAGAGCAAGCACACTTTCCGCGACCAGCGGAACCATCATGGATCCGCCCTTGATGATGATCTCAAGCATGACTACTCTCCTTCTGTTTGATCTGTTCCAGCAATCGCCAGCCATCCGCCGGCGCGAGCCGCAGCGACCGCTGCCGCACCTCCGGCGCGGGAAGAAGGACCAGTTCGCCCGTCATCGGGTTGTATACGGTCATGCCCAGCTGTCCGAACGGCACCCGCTCCACGTGGGACCGTGTGCCAGCCGCCACAAGCAGCAGCGCATCCGGCAGGCAGGCCGCCCATATCCTGCCGCGACCCAGCCAGTGCCCGACGTCGACCCGCGATTGCGTGAGCACCAGCGACGCCGCCTCGTCGGCGCCGGCCGCGGCCAGCAGCCCCCGCTCCGCCGCCGTCGGCGCGCGGCGCGCCCGCCACCGTCCCCGCCAGCCCCCCGCCACGCGCCGGCCCATCACTTGGCGGCCTCCTCGTCGGCTCGCGCCAGCGCCGGCTCGGTCAGCCGGCCACGCGCGTACTTGGCCCAGACCGTTTCCGGATAGTCCCAGGTCAGCTTCTTGAACATGCGGTAGGCTTCGACCACCGGATCACCACCGACGCCTCCCGTGGCCTTCATGTAGCTGTCGCCGCACCAGTACATCGTCTCGGCGATCAGGTCCGGCTCCGCCTTCTTGGCCTCGACGACGCCCTTGAACACCTCGATAGCGCGGGGGTAGTCCTCCGCCCGCATGTAGCACTGGCCCGACAGCACCAGCGTCTTGCCCGCGAGCCGGTGGTCCGGGAAGCGGGGGGAAAGCCGGCCGAAGACCTGGGCCGCCGTCTTGTACATCTCGAACGCATCCATGCGCGTCCGCTCGCGTGCGACGGGATCGGTCTGCGCCTTCATCTTCTCCTCATAGCTCTTGCCCTTGGCCAGGAAGTACTGCCCGAGCCGGGCGATGGTCTCGGCCACCAGTTCGTTGTCCGGGTAGCGGTAGGACAGCTTGACGTACTCCTCGCACGCCTCGTCGATCCGGCCCATCTTCTCGTAGGTCAGCGCCTTCTTGAACTGACCCTTGGGCGCATAGGGGCTGTCCGGGTAACTAGCCACGATTTCGGTGAATCGGCTGACGGCCTCCAGATAGTACTTCGTCTTCTGCTCCGGGTTCTGGACCTGCCCCCCGAATTCCAGTGCAAGGTCCGCGAGCAGGTACTCGGCCTGAGCCCGCGCCTCGGTATGGGGATAGTCGCGGATCGCTTCCTCGAGCAGTTTCTTCCCCTGTCCAATCTCACGGCGCGCGAGCTCTTCCTGGCCGATTTCCCGGTGCTTCTTGGCCATCTCGAAATAGGCTTCGGCCACCGTGAACTGCGTTTGAACCGCAATTGACGGCTCCTTGAAGCGCTTCGTGAAGGGCAGCACGACGCCGTCATCGCCCTTGTACACCGCCACCGTCCGCGTCAGCGCCTGGGTGACGTCGGGCGGCGCATACGCCAGGTCGAGGGTGTCGCCGTAGTTCACCCGCACCGCCGCGGCGGCGTTGCTCGCCGTGGGGTCGCCGGTGTAGACCACCTGGGACAGGCCCTTGAACACGCCGGAGTGCCCGAGGGTTTCCGACAGGGTCAGCGTCTCCGTCTGGCCGGAGGAGGACCGGATCCGCACGCTGGCGGAGTCCTTTTCGTCGGAGCGGTCCAGGCTGGGGTGAATCAGCCGCAGGTAGAGGGTTTCGCCGACGTGGAGGTTCGTGACCGCCTCGCGGTACCGGCGGTCCATCACGTCCAGGAAGGGATCCGACGCCAGCGTGGCCGAAGCTGTCATCCACCGGTTGCTGCCGTCCTTGTCCCGGTACGCGTAGCCGACGAACAGCGTGTCATCCCCTCGCACGCGCAGCACCGGCGCCATGAGGGTCTGGCTCATCCCCTGCGGCTTCCCCGACTCGTTGAAGGCGGTCACGCTGATTTTGACCTCTTCCCAGTCGGAATCCGCGTTGGCCGCCGTCGCGCGCGTCAATGCCGGCCGGCCTTCCGGCTTGGCATCGACCAACGATCGGGCGGGCGTCGCGCCCGGCTTGACCGGCACGACAAAGGTGAAACGCCCTTCATCCAGCGCGTTCTCCTCGGCGGCCAGCGCCGGCACCGTGACGTCGCTGTAGCCCGGCGGCGGCTGAATCGACACCCGATCGTTCGGCGGCGCCTCGACTTTGACCGTGCCCGGCACGTTGATGTCGAATTCCCCCTCGGGCGGCTTGCCGTACGCCTTGCGGCCGCTCAACGTCTGCACGAAGATCGCCGCCCGGCTGATCGGCGATTGCGCCATCTCCGGATGCGTGATTTCCACGACTAGCGGGCATCCCAGCAGCACGCGGGACCCGGCGTTCGTAACGGCCTCGGGGCGCACCACCGCAATGGAACGCCGCGGCGGCACAAACTCCTCGGTCGGCTTGGTCTGCTTGGCGCTCTCCTGGCGGCTCTGGATGTCCGCCGCTTCGCGGTCGGTCAGCAGCCGGGACGCGTACTCGTAAGTCCGGATCTCCGGTGTCGAGTAGTAGATCTGCTCCAGCGTGCAGGTCCGGTTCCACGGGATGCCGGGATCGGTGTTCTCCGCGTCCAGGTACGACAGGGTCAGGTCCTCGCCCGGCCGGATCTGGATTTCGGAAGCGCGCTGTGGGCCGTTCGTCACCGGAAAGATCCTGGCCAAGAAGCTCCCCGAGTGAACCTCGGTCTCCAGCGCGTCCACAACGACGCTGCGCTCGCCGACCGCGGCCCGAAGCTTGACCACATCCGGCTGGTCCGTGGTATCGCAATCCGGGTCCCGGATGATAACGTTGACCGCGTCACCCGGCTTGAAGCGGCGCATGGGAATGTAGCGCGCGGTGCGGATACCCCGGCTGTCCGGTTCCGACTCGATGAAGCAGGCGCTCAGCGTGGCGTTGTTATACGTCACGTTCATGAACGCCTCGCTGAAGCGCCGCTCCTTGTTAAGGAAGTTCGGATCCTCGTAACTGACCGTAACGCGGTCGCCGGGCACGATCTCGAGCAGGTCGTTCTCGCGCAGCTTCACCACGTCCTGCGCGGTAGGCAGAATCGCCTTGCCGGCGGAGTCCGCGAGGGCGATCTTGCGGATCGCCGGGGCGTCCGCCTCGAAATCCAGCATCCACAGCCGGATCGCCCGCGCCACGGTGTTGGAGTTGAACGTCACCGTAAACAGGCCGTTGTCGGCCGCGCTGGTGATCGCGGCCGGCTGGAACGCGATGGCCTGCAGTTCCCGGGCATCGACGTTGGCGGGCGTCGTGAACATCTCCGGCGTGCACTTGACGGCCTGCGGAACCGGGCCCGTCGTATCCGTCTCCAACCAGAACCGGATGCCGGCCTTCCGCGTCGCGGCGAAGTAGATGTCCAGGCGGTGCATGCCCTTGCCCAGGGACTGCGTCACCTCGCGGGGATGGCGGCCCACAGCGCCGTTCAGGGTGACGATCAGGTCACTGCCCCTGGCCGCGCCGAGGTCCAGCGGCGCCAGGCGGAAGGTGCGCTTCTGGCGCGCGTCCTGGTAGAAGGCCAGTTGCACGTGCCCGAGGTACCAACTGTTGGCTCCTTCCATCGCCAGTCTCAGGCGGTCGCCGAGCCCGCTGACGGTGTTGTCCCACGCCACGTCCAGTGGCGGCGGCACAACCGATATCTTCTCGCATCCCGCGACGGCGTGGCCGACGTCGAGATACTCCAGGAAGTCGCGTAGCGACGCCGGCGGCCTGGTGGCGTCGGCATAGCGGACGACCTCCATCAGCCCCGCCCCGGTCCACGCCTTCAGGTTCTCGGGCCATGCGCACACCGCCACAAAGTTGGAACCGCGCGACGCGGTCTGCAGGATGAACTTCTTCAGTTTTCGCCCCGGCACATCCGACGCGATTTTCATCGCGCCCAGCGCGCAGTTGTTGTTCAGATCCACGCTGAAGGACTTCGGCCGGCGGTTGTCCGGAAGGGCGACCCACGGCGGATACTCCGCGCCGGTAATGGCGAAGTTCGGGTCCTTGCCCTCGTCGGAGTCGGAGGCAAAGGCCGTCGCCTGAGCCGAGGCGGTTTGGATATACCCCTCGAAGACCCCCGAATACGGACCGGTTTCCACCAGCGGCACACGCGCGATGCGGTCGCCGCTGGACGTGGTCACCTTCACGCTGACGGTGTCCTTGTTCGTCGAGACGCTCTCGTCCGGATCCACCACCCGAACGTTGATCTGGTTGCCGGGTTTGACCTCGTCGTCCGCCCGGATCGTGCTCAGGGCCACCGCGTTTTCGATCGCGGACTCGGCCTTGAGGCGGGCGCGAATCAGGTCATCGAGCCGGCGTTGCTCCTGCTCGTCCTTCGAGGCGATCCGGCCGGACGAGACGAAGAGTTCCCCGTCCGCGATCACCCGGATGCTCACCGGCTCACGCCCCGCGATCTTGTTGGCGCGCTTGAAAGTGTCGGAGAAGTCGTAGCGCACGACGTCGCCGCCCAGCACCTGCAGGGTCCTGTCCCCCTTGCGGGTCTCCCCCAGGGCCGTCGGGATCGACCCCTCAAACTTCGTCTTAGAGTCGCCGAACGGCAGCAGCAGGAAGAGTTCCTCGTCGCCGGAATCCGTCCAGGCTTTGATTTCGATGTTGACCGACTTCCCGACGATGCTCAGGCTCGGGTCTTCGAGGCTGATCTTCAGCGGCTTGCCCGGCAGCATGGTCTGCTGGCTGGCGGAGAGGCCGACGCGGACCTCCGTCGCCTCGACGAGCTTCTTCATCTTCAGATTCAACTTGCCCTCGAGGATGCGCGCGCTGGGATGCGAGGGCGAGATCGCAAGCACCTTGCCGACGTAGGAGCGCGACTCGGGATACTCCTCCTGGTCGAACTTCACGAGGGCAAGACCGTAGTTCGCCTCGGCCTGGACGTAGGCGTCCGGCTGGCGCAGCATGCGTTCGAGCCGTTCGATCGCCTTGTCGTAGCGCTTGGTGAGCCGCTCGATTTCCGCGATCTTCAGATCGGCGTCATGCCGGGCGCTTGTCTCCTCGAATTCCTTGGCGGAGGCGACCTGCTCGCAGATGGCGCTGGCGCGCGGGTACTCCTGCCGGGCAAAAGCGATCTGCGCGTACGCCAGCAGCAGGCGCGCCCGGTCCTCCGGATCGAAGCTCTGCGTGGCCTGGTCCACCCACTGGATCATCAGGCGCGCCGCGGATTCCGCTTCCGTAAAGTTCGCGGTGTCCGTGAGCCTGCCGATCAGCCAGATGCTGAACGCGGGGTCGAGTTCGCGGTAGGCCTGGGCGAACAGCGCGCGGTTGCCCGCGTAGCCCTGCCATGCCTCCTCGAACTTGCCCATCTGGTAGTCGGCCTGCGCCTTTAACAGGGGAAAGCGCCGGTCGGCGCGGTCCACCGCGACGACGGACAGCACCCCCGAGAGCGCCTTGGCCTTGAGCGCCAGCATCGCGTCGCGCTGTTCTTCCTTGAATCCGGCGCCGATGATCTCGATCCCGGCCGCCGCGTAGGACGCCGCGAGGTCGGTGAGGCCCGCCGCGGCCATGGCGTTCGCGTAGCCGGCCACGCGGACCCGCAGGCCCTCGCCCCACGGCGAGCGGGCGATGCCCCACAGGCTCGGCGCCAGGGCGAACAGTTCGCGGCTGCGTTGCCTGGCCATCAGCCCTTCGTACACGAGCCGGTCGAGATCGCCGAGCCACCCGAGGTTCCACGTGGGCCCGAGCTGCACAAGGCGGATCAGCCCATTCAGCTCGCTGTCGGTCAGGTCGGCCCCGCGCAGGACGGCCAGCGGCGACAGCGGCGGCTGCGTTGCCGCCCGGACGGGCTCCTGTTCGCGCGCCGCCACCCAGGCGTTGAGCGAGTCGAAGAACCGCTTGCGGTCGGCCGGGCCGCCGATCGACAGCATCGCCATGCGCATGGCGCCGTTGGCGTAGACGTCGAAGCGCGTCTTGCCGAAACAGGACTCGATCCGGGCCAGCATCGCATCCCGCACAGCGGGCGGCGCCCTCATCGCGCGGGACTGCAAATCCCAGAACCAGTCCTGGTTGTTGTACACCACGGTTCCGCCGTCGTACCCGAACGGCAGGCGGTCGTAGCCCTGGAAGATCTCCGCCATGGCCTGGAGCACCAGGCCCTTCTCATCGCGCCCTCCGTACTCGAAGTACAGCCGGTCCACATACCGGCGCTGGCGCGCGTTCTCGACGAACGCCGCGTCAAACCAGGTTTCCAGCGGGTATTTCTCCGCCAACTTCGGAAACTCGTTGCGAACCAGCGACATCAGCAGCACAACGCGATCCGGGTTGTCGGCCAGCAGTTCCTTGCGCGTGAGCAGAGTCTCCAGGATGTCCAGGTCGGCGTCCATCGCCTGCGCCAACTTTCGCACCCCCCGGAACCAATCGAACACCGTCGGCGAGTGCTGGTTGCGCGCGAACAGATCCCTCAGGCCCTTGGCGAGTGCGGCGTTGAGCTTCAGGAGATTGGCTTTGTCCCACGAAGGGCGGCCCTCGCCGATCTGGCCGTAGGCTTCGGCAGCCGCGCGGTTGCCGCTCTCGGGCGAGCCGAGCGCGATCTGGTCGGCCAGCACTTCACACTGGAAATCGATCGTATCGAAGGCGTCCAGGCGGTTCTGCATCAGGAACCGCACCGTCGCGCGTCCGAAAGGCGTCTTCTGCGCCGGGTACGCGCGCACCGCGGCATACGCCGCGCGCGCGGCATCCTGGTAGGCCGCCAGGTTCCTATCGCTCACCGCGAGAACGGCGCGCGCCAGGTTGCGGCACAGATCGTTCGGCGCCTTGGCGGGGTCAACGATCTTCGGGTCGAGGGCCTTGCTGAACTCCGCCTCCAGCGCGCTGATCAGGGCCGCGGCGGTGTCGGCCTTGGCCAGGTCGGCCTTCCGGGCGTCCAGCGCTTTCGTCAGGTCAGCCAGCCGGGCGTCCAGCGCCTGCAGGTTGGCGTTCGGCTTTTTCGCCTCGTCCTCGCGCTGCTTCCGCGCCGCGTCCAGCGCCTGGACCGCCGCGTCCGCCCGACCCTTGCACTCACCCTGCTGGTTGCGGCTCTGCTCCGCCCAGGAGCGGAACTGGCGGTTGACGCCCCCGAATACGGCTTCGCGGTCCGCGTAGGGAATCCAGTCGAACAGGCGCAGGCTCTCGGCAAACCGGGTCTTGTCCGCGCTGTCCGCCCCGCTGTAATTCCATGCGCAGGCCAGATACCGGCGGGCCAACTCGACGTCAAACAGGAACACCGGCGTCTTGGCGAGCACGTCGGTCCCGAACCTGAAGAGGGCGCGTTCGCGGGCATCGCCCGGCAGCTTGCGCGCTTCGTCGCGCGGGAAGCGGGCAAACAGGTTCCAGATGACATCGTTGAGGCCGACATGAATGAACGAGGGCAGGAACCAGGAGTCCTGGATCACGCGCTGCCAGCAGGCGGACAGGTCGTCATGGGAACCGAGCGCCGTGACGACCAGCGCATCGCCGGAGGGAACGCCCTGGGCGAAAGGCGCCAGCGCCTTGTAGACGGCCGGATTGGTGCTGTCGTTGACCAGGGGAATCCATTCGGAGGCCGGCGACTTGCGGAAGAGGTCCGGGAAGGCGGCGAGCAGTTCGCCGTAGCGCTCGCGCGTCGTGAAGGCTCCGATCCAATGCTGGGGGTACCAATTCGGCGCAGAGCCGAGAATGTTCGCCCGCTCCTTGTCGTTCATTTTGCCGAAGGCGTACGGGAAAAGCGAGGCCTTGACCTCCCTCTGCGCGTTGAAGATGTTTCCATCGAAGCGGTTCAGCCCTCCGGCGAACGTCCAGTAAATGTCCCGTACGGTCTCGGCCGTCGGGGCGGCGTCGACATACGCCCGGGCCGCGGCCGCGACCGCCCCGAATTCGCGATCGAGGGTGGCGACGTCTTTGCCCGCCGCGCCGGCGTGGAAGGCCAGGTTCGCGGTCATGAAGCCGAAGCTTTTGCTCCAGACGTCGTTCTCGCGGATCATGCCGGCGATCCGGCGGCAGTCCGGCAGCGCCGGAAAATACTCGGGCCGGGCTTCGGACAGAGTCCGGTCCAGCCATTTCAGGTGATCCCAGCACACCAAGCGCTCCATCTCGAGCGGCTGCTGATCGGCCATGACGGCGGCCAACCGGCGGGCCACGGACGGGACGTCCGAGCGGCGCCGGGCCTCGGCCAGGTACCACCCGTCGTAGCGCTTGAGCGGCAGGCTGGCGCGCGCGGCGTTCCCCATCTCGGTCATCAAGCGGTAGGCGTCGTCCGTGGCGCCCATGCCGTCAACCAGAAGGAAGTACAGCCGCAGCGTCTCAGCGGACGTGTCTGCGCCCGGCGGAACCTGCTTGAGGTACTGCTTGTAGCGGACCACGGCGGAACGCAGGTCGCCGGCCATCTCGGCCGTCTCGGCGGAACGCAGCAGGATCGCCGGGGCGACATCGCGTCGCACGGCCAGATACGTCTTGACCACGGCCGCCGCCGCCTGCGGCTGCCCGGCCCGGTTTCCGAGATGCATCAGTTCGGCCATCGTCTCGGCCGACGCCGAGGCCGGATCCCGCTGGACACTCTCGACAAGTCGCCCGAACGCGGCTTTCGGATCCTCCGCGACGGCCGCAGTCTGTGCCGCTGCGGCTCCGGCGAACAGCGCGCCCGCGGTGGCCCCGGAACAGATCGTTCTCCGTATGTGGTGCGTCCACTTCGTCATGGCTGTTTTACCTCCGGCGTTGAGCCGCCGCCCGCTTTCAACTTCGCCTCGACCCTCGGCAGCATCTGTTTGGCCTTCTCCGCAGACGGGCTGCCCGGATATTCAAAGAGAATCTGCGCGCACTTGTCCCACGCCTTCGCGTAGTCGCCGGAGATGTACGCAACCAGAACCGACTGCAGCAGCATCTCCGGCAGAAAGGCCGCATCCGGATAGTCCTGGAACACCTGCTCCAGCACTTCGTTCGCCTGGAGGAAGTCCTTCATTGACACGTGGTAGTCCACCAGCTTGGCCAGGGACCGGCCGGCGAACTCGCTGTCCGGGTACTGCTCGGCGCAGAGCTTGTACTGCTGAACGGCCCGCTCGCGGCCCGCGGGCAGGCTCGCGTTCATCGTCTCGGCGATTTCGGCAATGCGGAACTGCGCCTCCGCCTTGGCTTGCGACTTCGACAGGGCGAGGATCTGATTCAGCACGCTGAGCGCCGCCGTGTACTCCCTGTTCTCGATCCGGATGCGGGCGATGCCCATCAGTGCTTCGTCCACGAGCGGCGAATCCGGATAGAGGCGGTTGAACAGGCCGCACGTAGCGATCGCGCTCTGGTAGTCTTCGGCGGCCATGTGCAGTTCCCACTTGGTCTTGAACGCCTGCTGCTTGATGTCGGACGGGATCGGGCTGGACGAGCGGATGATGACATCGACGCGATCGACCCCCTCGATTGACTTCTGCTTCGCGCCCTTGGCCAGCCCCATGCTCTTGAAAATGCGGGCCAGCTCGAGGTAGGCCGAGGCCTCGACCAGGTTCTTCCGGGCGCGGATGAGCGGATCGGCGACCACGTCCTGCGAGGCCCGCGGGCGGTTGTCGATCTCGCCGACCGCCCGCAGCGCCGCCCGGACCTCGCGGGCCACGGACCCGCCGAGGTGCAATTCATCCGTGTAGGTGACGACGACTTCATCGTCCACCGCGCAGGTCAGCACGTCATCGCCCGGGTTGGCGGGCTTGTGCGGCTGGACGGCCTGGACGGAAACCCGGCCGGTGAAGCGCCCGCTGTGCACGGGGGCGGAGCCGGTCTCCGTCAGTTTCACGGTGATCTCGTCGCGCGTCTTGTACTGCCGGCCCTCGTCGCCACTCAGGATCTTCTTCAGGTCCACGGCGCCGTTCGGCTCGGCTTCTTCCTCCTGTTGCACGTAGCGCGAAATGAGTTTCACGGTCGCCGTTTCGGCGGCGTCGCTGGTGTCCAGATCCACATCGTAGAGCGCCAGGCACAGCGGCTGATCCAGGAACACGGCGGAAGCGGGGGTTTCGAAATCGCCGAGCGTGAAGGAGGGGGCGCCCGAGGAGACCACCCGGACCTTCGCCTCGCGCACCACGTTGGGAATTCCCTCCCGCGAATTCGCATCGGTGTAGCGCACCGTCACGGTGTCGCCGCCCAGGACCTGCAGGGCGCCATCGCCCGGGCAGGACGCGCCGATCTCCGAGGCGATCGAGCCAATCAGGACCGTCGCGTCCAAGCCCAGCGGAATGCACTCGATCTTCTCCCGGTCGCCATGCGTCGTCGCGATCTCCGCCCAGGTCTGTTTGCCAAGCCTGACCAGGACCGGCAAGTCCCGGTCGGTCACCTTCAAGTAGAACCGGCGTCCGGCCTCGACCAGTTTGGCCGCCTCGGCGTCCACGTCGACGAAGGTGCCGACCAGGTTCAGCGCCTCGACGGCCTTGCTCCAGTTCTGCTGCACAAAATGGCACATGCCGATGTAGTAGTAGGCCTGGTTCGCCCAGACCGTGTTGGCGTAGTTGCTGGTGATTTTGCGCAGAATGGGGAAAGCGGCCTCGTAGTTGCGCATCTGGAAGTAGGCGGTTCCCATCAGGTACATCCCCTCGAGGTAGATCTCGCGATCGGCGGGCGCCACCTCTTCGGCGGCATTCTCCAGGCCCTTGAGGTTGCTCAGGTAGCTAACCGCCTTCACGTGGTCGCTGGCATTCACGCAATGGCGTCCCAGCGCCAGGTAGGCGGCGAAGCGCACCCGGCTGGCCGGGTACTGTTCGACGACCGTCTCCAACATCCTGACGCCGCGCTCGCTCTCGCCCGCCGTGAGCAGCTCGTTGGCCTTGTCGAGCAGGCGGCTGGCCTCCATGTCGCCTTCCCCGGCTTCCCCCTGCACCTTCGCCTCGCGGGCCGCCCATGCCGGCAAGGCCGCCAGCATCAGCACACAGACGATGGCCGCGACACCGGCTCTAAAGCCCTTCGTCGCGAGTTTTGCCGAAAGATGCTGTCGGGCCAATGGGTCGGTCGACCAAGCTCCCGACGAAGCTTCTAGAGGCATGGACAAGCCGGAGCACCGCTCAGAGGCCAAATCGAATTCCGAATTCCTTATATTGCTATTCCGCATCTACGCCTCCTCCTATCTTGATCCCCAGACTCTCCAACTCCTGATGCGCCTGGTTCGATTGTCGGCTCTTCGGGTATTTCTTCATGACCCCGCGCAATGAGGCGATGTACTGTTTCTGATCGCCGGTGACGCGATACGCGTAGGCGATGCGCAACCCGGCCTCGGGCGCCTCGTTCTTGAAGAAGTTCTCGATCTCCCGCAGGTTCTCGATCGCCTGATCGAGATGGCCGTCGCTCAGCAGGCACTCGGCGATACAGAAGATGGTTCTGGGCGGATCGTCGCAGAGCCGGTACGCGGAAATGGCCACCTGCCACTGCTTCTTCCACTGCAGGAATTGGCCCTTGCTCCAATACGCCTCCTTGGCATACGAAGAGACCTTGGTCAGGGCGTCCACCAGTTTCAGCCCCTTGTCGGGCTGGCGCGTTTCGCGGAAGAAGCGAACCAGCAACATGTTTCCGCGGTCGGCGTCCTTCATGGAGCCGCACACCATGCGCAGCCCTTCCTCGTCGCGCTGCCAGATCCAGCGGGCCAGATCCTCCCGATCGTTGTCCGTCATCTGCTCGCCCTTAAGCTTGCCGATCGCGTTGCGCGCCATGGCCGCATCGATGTTCTGCCCGTAGAGCACACGGATGAGGCTGAGGATCTGCGCGTTGCTCATCTTGTCGAAGGCCAGTCTGGCGTAATACTCGTCCACCTTCGGACGGCGGGAGGCGTAGGCGCCGATCCACTTCACCACGCGGTCGTAGTTGCCCTCCTTCTGATACTGGGCGAACTGTTTGTCCAGCCGCTCCATCCACTTCGTCGCGTCCCCTTCGTATGCCAGTTCATAGCGCGCCAGGGTGATCTGGAAATCGTCCCAGTCCGGGTGCTTGCCTTCCATGGCCCTGGCCCAGTACTTGTAGTAGCGATCGCGGTTGTCCTTATCGGCTTCGGCGAAGTTGCTGTAACGGTCGACGGCCTCCATGACCCGCCGCCAGTAGTCGCGGTCGTCGCCCGCGCGCGGTTCCGCCTCGAAGGTTCGGAACTTGTCGTAAGCGGCACGCAGCATCGGCTCGTCGGGTTGCGCCCGGACGTGGCAGCGGACCAACTGCTCGATGGCGTAGGCGGCGGCCGGGCGATTGCTGAGCCGGAAATCCACGCCCACCTGCAGGTAGTAGGCCGCCGCCTCCTTCCATTGCTCCTGTTTGGCGAAGTTGTCGGCGAGCTGGTTGATGGCGTCCGCGGCGAGAACGTGCTTCCGGTAGTCGACGTCCCGGGCCATCTCGGCCCACGCCTTTATGGCCTCCAGGATATCGCCGTTCAACCGGTGACAGTCCCCGACGTGGTACAGCGCGGCACCCGCGTAGGCCACGACGTTGGGAAAGTAGTCCATCACTTCGTTGTAGACCTTGATCGCGTCGAAGCGCTTGTTGTCGAGCTGGAGGCACCGGCCCTTGCGCAACAGCGCGTAGGGCGTAGCCCCGGAGCGGGGAAACTGCTGGAGAAAGCTGTCGTAGGCCGCCGCGGCGCTTCTGTATTCCCTGGAGGCAAACGCCTTGTCCGCCTTTTTCAGAACGACGGACTCGAAGGTGTCCAGCTTCGCGAAGTCTTCGGCGGTCAGCGACGCCTCGGGAGTCTCGGCAAGACAGGCGCCAGCCGCCAGGAAACTCAGCGCCGTCGAAAGCGCCAATACCCTTGCATGAATCACCCTCATTCCGCCGCCTCCACCCGCATTCCATTTCACTTTGGATGACGAGACAATGTAGTCTTGGGTCGCGTTGTTTGCAAACTACTAATCCTGAATTACACCACGCGTCTTCCGAGTTGCTTTGTGGTCATGCGACGGGTCAGGAAGTCGTTGTCTCGATCCGCCGGTCGGTCGCCGGGTCGAAGAAATGGGCCTTGCCGATGAAGACCGCGGGCGCGGCCGATTCGCCCACGCGGAACTTCCGGTGGGCATCCACCCGGCTGATGAACGTCACGTCTGCCAAACGGAAATAAACGTATGATTCCGAGCCCATGGGTTCGATGACCTCGACCGATGCGCGGATTCGCGGGGCGCCGGCCAACTGCTCCGCCGCCGCGGATCCAATGTCCTCGGGCCGCAGTCCCAGCGTCACCGGCCGGTCCCGGTACGCCGCCAGCGCCGCCCGGTCCTTGTCCGGGACCGGAGCGCGGAATCCGACCGGCCCCTCGAACACCAGCGTCTCGCCGTCGCTCCGGATGTGTCCCGCGAAGATGTTCATCGGCGGCATTCCGATAAAGCCGGCCACGAACCGGTTGGCGGGCCTGTCGTACAGGCCCAGCGGGTCGGCGACCTGCTGGATCACGCCATCCTTCATCACCACGATCCGCTCGCCCATGGTCATGGCCTCGACCTGGTCATGGGTCACGTAGATCATCGTCGCGCCCAACTGGTTGTGCAGGCGGCTGATCTCCACCCGCATCTGGACCCGCATCTTGGCGTCGAGGTTGGACAGAGGCTCGTCGAACAGGAACACCGCGGGCTTGCGAACGATCGCCCGCCCCACCGCCACGCGCTGGCGCTGCCCGCCGGACAACGCCTTCGGCCGCCGGTCCAGCAGTTCCGCGATCCCCAGGATCCGCGCCGCCTCGTCCACCCGCGCCGCGATTTCCTGCTTCGGAAACTTCCTCAGTTTCAGGCCGAACGCCAGGTTCTCCCGCACCGTCATGTGGGGATAGAGCGCGTAGTTCTGGAACACCATCGCGATGTCGCGGTCCTTCGGCGGGATGTCGTTGACCACGCGCTCCCCGATCGCGATGGTGCCGCCGCTGATTTCCTCCAGGCCGGCAACCATCCTCAGCGTCGTGGACTTGCCGCAGCCGGACGGACCGACCAGCACGACGAACTCGCCGTCGCGTATTTCGAGGCTGAAATTCTCCACGGCCTTGACGTTGCCGGGGTACACCTTGTCGACGTTCTTCAGTGTGACCTTTGCCATGGGACCCCTACCCTTTCACCGCGCCCTCGGTCAGGCCGCGCACGAACAGCTTCATCGAGAAGAGGAACAGCAGGATGATCGGGATGCTCGCCATCGCGTATCCCGCCATCAGCGGCCCCCAGAACTTCAGGTACTCGCCCGCCATGCGGAGCAACTGCACCATCACGGGCAGCCGCGCGTGGTCGCGCATGACGAGCAGCGGCAGCACGAACTCGTTCCACGCCGCGATGAACTGCATCACGCCGACCGTGCCGAGGATCGGGCCGGAAAGCGGGAGCACGACGTGGCCCAGTTGCTGGAAGTGGCTGGCCCCGTCGATCTCGGCCGCTTCGTAGAGGTCCCCGGGGATGTCCGCGACGAAGTTGCGCAGCACGAAGATGGCGAACACCTGCCCCGAGGCGGCGCCCACCAGGATCAGGGCCGCGAACGTGTTGATCAGGTTCAGGTCCATCAGCAGCCGGAACAGGGGGACCATGTTGGCGATCATCGGCATCATCATCAGGATCAGGATCGCGTTCCAGAAGAAACCGGACAGCGGCATCCGCTGCCGGGCGAAGAAGTACGCGGCGCACAGCGCAAAACAGAGCGTCAGCGTGGTGACGCTCGTCGAGAGGAAGACGCTGTTGGCCACGGTGGGCATGACCTGCCGCCACGCTTCGAGCCAGTTCCCGGGATGCAGCGGCTGCGTCAGCACGGCCGGCGCGGCGTAGAACTGGATGTTCGTCTTGAAGCTGACCACAACCATCAGATAAAGCGGCAGGAAGGCAAAGGCCAGCACCAGCCAGACGAAGAGATGCTTGTTCAGGCGCAGGGCCAGTTCCCCGCCCCGGCGCAGCGCGTGGCGCCATGG
This sequence comes from Lentisphaerota bacterium, assembly GCA_016873635.1. Lineage (GTDB taxonomy): Bacteria > Verrucomicrobiota > Kiritimatiellia > UBA8416 > VGWJ01 > VGWJ01. Next base: position 7,957 of record VGWJ01000051.1, on the reverse strand, counting down.
CACGTCCCGCCGTTCGAGGCGCTCTCGCTGGCGCGCCTCCGCCCGGGCGACGGCCGCGGCATCCGGCGCGACGGCGGTCGTCGCGCGCGCGGCCCCGGCGCCCGCCGTTTTCGGCCGCCGCTCTTGCATGATCCAGGTGAGCGCCTTCTGGAGCGCCATGACGATCACGGTGAGAATGATGCCCACCGCGCAGGCGTAGCCCATCGCCTGTTCCGTGAACGCCTTGCGGAGCATGAACAGCGCCGGCACCGTCGCCTGGCCGCCCGGCCCGCCGCCGATGCCCGCCAGCGCCAGCACCATGCCGGCGTCCTTGATCGTGTCGATGATCACAAAGACCAGCAGCAGGTAGATCGAGCCCATGATCAGGGGCAACTCGATGCGGGTGAACTTGGTCCACCAGTTGACCCCGTCGATCTCCGCGGCCTCGTAGACATCCTTGCTGATGCCCTGCAGTTTCGCCAGGTGCGTGAGCACGGCAAACGAGCCCACCCAGGGGAAGCCCCAGACCACGCAGGAGGTCAGAATCAAGCGCGGGTCGCCCAGCCAGGCCGGCATCTGCCCCGGCACGAAGATACCGCCCCAGTGGAACCACTGGTCCATGCGCACAAGCAAGTCAAACAGCCCCGACGACAGCAGGAACCGGTTCAGGTAGCCGGAGGTGGCCTCGAAAAAGAACGACCGCCAGATCAGCACCACCACCAATCCGGGAATCACCATCGGCACGACGAACATGGCTCGGTAGAAGAACTGCATCCGGGCGCTGCGGCAACGATGGATGCAGATCGCCACCATCAACGCGGGGATCATCTTGACCACGTTCCAGGCGCCCAGGATCAGCGCCACCTTGAACGAGCGCCAGAACTCCGAGGACTTGCAGAGGTCAATGTAGTTCTTCAGGCCGACGAATTCGGAGATGTCCGCCCCATTCCAGCGGAAGAAACTGTGGAAGACGCCGCTGGCGGCGGGGTAGTAGACGAACAGCCCGATCAGCAGCAGCGTCGGCAGCACAAACAGGTAAATCTCCCAGTGGTGCCGGATTTCCCGCCACTTGATGTCGCGTCCCGGCATGGCTACCGAACCTCCCTATCCCCGCCCGCAAGCCGCGCCCGCACCCGGGCGACCACCTCCGGGCTGAACTCGTAGGGGCCCACCGCGTTGGTGACAACGCCCGCGTCCAGACGCGTCTGCAGTTGGGCCGCGCCCAGGTTCCGGCTGAACAGGCGGCCCGCCGTCATCCCGCGGTACCCGCTCCAACGCGCCACCGCCTCCTCGCCGGAGCCGGCCATCGCGCGAGCCCGAACGCCCGCCACAAACTGCTCGTCCCCCCGCACGCCGCGCCGCCGGTTGCGATGCAGCTCAGCCAATTCCTCCACCCCGCGCGTCAGGTAGAACGGCAGGAACTCGGCGACCATCTGCTTGTAATCGGTCTGGTGCACCTGGAAGAGCGAAAACTGCTGCCCCCACTTGATGCCCGTCTCCCCGCCCAGGCCGTCCACCGGGAATGCTCCGAACACGCCTTCCAGATGCGGCTCGAACGCCTTGACCAGGGGCGAGACGCTGGCGCCCTGGATGGCCGGTATCCAGCCGATGATCCGGTTCAACTCCTGATTCCACCCCCGGCTGCCGAGAAAGCGCAGAAAGTCCAGGGCCACTTCCGGATACCTGGAGGTTCGCGTGATGGCGAACGCAAATGCCGCGGACGGGTTCTCATAGACCGGCCCCTGCACGATCGCGCCGAATTCGGGGTCATCCCTCGCCGGCGCCGGGAAGTCCATGATGCCGACCTCGAACACGCCGCGCGCCTGCTCCACCAGGCTGCCCGCATCCCACGTGCCGGTCGTGATGAACACCGCCCGCTGCTGGGCGAACAGGAACACCGCCTCGTCGCGCCCCAGCCCCGTGAAGCCGGTCTGGAACTGGTCGGTCAGTTCGCGCAGCATCCGGAACCGCGCCTCATAAGGCGGAAAGTCGAACCCTATCTGCCCCGTCTTGAACCCCACGAACAGCTCGTCGCTGCCGACCGCGCCGTCGCGGTTGAAATCCACGCGCCGCACGGCTCCATAGGTGAGCGGCGCACACATGAAGCCATCCCACATGCCCGCGTGATAGCCCGAACTGGTAATCGGTGTGTACGGCCTGCCCTGCTCGTCCGATCGTCCGCGGATGGTCTCGCAAACCCGGATGAACGCGCGGTAGTCGTGCGGCGCTTCGTCCAGCCCGGTCAGCTTCCGCAGCAGATTCCTGTTGTAGAAGACGCGGATGCCGAACTGGGCCAGCGGCACGGTCATGTACTGCGTCAGTTCACCCACGTAGCTGCCGCGCATGCCGTCCTTGTATGTCTTCTGCCAGGGCACACCCTCCAGCGGCGTACCGCGGTTGTAGGGGTTCGGCTCGTTCACGTACGGGGTGAGCGGCACAAAGTAGCGGCTGTGGTAACCCAGCAGCACGTTGTACGGCAAGCCCGACCCGACCTCGATCATGTCCGGCGCCGTCCCGCCCATCAGTTGCGTCGTCATCCACGTGCCGTACGAACTCTCGGGAATCGCGTCCTGGACAATCGAGACCTCCGGATGCAGCCGGCGGTATTCCTCCGCCAGCCGGTCGAACGCTTCCCGCACGCCCGCCTCCAACTGCCAATGCCCGATCCGGAGTTGAATCTTCGCGCCCGGCGGCATCCCGACCTTGCGGTAGGACACAATGGCAAAAACCGACCAGGCGAAGACGGCGGCGACAAAGAGCAACGCGAAATTTCGCCGGAGAAATGACCAGGCCCGGGCAATCATGGCTGCTCCTGCCCCCTGATTCTTTCCTCCAGTTCGTCCATCCGCTTCAGTTCCTGCTTCGCGAGGAAGACCCGCTGCTCCGTGGGGTACTCGGCGATGAACTTGCGGTAGTACTCGCGGGCCATGGTGAAGTCGCCGGTCTCGAACTCCGCCAGCGTGGCGATCTTCCAGTAGGTCCACGACAGATTGCTTGTTCGATTGGTCGTCTCAGCTTCCGCCGCCCGCCACGCCTGAAAGACCGCGTCCACACGCTGCTCGCGCAACCCGAGCATGGCGCAACAGTGCTCGACGAGCCCATAGGCCGCGCCGCGCCAGGGGCTCTGCGGATGCGTGCGCAGGAAGGTCTCCAGCGCGGCCAGGACCTCCCGGGTCCGCGCCTCGTCCGGCTGCTCCAGCCGCGCGGCCTGCTGATGCAAAAAGGCTTCCTCGCCCGCGAGATGGAAGGGGAACCGGTCAATGACTTCCTGATAAGCCTCGACCTGCGGCTGCAGGGGCGGAGTCTCCCCGCCCACCGGCACGGATTTCCTCCGCGCCAGCGCCAGCCAACTCCACGCCGCCAGGTCGTTCGTCGGCGCCAGGGCGATCACCTGGCGATACAATCGTTCCGCCCGCGCCGTATCCTCATCCGGCCGGCGCAGGTTCCACGTCGTCGCCTGGGCATACAGCGCCGCCAGGTGGTTCGAACTGCCGGGTTGCGCGCTTTGCGCCACCGCCTCGAAATCCTTCAATGCGAGGCTGAACTCGCCCAGACGGTACCGGTCCCACCCGCGATCCAACCGCTCGCCGGCCGATCCCTCGCCGCTCCGGCCGATTCCGCACCCGGCGCAAACCGCCAGTATCGCCACGGCGGCCATGAACGCTGTCCATCGTCCGGTCATCGTCTCATCCTATCGCGTATAGAGCAGGTACGCGGCCTTGGTGTTGGCAGCCTGCGGAGCGGTCAGCGTCACCTTGCGCCTCTGAGCCGGCCCATCCAACAGGGCAAAGCTGCAACTGACCCGCTGGAAGGGTAGCGTCTGAGCGGTCTTAATATCCAGCACCGTCTTGCCGTCGGCCGCCAGAACGATGGGCCCGCCGTTGCCCGTCAGTTCGTAGTAGAGCCCCAGGCCGCTGCATAGCTCCTCCGTCGCCAGTTCGGCCCCGTCTTTAACCGGCACGACGGCCGAAGACTGCCACCGCGACGGCTGCTGATCAAACCACGTGCCCACCACTGACGGGCTATCCACCTTCCACCCGCCCAGGTCGGGGAGTTTGGCCAATTCGACCATCGTCGCCGACTCGTAACGGTTGGTCGTCAGGGGCTTGTCGGGAGCAGGCTTGGCCGGTCCCCTGGCGCCGGCGAGCCGCCCCAGTTCCGCCAAAATGATGTCGGCGTAGAGACGATAGCCCGCGTCGTTGGGATGGGTGCCGTCGGTGAGGATGTCAGTGGTTTTGAGCCCGCCGTCGAGCTTGGTCTTGACGGCGGAATAGACATCGATGCACGGCAGGCCGTAGTAGTTGGCCAGTTCGGTCTGCTGCCCGGCAACGGGGCTGTCGTAGATCCCCTTCATGCTGATGTTGCCGATAATCACCAGCACGATGGCCATGTCCTCGCGACAGGCCCGCAGTTTGCGAATAATGCCTTCCACCGTTTCCGCACTGTCGTTGACGTCCCGGTCGTTGACCGCAAACTCGACGAAACACAGATCGGGCTTGTACGGCAGCACGTCGCGATCCATCCGGAACACGCCGAGCTTCGACGGCAACCCGCCGATGGCGGCATCAATCGCCTGGATGCGCGCCCGAGGGAAGTCGGACTCCAGGGCTGCGGTCACCCGGACACGCCAGGAAGTCTTGAGCGGGTCACTGGCCGTGGCGCCCCACGTGATCGACCCCCCAAAATATGCGATTTTCACCTTCCGGCCGTCCTTCATCGCCCGGGTGAACTTCTCCAGCGCCGGGTATTGCGGTCCCGCGGCGGCCCGTTCAGCCGAGGCCGTCAGGACCGCGCCGAGAACCAAGGCTGTCATGAACATATTCGTCACGTGCATGGAGTCTCCTTCTCCTTCGTCTTTCTACTTAATCCTCCACGTCCTCTCCACCCGCCTGTCGCCGGAGACGGGGTAGAAGGACGAGGCATAACGCAAAATCTTCCTCACGGAGCGCCGGCCGCGGTGATCACGAACCGGCAGCCGAAATTGGGACGATGTCCATAGGAGGCTGCCTTCTTGGCCTCCTCCCAAATGTTCTTCTTGCCTTTGCTGAACAACGCCGTGGCTATTCCGTCGCGGACTGCCGAACGGCAGAAGAAGGCATAGTCGGCCCAACTGCCGCTCCGGACGGCACGGTAATCACCCTCCTTCGCCGGGCCGGTCGGATCCGTCGCCGCGCCGTCGGGGTACTCAATGGCATACACGTCCTGGCACCACTCCCGCACGTTGCCGTGCATGTCATAAAGCCCCCAGGCATTCGGTTGCTTCTTGCCGACAGGGTGCGTAGTGCCGCCACTGTTGCCGACGTACCAGCCCATCTCTTCCAGTTCTCCGGCATAGCGGCCTTCCGTCCCCGCCCGACAGGCATATTCCCACTCCGCCTCGGTCGGAAGGCGCAGCCCGCCGCCAGCCTTCTTGCAGAAATCCTGGCAGTCATCCCAGGACACGGTGTCCGCCGGCGCCTCCGGACCCACGTTCTTGAACAGCGACGGGTTGTACCCCATCACCTGCTCCCACTGCGCCTGGGTCACCTCGGTCTTGCCCATGTAGAACCCACGGGTCAAGGTCACCCGGTGCGGCTTCTCGGACCTGGCCAAGTAACTCCGCTCCGACTGGGACGGCAGGAAATCAAGCGGGGTTCCCATACGAAAGTTCCCCGCCGGGATATAGACCATCTCCATGCCGCTGGCCTCGTGAATGACCGCCTGCGCCCAGCCGGACTTGGTATAGGGCTCGGCCTGCGCCCCGGGCGCCGCGCGGCAGCCCGCCGGCACACGCAGTTTCGACTGTTCCGTACCGGTAGGCGACGCCGTTGCGTCACCTGTAGGGCCGCCGCTTGTCGGCGAGCCGCGGCCTTCGACAAGCGACGGCCCTACGTTGGATTGCAAGCTGCGACCCGCCGTGGAAGCAGTCTTGTCCTTGGCCGGCGCCTTGAGGAAGTGCTCGCCCGTGCCCAGGAGCCAGGCAACCACCGCCCCCTGCGGCGTCGGGGTGGTGGACTTCAAAGCCACGACGACACGGAACCCGCTCCGCGGGGACATGTGGTGCGACCAGCGGTCAATGCTGCCGGGCGGGGCATACTGCGTCTTGTATTTGCCACCACGGCCCACGTGACACCACCCTCCGCTTGGCATGGTGATCCCCGGCCCGGCCGGATCGCGGGTCGGCGCGCCAAGAAAATTCTGCGTGTACCAGTCATGACACCACTCCGCGACATTGCCGAGCATATCATAGAGGCCCCAGTTGTTGGGCTTGAACGACCCCACCGGCGCCAGCTTGCCATGGAACCCGCTGGTTTCCTTGGCCGTTTCCGGAGTCTCCCCTTCCTTCACCTGGGTGAAGTTCATGTACTGCTTCCATTGGGAGGGGTCATCGCCCCAGGGATACAGCGTCGTGGTTCCCGCCTTGCAGGCGTATTCCCACTGCGCCTCGGTGGGCAGCCAGACCGGCATGCCGGCCTTGGCCGCGAGTTTCTCGCAGAATTGCGCGGCTTCCTCCCAGGCAAGCGTGCCCTCGGGATAGGTCTTGCCCCGGGTCAGCACATCGTCTCCGTAGCCATAGCGGAAACTGTGGTCGCGGGCATTGGGCGAGTTCTTGTCATACCGCGCTTCCCGGGCCGGATCCGCCCCCATGACCTGGTCGTACTGCTCCTGCGTCACCTCGTACACCCCCATGTAATAGGGCTGGCTGATTGTCACATCACGACCGGGTAGAATCCAATGCGGCCCCCATCCTTCCTGGATCACCACCTCGACCCCTTCGATGTTCTCACGCAGCTCATCGAGCCCGCCCATATTGAACTTGCCGGCGGGAATGAGGGTCAGCTTCATCGCGACGCCTCCCCCGAGATCCAGCGTCAGATCCACGTCCTTGATCCCCGCACGCTTGGCGTAGTCCGCCACCGATTCCTTGCCGTCCCAGAGCGGCCATGGCGACTTCGCCGCCGCCGGCTCCGCCGCGTTCACGAACCCCGCCGCCAGCACGGCAGCCGCTCTCGCCAGCCGACTCATTGCCTTCTTCATCGATGTCCTCCTGCTTTCATCCCTCCACCCTACTGCTTCACCTTCTTCCAGCCCTCCTCGTTGATCGCCACGCGGAACCCGTAGTAGGCGTGGCCGGGGTACACCGCCGTGTTGTAATCGCGGTCCGTCACACGCGGGCTGCCGTAGTAGCTCCACGAGCCGCCGCGCATCACCTGATAGACGCTGGGCTTCTTGGAGACCGGATCGGTCTGCGCCTCGGACGGGTACGGATAGTTGTAGAAGTCAAAACACCATTCCGCCACGTTCCCCGCCATGTCCAGGATGCCGTCGCGGCTGGCCCCGGCCGGATAGGAGCCGACCACCACCACCCCGTTGGCGTCCACGGACCGCCGCGGCAGGCGCGGACCCTGCGCATCCGCCGGCGCCATGAAGTTGCCGTGCACGTACGGAACCGGCGCGGCGTTGCCCCACGGATACAGGCGCCCTTCCCCGCGGCCCGAGGCCTCATACTCCCACTCGGCCTCCGTCGGCAGCCGGAACCCGTCGGCCTTCGGGTCCATCGTGAAGAACGTCCCGTTGATGTACGGCGTCGTATGCTTGCCCCGGGCCTTGTACACCGGCGTCAGCCCCGCTTTCTCCGACAGCCAGTTGCAGTACTGGATCGCGTCCTCCCAGTTCACCGCCACCACCGGCTCGCGGTCGCGCCAGGAATTGCCGTTGCGCATCGAACGGTGCTCCGGAGCGAAACGCTCGAACTCCTCGTTCGTCACCTCGTACTTCGCCAGCGCGAACCCGGACACCGTCACCTCGTGGCGCGGCTGCTCGTCCACATCGCCCTTGTCCGAGCCCATCGTGAACTTGCCGCCCGGTATGAGCACCATCTCGGGCACCAGGGACGACGACACCTTGGGCCGGACGACCGGTTCGACCTTGACCAGCTCCACGGATTCGATCAGGGCGCTGCCATAGTCGTTGTCCGCCGCGGGATCGCCCTCATAGC
>VGWJ01000050.1 GCA_016873635.1 Lentisphaerota bacterium | reverse complement strand
ATCGCGGGCAGCCTCCACGCGATCAAGCCCCGGCTTCTCCTGATACTCCGTCATCCCGCTTCCTCCCGGCCATCTGCCGCGAACTCAGCACCCGCGCAACGCCGTATCCAAGTCCTGGATCAAGTCGTCCGCATCCTCAATGCCGACCGAGAGGCGCAGCGTGCCCTCGGTGATGCCGAGCGCCTCCCGTTCCGCCGCCGACATGGAGGCGTGGCTCATGGTCGCCGGATGGCAGACCAGCGACTCCACGCCCCCCAGGCTCTCGGCAAACAGGAACAGGTTCAGGCCCTTGACGAATCGCGCCGCCTGCTCGCGTCCGCCGGGAAGCCTGAACGTGACAATGCCGCCAAATCCGTCCATCTGCGCCTTCGCCAGCTCGTGCTGGGGGTGGCCCGGCAACCCCGGGTAGATCGTCTCCTGAACCTTGGGGTGACGGTTCAGGAACGCGGCGACGGCCCGCGCATTCGCCTCGTGTTGCCGCATGCGCACCGCCAGCGTCTTCAACCCGCGGAGCGTCAGCCAGCAATCCTGGGGACCCGGCACCGCGCCGACGGCGTTCTGGTAGAACTTGATCTGACTGTGAAGCTCGGGGTCGTTGACGACAACCGCCCCGCCGATCACGTCGCTGTGCCCGCCGATATACTTGGTCGTGCTGTGCAACACGACGTCGGCGCCCTGCGTCAGTGGACGCTGAAAGAAGGGGGACGCGAAAGTGTTGTCGGCCACCAGCCGCGCCCCCGAACGCCGGGCAACGGCCGCCACCGCCGCCACGTCCACGAGCTGGAGGAGCGGATTCGCCGGCGTCTCGATCCATAACAGTCGCGTGGCGGGGCGCATCGCCTCGGCGAACGCCTCCGGGCGCGTGCCTTCCACGTAGGTGAAGGTCGCGCCCCGCGGAACATAGACCTTTTCGAATATCCGGAACGTTCCGCCGTAGATGTGCCGGGAGGACACCACGTGGTCGCCCGGCCGCAGCAGCGAGAGCACGGCATCCGCCGCCGCCATGCCGGAACCGAACGCCAGGCCGAACTTCGCCTCCTCCAGGCCGGCCAGGCATTCCTCCAGGGCCGAGCGCGTCGGGTTGGCGCTCCGCGAGTACTCGTACGCCCGCGGCCGGCCGATGTCCTCGAAGACGAAATTCACCGTCTGGTAGATCGGCGCCACAATCGCGCCGGTCGCCGGATCCGGCGGCTGTCCCATCCGTATGGCCCTGGTTGCAAACTTCACGCGTGACCTCTCCGTTATCCCCGCTCGAAGCGCCCGGCCGGGATCAGGCCGTGATGTGCTCGAAGAGAACGGTGGACAGGTAGCGCTCGCCGAAACTGGGAATGATCGCGACGATCAGCCTGTCCCTGTTCTCCGGACGTTCGGCCACAATGGATGCGGCGCGCAGGGCGGCGCCGCTGGAGATGCCGACGAACAGGCCTTCGTCACTGGCCGCGCGGCGCGCCCATTCAACGGCCTCCGCCTGGTCCACGGCGATGACTTCATCCAGGATCTTGACGTTCAGCACCTTGGGAACAAAGCCGGCGCCGATGCCCTGGATCTTGTGGGGGCCCGGCTTCAGGGGCTGCCCGGCGAGCGTCTGCGTGATGACCGGGCTTTGCGCCGGCTCCACGGCCACCGCCTTGAAGGAGGGCTTGCGCGCCTTGATGACTTCCGCGACGCCGGTGATCGTCCCGCCCGTGCCGACCCCGCTCACGAGGATATCGACCTTGCCGTCCGTGTCGCTCCATATCTCCTCGGCCGTCGTCCGCCGATGAATCTCCGGGTTGGCCGGATTCTCGAACTGCTGCGGCACGAAAGAATCCTTCTCGGCCTGCGCAATCTCCAGCGCCTTGCGCACCGCGCCGGGCATGCCTTCCGGCGCCGGGGTCAGAACGACCTCCGCTCCGAGCGCCTTCAGGACCTTGCGCCGCTCCAGGCTCATGGATTCCGGCATCGTCAGCATGAGCCTGTAGCCCCGCGCCGCGCACACAAAGGCCAGGGCAATTCCCGTGTTGCCGCTCGTCGGTTCGATGACGAGCGTCGTGGGGCGGATCTTCCCGTCCCGTTCGGCGGCGTCGATCATGGACACGCCGATGCGGTCCTTCACCGATGCCAGCGGGTTATGACTCTCCAACTTGGCCAGCACGGTTCCGCCCCCCCGGATCAGCTTGCGGATCCGGACCAGCGGAGTCCCGCCCACAGTCGTGGTGATATCATCGTGTCGGTTCATCTGCGGTTGCCTCCTTCCTCCGTTCAGACCGTTCCCAATGCCTGGTCGATGTCCTCAAGAATGTCCTCGACAGCCTCGATCCCCACGGAAACGCGGACCAGATCCGGCGTGATGCCGTTCGCCCTCCTGGCGTCCTCGGTAAAGGTGACGTACTGCGAGGACCACGGATGAATCGCGAGCGTCTTGCAGTCGCCAAGGTTCGCCAGGTGGTAAACGAGCTTCAGCCGTCGGATGAATTCGAAACAGGCCTTTTCGTCTTCCAGGCCAAACGTCAACAGCGCGCCATAGCCCTTGCCCTCGAACTGCGCCTTGGCGGCTTCATGCGCCGGGCTCGCCGGCAGGCCGGGGAAGTTCACCCATTTGACCCTGCCGTGCCCCTGCAGAAACTCCGCCACCTTGATCGCGTTGCTCTGGTGCCGTTCCATACGCAACGCCAAGGTGTCCAGCCCGATCAGCGTGAGGTATGAATGCAACGGCGCCTGGCTGGTGCCGAAGTTGATGTGGATTTCCCGCCACACCCTGTCGATGTAGGCCAGCTTCCCCTTGCGCTCCTTGTAGAGGCTGAAGTCCGCATACTTGTCCGCCGGCCAGTCGAACCGGCCGGCATCGATCACCACGCCCCCGACGGCCGACCCGTGGCCGTTCAGATACTTGGTGGTCGAATGGACCACGACGTCGGCCCCGTGCTCGAAGGGGCGGAACAGATACGGCGTGGCCAGGGTATTGTCCACGATCAACGGAGCGCGGTTGGCATGCGCCAGTTCGGCGAGCGCCCGGATGTTGGGGACGTCCATCTTGGGATTCCCGATCGTTTCCACGAACAGGAGCCTGGTCTTGTCCGTCACGGCGGCCTTCCACGCGTCCAGATCGGCGCTCTCGGCCAGCTTCACCTGGATCCCGAACTTCTTGAACACGTTGTTGAACAGCAGGAACGTGGACATGAACAGGGAATTGCCCGAGACGATCTCGTCTCCCGCGCGGCAGATCGCCAGGATCGCGTCGGTCACGGCGGCCATGCCCGAACCGGTCACCACGGCGTCGAGACCGCCTTCCAGCAACGTCATGCGTTTCTCCAGCGTCTGGTTGGTCGGGTTGCGGAGCCGCTGGTAGATGAAGCCGGGCTTCCGGCCGGCGAAGACGTCCGAGAGCTCTTCGGCCGTCTCAAAGCGGTGGGAAGCCGTCTGGAAGATCGGCGCCTGGGTCGCCCATTTCCATTCCTCCGGCGTCTGCGCGGCGTGAATCACCTGCGTGTCGAATCTCCACTTGCTGTTGCCCGTCATTTTTCCTTCCTCCTCCTTCGCCTTCTATATGCAGTACTCCTTGGCGGACCTCTGCTCCATTGCCCGCTGTCTTTCAACCATGCCGGCCAGCGTAATGGAGGCCAAAATCCCGGTCAACTTCTGCGCCACCTCCTTCCACACTTCGCGCGCGGCGCACGCATTGCTTCGCGGACACGCGGCAGGCTCGTCAGTGCAGGCCACCAGCGCGCTGTCTCCTTCGAGCACGCCGAGGATGTCGCCAAGGGTGATAGCGGCCGGCGCGCGGGCAAGCGCGAATCCCCCGCCCGGACCGGCGACGGCCCGGATCAACCCTTCCTTCTTGAGCGGGTTCACCACCTGCCACAGGTACTTCTCCGAGATGGCCTGCCTGCGGGAGATCTCCCTCAGGGTCACGTTCCCTTCCTTCTCGTGCGTCGCGAGGTCCATCATGAACCGCACGCCGTATCGCCCCTTGCTTGACACTTTCATGGCCATGAGTGCTCTAGTTCTATGATAGACAAAGTAGACTTTACCAAAACGCCGTCCCGCAGCAAGAGAAATTTCATGCTATTTATCAAGCCCGTCCGGGACACAGGAATCGCGCACGGGAGCAGCGGCGAGAAAACGGTTGACCGGCATAACGTAAACCATATGCTGTGTCGTCGTTGACATTGGACAAAGCGCGTCACATGAAGGCGACCAGCACGTCTGACCGTATCCTTTCGGCTCTCTCCGTCACTGACGGATGGGTGTCCAGCGCCCGGATCGTCGAGGAACTCGGGGTGTCCCGAATGGCCGTCTGCAAGCAGGTGCGCCGCCTGCGGGGACTCGGATACGGCATTGAGGCGTCGCCCCGCCGCGGCTACAGGCTGAAGGCCCGAACGCAACTGGCAATACCGGAAGAAGTGACGCCGCTGCTCCGGACACGCCTGATCGGCCGGCCTTACCGGTATTTCGCGGAGATCGACTCGACCAGCACGTTTCTGCGCTCCCGCATCGCCGAGTTCCCCGAAGGCGCAACCGTCGCGGCCGGCTCTCAAAGCCGGGGCCGCGGCCGTTTTCAGCGGGACTGGTTCTCGCCGCCGGGCGGCAACGTCTATCTGTCCGTGCTGCTGAAGCCCGCCGTGTCGCCGCTTCTGGCGCCGCAGTTGTCCCTGGTGGCCGCTTCCGCGGTGCTGCGCGCGCTCCGCGCCGAGGGCTGCGGAGAGGCGGGCGTGAAATGGCCCAACGACATCATGTGGCGCGGAAGGAAACTGGCCGGCATCCTGTGCGAGATGGAAGCGGAGGCGGATGTAATCCACGCGGTCATCGTGGGAATCGGAGTCAACGCAAACCTGACGGAGTTCCCCGAAATCCTGAGGCCCACGGCGGCATCGCTGCGCGAGGCCCTTGGCCGGCCCGTGCCGGCGCCCGCCCTGACGGCCCGCATACTGAACAGCCTGGACGGGGAATATGCGAAATGGTCACGCGACGGACTGCCCGGGATTGTCGCCTTTCTCAACCGGCATTCCACGCTCGCGGGGCGGGAGGTGACGATTGCCCTCTGCCGCGACAAGATCCGCGGACGGGTCCACAGCATCACGGATGCCGGCATGCTCCGCCTGATCCGGGCGAACGGCGCCGCGCATGACATCGCGTCCGGCGAAGTCCGTCTGTGCCGGCCCGCCGGCGGCGGAGGAAGGGACGTGCGACCTTGAATAAGGCTGTGGAGCGGGCCTGCTCGGTGCTGGACGGCGAGCGTTTGGATCCCGGCCTGGCGAAGGCGCTGGGCGCCCTGCGCGGCGAGGATGTGCTCGACCTCGTATCCCTCGCGAACCGGGTGCGGAACCGCTTCGCGCCGGGGTTCCAGGCCTGTTCGATTATCAACGCGAAATCGGGGCTCTGCAGCGAGAACTGCCGGTTCTGCGCCCAGTCCGCCGCGCACGCGACCGATGCCGGGAATTATCCGATGGTCGACCTCGCTGTCATCCTGAGTGCGGCCGAAACCGCATACGCGGCGGGCGTCCGAAGCTTCTGCATCGTGGCCAGCGGCTACGGCATGACGCGCGCCGACGACGACTTCCGCCGCGTGCTGCGGGCCGTCGACGCGATCCACGAACGCCACCCGGACATGGGCGTGAGCGCCTCGCTGGGCGTTCTCGGCCAGGAGACGGCACGTCTGCTGGCTGAACGCGGCATTGAGCACTGCAACATCAACCTCCAGACCGCGCCCGCCCGATACCGGAAGCTTATCGCCGACACGCACGCGGTGGAGGAGCGCATCGCCACGATCCGGCTGCTGAAGAAACACGGCATCCGGGTCTGCTCCGGAGCCATCCTGGGAATCGGCGAAACCATGGACGACCGGATCGCCCTCGCCTTCACCCTGAACGAACTCCGCGTGGATGTCATCCCCATCAATGTCCTGGTGCCGATCAAGGGAACGCCGCTGGAGGGGTATCCCCCGCTGCCGGCGGTCGAGGCGGCCGGGACGGTGGCGCTGTTCCGTCTGATCAATCCCGGCGCGGTGATCAAGCTTGCCGCGGGCCGCGAAACCGTCATGAGCGATTTCCAGGGCCTCCTGATGCTGGCCGGCGCAAGCGGCTTCATCACGGGGGGATACCTGACCACCCGCGGCCGGGAGACGGAGCGGGATTTCGCCTTTCTCAGGGAACTGGACGGCTTTGCCTCCGCCCCGCAACCGGCGCCGGTGCCGCAATGAACGACCTGCTTGCCTTCGACCGCCGGCATGTCTGGCATCCCTACGCTTCCATGGCTGACCCGCCGGCCGTGCATCCCGTGGCCTCCGCATCGGGGGTCCGCCTGCGCCTGGCCGACGGCCGGGAACTGATCGACGGCATGGCATCCTGGTGGTCCGCCATCCACGGCTACAACCATCCCGCGCTCAATGCGGCGGCGGAGCGTCAGTTGAAGGAGATGTCGCACGTGATGTTCGGCGGCCTTACCCACCGGCCCGCCGCCGGCTTGGTGGAGCGTCTGCTCGGGCTTCTGCCTGCCGGGTTGGAGTGCGTGTTCCTGTGCGATTCGGGGTCGGTCGCCGTCGAAGTCGCGATGAAGATGGCCATCCAGTACTGGTTCGCGGCGGGTCAGCCGCGCCGGAAGCGGTTTCTGACCGTCCGGGGCGGCTATCACGGCGACACCTTTCACGCCATGTCCGTCTGCGACCCCGTGACCGGCATGCACGGGATATTCCGCGGGGCGCTGCCCGGGCAGTTCTTCGCCGAGATGCCGCCCGCGGGCTTTGACGCGCCGTGCGATGAGGCGAGCCTGTCGTCCTTCCGGAACCTGCTCGACGAACACGGCCCGGACATCGCGGCGGTAATCCTGGAGCCCATCGTGCAGGGCGCGGGCGGCATGCGGTTCTACGCGCCGCGGTACTTGAAGCGCGTGCGCGAACTCGCCGCGGCGGCGGGAGTGCTCCTTGTTCTGGACGAGATCGCCACCGGTTTCGGCCGCACCGGCCGGATGTTCGCGTGCGAACACGCGGGAATCGCGCCCGATATCCTGTGCGTCGGAAAGGCCCTCACGGGAGGGTACCTGACCCTCGGCGCCGCGGTCGCAACCCGGCGGGTCGCGGAAGGCATCTGCGCCGGCGGCCGCGTCTTCATGCACGGCCCGACCTTCATGGGCAATCCGCTGGCCTGCGCCGTGGCGTCGGCCAGCCTCGACCTTCTGCGCGAGTCGCCGTGGCGGGAACGGGTGCTCCGGATCGAGCGGGAATTGCGCGCGGGCCTCGATCCGTGCCGGACGCTCCCCGGCGTGGCGGACGTGCGCGCCCTCGGCGCCATCGGCGTCGTGGAGCTCCGCAAGGCGGTCGACGCGGATGCCTGCCGGCGCGAATTCGTGAAGCGCGGGGTCTGGGTGCGGCCGTTCGGGCGGCTGGTCTACGTCATGCCGCCCTTCATCATGCAGCCGGAGGATGTCGCGACGCTGACGGCCGCCATGCGCGAAGTGGTCGGGCTGCAGGCGGCGGAATGACGCGGGAAGGAGACGGGCGGATGAACCATCCATCCTGGCAGGACGAGTTGCGCGCCGGCCTGAGCGATCGGGAGGCACAGGGACGCCTCCGCCGCCTGCGGACCGCCGAACCCTTGCCGGGACACCGGGTGCGCATGGGGGACCGCTGCTTCTTGAACCTGGCATCCAACGACTATCTCGGGTTCGGGTGCGACGCGGAGCTGCACCGGGCGTTCCACGCGTCGCTGGCGCGAACCGGTTCGCTGGCGGAGATGGGCCTGACGGCCTCCGCCTCGCGCCTGCTCGCCGGCAACCACCCGGCCTACGCGGAGCTGGAAGACCTGCTCGATTCCGCCTACGGCCCCGGCAGGCGCGCGCTCGTGCTCAGCAGCGGGTACCACGCGAACATCGGCCTCCTGCCGTCCCTGGCCGCGCGGGGCGACCTGATCCTGTCGGACCGCCTGAACCACGCCAGCCTGGTGGACGGCATCCGGCTGAGCCGCGCGGATTGGGTCCGCTACCGGCACGGCGACATGGAGCACCTGCGCGCGCTCCTGAAGGCGCGACGGCCGGCCGCCCGCCGCGCCTTCATCGTCACGGAATCCATCTTCAGCATGGACGGCGACCGCGCGGACCTCCGGGCCCTGGCGGTCCTGAAGCGCGAGTTCGACGCCCGGCTGTACGTGGACGAAGCGCACGCCGTCGGGGTTCGCGGCCCGCGCGGGCTCGGCCTGTGCGAGGAGACCGGAACGCTGGCGGACGCCGACATCCTGGTGGGGACCTTCGGCAAGGCCCTGGCTTCGGCCGGCGCCTTTGTCGTCGCGGACCCGGTGACGCACGACTATCTCGTCAACACGATGCGGTCGCTGATCTTCACGACGGCCCTGCCGCCGGCCGTCGTGAACTGGACCCGCCAGGCGCTGCTGCGCGTCCTGGACGCCGGCGACCGCAGGGCCGCCTTGGCGTCCCTTGCGGAACGGTTCCGGCGCGCTTTGACCGGCCGGAACCTCGCGGCGCCGGGAGACACGCATATCGTCCCCCTGCTCGTGGGAGAGGACAAGGCGGCGGAGGCGCTTTCCGGGCGTTTGCTGCGGCACGGCTACCTGGTCCCGCCGATCCGGCCGCCGACGGTCCCGGAAGGCACCGCCCGGCTGCGGTTCTCCCTGGGCGCGCGGATGGATCCGGCGGAACTGGCCGCGCTGGCGGAATGCATCGGCCGGCTCGGGAAGGAGCCTGCGTGAAGGCGACGTGGCTCCACCGGGCGGGGCGTCCGCGCGTGCTGGTCTTCTTTGCGGGCTGGGGCATGGATTCCGCTCCGTTCCGGCGGCTGGCCTCCCAGGGGTGGGACGTGCTGGCATACTACGATTTCCGGCATCTGGACGAGGTCCCCTGTCTTGGCGACCTCGAGGGCTATCCGGAGAAGGCGCTGGCCGCCTGGTCCCTCGGCTGCGCGGCGGGCAACTGCGTGGCGCGCGCGCGGCGGTGGTCGTTCTCCCGCGCCGTCGCCATCAACGGGACCCTCATCCCGGAAGACGAGCGCGCCGGAATCCCCGCGCGATGGATGGACGCGACGGCGCTTCGCCTGACGGAAGACGGGTGGGAGAAGTTCGTCCGGCGCATGTGCCCGGACGCCGCGTCGCGCGCGGCGTTCGATGCCGGCCGGCCGGCCAGGGACCTGCGCGAGGCGGTGGAGGAATTGCAGGCGCTGCGGCGGCTTCCGCCGCCCGCCGCTTGCGCCTTCGACTCGGCCGTGGTTTCCGGGCACGACCGCGTCATTCTCCCGGAGAATCAGCGCCGCTGCTGGGAGCGCTACGGCGTGCCGGTCCGCGCCATCGGCGGGCCGCACTATCCGTTCCACCGCTGGCGCGCCTGGGATGAGGTGCTCGCATGCGATGCATGAGCGCGGATAAGAGGACGCTGGCCCGGCGCTTTGCCCGCGGCATGGCGACCTACGACGGGGCGGCCGTCGTGCAGAGGGAGATGGCCGAACGGCTCGTCGCCGAGCTGCTGTCGGCCCCGGGCGCCGGGCGTTTCGACCGCGTGCTGGAACTCGGATGCGGAACCGGCCTGCTGACGCAGCGGCTCCTGGCGCGCTGCCGGCCCGCCCGCCTGGTTCTTAACGACCTGGTCATGGAGTGCGAGGGCACCGCGCGGCGAATGCGCCGGCAGGCGCCCGGCGTGCCCGTGCAGTTCGTGCACGGCGACATGGAGACCGTCGCGTTCCCGCACCCGCAGGATCTGATCGCGTCGAGCGCCGTCCTGCAATGGGCGGCGGACTCGCGAGCTCTGCTGACGAGGATGGCCGGATTGCTGGAGCCCGGCGGTCTTCTGGCCATCGCGTCCTTCGGTCCGTCGAATCTGCGCGAGGTATCGCAACTGACTGGCGTGTCGCTCCGCTACTGGTCCTGCGGGGAATGGCAGGCGGCGCTGGCGGAGCACCACGTGGTCCTGAGCGGACGCGAGGAGCTGCGGACCCTGTGGTTCCCCTCCGCGCGCGACGTCCTGCGGCATCTGAAGCAGACGGGGGCCAACGCGCTGGATTCCGGGCCGTGGCCGCCGGCGAGGGTCGCGTGGTTCTGCCGGACCTACGAGGCGACGTTCGGGCAGGACGGACGAGTGCCCCTGACATATCATCCGGTCTTCATGGTCGCCCGGAAACGTTCTGACGGAGGATCGCGCCGATGATTCTGTTTGTCGCGGGAATAGACACCGGCATCGGCAAGACGATGGCCACCGGGCTCATGGCAAAATGGTATGCCGCGCGCGGCGTCCCGGTGGTGACACAGAAGCTGGTCCAGACCGGCTGCGAGGGGCTCTCCGACGACATCCGGGTTCACCGCGAACTCATGGGCGCCGACCGGCTTCCCGAGGATCGGCAGGGGCTGACATGCCCCTACGTGTTCCCGTTCCCGGGTTCGCCGCATCTGGCGGCGGCGCTTGCGGGGCGGCGGGTGGACACCGGCAGGCTGGCGGACGCGGCGCGCGAACTGCAGCGGCGGTACGACGTCGTGCTGGTCGAAGGCGTCGGCGGGCTGTGCGTCCCGCTGACCGAAGAAACGACCGTGCTGGACTTCCTTGGGCAACGGCGGTGGCCGGTGATCCTGGTCACCTCATCCCGCCTGGGTTCGATCAACCATACCCTCCTGTCCCTGGAGGCCCTCCGCACGCGCCGCCTGTCGTTGGCGGCCGTGATCTACAACCTTCACCGCGCGGCCAGGCCGGAGATCGTGCGCGACACGCGCCGGGTGATCGCGACCGCGCTGTGCCGGATGGGATTTGCCGCGCCGCTTCTTGACCTGCCGCTCGCCGGCTCCGGCAGGCCCGCGGAACCGGATTTCAGCGGGCTGCCCTCTTGAGCGGCCCGGCTCCCGGGAAGCCGGGGCCGCGTCTCCGGCCTGCTTCCGCCGAATATCCCGCTTCCGCGCGGCTCTCAGTTCCCCGGCGCCGGCAGTCTGCGGAACGCAAACAGGGTCTGGACCTTGACCGGCTTGCCGTCCAGCTCCAGCACGGGATAGGCGAAGAAGTTGATGGGCCCGGAGAGGGGGCCCGGCTCGAAGACCAGGTCGCGGCCGCGCGTGAACTCGAAGCGGTTCGCCGGGTGATGCCCGAAGTAGTACATGCTGAGCGAGCTGAACTTGTCGGCTTCGCTGATGTCCACCGGATACCACTTCCCGTCGGCGTAGAATTCGGCCCAGCAGTGGTAGCCGTCGGTGCCGCCGTCGCCGCGCTCCGACGGAATGGCGGCGCCGATCGCGAAGCGGGCCGGAATGCCCGCGGCCCGGGCGTGCGCGATGAAGTAGGCGTGGTAGTCGGTGCAGTTGCCGGCGCGGGCGCTGCAGGCGTAGACCGCGTCGCCCTCGCCCCACCCCTCGCCGCATTTCCGGTAACGCAGGTCGTCGATCGTACGGTCGTAGATCGCGCGCGCGCGCATCAGATCGCCCTGTTTGCGCTCGACCATGGAAGCGGCGGCGGATCGAATGGCATCCGTCAGAGGCACCCGGCTTTCCGGCGTCAGATACCTGCGGGCTTCCTCCGCGTCGCCCGCGTACGGGCCTTTCTCCCGGCGCTCGACGCGGTAGGCGACCTCGACGGTCTTGCCGCTCTGCTCGGGCCCGACGGTCATGAAGAGAGCCTTGTTGCCGTATGCGGATTCCGTCAGGACGCGCGACGGAACCGGAGAGGTGACGGAAACGACCTCCACCTTCTGGAAGTCGTCCGACTGCGCGAGCGGCAGCCACAGCCTGGCTTCGCCCGGCAGGACCGGCAACGTTGCCTGATAGCGGAACTCGAACGTGTCCTTCCCCTGGAGCACGCCGAGCAGTTCCTTCGATTCCGCGTCGGCCGGCGCGCGACCCCAGCTCTTGTCCGGCGCCTGTTTCCAGAGGTAGAGCGGCACGCCGTCGACCTTGTGCACCGTGGTCTCGGTAACCCGCATGAAGCCGGGATCGCCTTCCATGAAGAAGTCGACGTCATAGAACGCGCCATCCGCGCCGGCCATGTCGACGCAGGCAAAATGCCGACCGGGCCCGAGCGTGGCGAGATACTCGACGTGCACGCGGACGAGCTCGAGTTCGAGTTCCTTTCCGTTGAAGGGAAGCTTCATGACGCCGTCGCCGCGCACAACCTCGGCGCTGATATGCTTCTCGATGCCGGCCTTGATGTCGCCGGTGACGATGTTGGTGACGGGCCCGAGTTCGTAGCGCTTCGCGGAGGCTTCGTTCGTCGCCGCCCCGGCGCGCGGAAGGCTTCCGGTCCCGAGCGGAAGAAGTCCAAGGAGCGCGAGAGCGAGGACGCGGGAGCCGGCAGGGATCCTGTTCATGGGCGGGCCCTCTCAAGAAGCAGCCGGGGCGACCGATCGCGCATCGACCGGTCGCTCCGTCTCTTCATCCGGCCGGACCCGAGTCAACCGGCTCAGTGGGCCGGGTGATCCTTCGGCTTGGCCTTCTCGGCGTCCGGCTTGGCCGGCTGCTCCGCTTCAGGCTCCTTCGGAGCCACGCTTGCCGCTGGGCAGTCCAGGGTGGTGACCGGCTTGCCGCAACTGCACTGCTTGGGGTCATCGGCTTTCACTGTGCACTTGCAGCCGGCCTCGCACGGGCAGAGGGAGGCTTTGCCGTCCTTCACGGCCAGGACGCGCATGGCCTTCATGTCGGCGCCGCACTTCGCGCACTTGCCGGCCTTGGTATTGACGACGCTGCACGTCAGGCAGGCGTATACCGTATCGCCGGCCTTGCAGGACGCTTCGCCCTGCTTGTCCGCGGCCGTGTCCCCGGCGCACGATCCGCAGCTTGCCCGCGCCGCCAGTTGCCCCATCACCATCACCAGCGCCGCCATTGCAACCACTGACGTCTTCCTCAGCATGTTGCCTCCTTCCTGTCCGGTTTGCAGACAGTACTTGCATTGTCAGGCATACCCCGCGGCAAGTCAAGGCCTGCGTGTAACCGGTCAGTTATGCAGGGAGGCGAGGTAGGGCGGACCGTCCCGCCGTCGCCCTGCGGGCTATGGCGGGGCAAGCCCGGTCCGCCGCGGCGCGGCCGGCTTGGCGCGCCGGAGCCTCCGGGCGAAGGCGGCACGCCGCGCCCTACCGGCGTGTTTCCACACACCGATGTGCTCACGGCCGTTTTCGACGCGGCCGTGCTTGCGGCGATCCGCGCAAACCGCCGGTCCGCCGACGCGAGGGCCAAACGCATCCTGCCCTTCCTGCGGCAGGCGCGCCGGATGCTCTACCATGCGAGGGCGAGCGGTCATGACGCTTGCTCGGGCTGCAGGCCGGAGTTGCGCGCGAAGCTGATTTGGCGGGAGGACCGTTGTTTGCGATCAGGAGGCTTCGGGCCAAAGACATCGATGACTTGCAGTCGGTTCTCGAAGCGCAAAATGAAATCGACATCGCCTATCTCGCGGGGCAGATCCGTCGTTTGGCGGTCGAAATCCCGCGCCAGGCTGAGCCATTTCTCCCGGATTGGCTTGTGCGACTATCCCGTGACATGTGCCGGTCGACAGCCGGTGCCAGACGAACTGTCCGGTCTGTCGGCGGCTAAGGTTCCCGGCGCGGCGCGCGTTGATAGTGCAGAACGCCAGAACGCCCAGAACGCGGAAAGGCGGGAGGAAACGCGCATGCCGGGACGGACAAACGCAGGTTGCCGCCGCGCGGCCGCTTGCGGGCGGCGAGCTTCATGTCTCGCCGCCGCGGCGCTGGTTGCCTGCGCGCTGCGCGCGGCGGGCGCGACGAACGCCGCGCCGCCCGCCGGCGGGCAATTCAAGCGACCGGGCGTCGTCGCGGACCGCGCCGCGGGCCAGGTGCGCGTCGCGGCGCGCGCCACGGGCTTGCCCGCCGGCGAGATCGCGGAGTTCCTGCTGATCGGCGAGCGCAGCGGCCACGACTACGAGGCGCTGGCCGTTTCGCGCGCCGCGCCGGGCGACGTGAAGGACGCGCTGATGTTCATCGGCATGCGCCCGGGCCGGCCGGTCGATCCCGACAGGCAGCACTTCGCTCCCCGCGGCGAGCGGGCGCAAGTGGCCTTCCTGCGCCAGGGAACCAACGGCGCGCCGCCCGCCGTGCGGGCCGAGCATTTGATCAGCGTGAAGTCCGCGGGCAGAACCATGGTCGCGCAGGGGTTCGTGTTCGCCGGCTCGCGCACGATCGCTTCCGGCGACGGACCGGCCCTGGCCGCCGACACGCATGACCCTTTCTCCATCATCTGCGCCTACAGCGAGCCGGACAGCATCCTGGTCGTGCCCGGCTGGGTTCCCCAGGGCCAGGTGTACGGGGACATGGTCATCGGGACGAACGCCGTTTTTGCGAAGGGCGAGGAACTGACCCTGCTCATCGAGCCGGCCGAGGGCGCGCGCCGCGATCCCGGCGTCGATCTGACGCTTTCCGCCAGAGAGACGCCCGCCGCGGCGGACGCGACCGGCGTGCTGAGCCGCCTGGCGTTCAGCCTGCGCAGCGACGACGCAACCGTGCCGGAAGTGTCCGGCCTGGAAACGGCGCTGGATGCGCTGATGACGCTGGTCACGGAAGGGCGCGAGCCGTTCGTGCGCCTCGATCTCGACCGGCGGCTTACGCTGCGCGCCCTGCGCGCCCTGTGCGCGGTGCTGCTGGTGGCGGAGACCGAACGCGGCGTCCACATCGAGCCGCCGGAGGACGAAGGCCTGTACTACCGGGCTTTCGTGCCGCCCGAAGGCAACCGGCGGCGCCAGGAACGCATCGGCCAGCCGTGGGAATTGAAGCTGACGGCGGCGGACGGCGCCGTGTCGGGAGTGCTGGCCCGCATCGAGGCGGACTACGGCGCGAGCATCACGCCGGAGCTCACGGTGGAGGAATTCCCCGTGCGCGACGCCGGGGCGCTGCGCGATGCGTTGCGCGCGCATGGGCCGGGCATGAACGTAATCCTGGTTTTCGCCGATCCGTCCCTGCGATACGGAGCGTTGCTCGATTTCGTCGGCCCGGTCATGCCGGATTACCCGCTGGTGCACGTCTACCTCGAACCGGAGAACGGCCCTTCCCGGTGAAGCCGCGCGGCCGGCGCAGAATGTCATTTACCTGCCGGGCTTCCTGCGGTAGGCTCACGCTCCGTTGTTCGCTCATGGGAAGGCCGGCATGCCACGCAAACCGACACGCGCGAACGCCCGACCGAAGTACGGCCGGATAGTTCTCAAGCTCAGCGGCGAGGCCCTGCAGAACAAGGCCAAGGCGCTGAGCATCGACCCGTCCATAGTGCGGCAGGTCGCGCGCCGCGTTGAGACCGT
This sequence comes from Lentisphaerota bacterium, assembly GCA_016873635.1. Classification (GTDB taxonomy): domain Bacteria; phylum Verrucomicrobiota; class Kiritimatiellia; order UBA8416; family VGWJ01; genus VGWJ01. The sequence continues at coordinate 11,321 of VGWJ01000050.1, read as the reverse complement.
GACCGAGCGCGGCGTACAGGTGGCCATCGTCGTGGGCGGCGGCAACATCTTCCGCGGCGCCGCGAACGAGCACGGCGGGATCGACCGCACCACGGGCGACTACATGGGGATGCTGGCCACGATCATCAACGGACTGGCCCTGCAGAACGCGCTGGAGTCCGTCGGCGTCCCGACGCGCGTGCTGACCGCGATCGAGATGAACAAGGTCGCCGAGCCTTTCATACTGCGGCGCGCGCTGCGGCACTTCGAAAAGGGCCGCACCCTGATTTTCGCGGGAGGCACGGGCAATCCCTACTTCAGCACGGACACCGCCGCCGCGCTGCGGGCCAGCGAAATCCGGGCCGACGCGCTGCTCAAGGCCACCAAGGTGGACGGCGTGTTCACGGCGGACCCGCTGCGGGACGCCGCCGCAAGGCGCTATGCGCGCCTGACCTACGGCGAAGCGCTGCGGCGCGAGCTGCGCGTCATGGACGGCGCGGCCTTCGCGCTGTGCATGGAGAACCATATTCCCATCGTCGTATTCAATTTCTTCAAGCCGGGAAGCCTGGAGGGCGTCGTGGACGGCAAGCGCATCGGGACCCTGGTCTCCGATTCCGGACGCGGATGAAGGGAGGTATGCATGGAATCGCTGGATGACATTCTCCTGGACGCGGAAGAGAAAATGAGCAAGTCGCTCGAGGTCCTGGGCGACCAGTTCTCGGGCATCCGCACCGGCAAGGCATCGCCCGCGCTGGTCGAGAACGTCAAGGTCAACTACTACGGGGCCGCCACGCGGCTGCGCGAGATCGCCGGCATCTCCACGCCCGAGCCGCGCCTGATCGTCATCAACGCCTATGACCCCACCGCGCTCCCGGAAATCGAGAAAGGCATTCTGGCCGCCAATCTGGGCGTGACGCCCATCAACGACGGCAGGCTGATCCGCGTGCCGATCCCCGAGCTGAGCGAAGAGCGGCGCGCGGAGATGATCAAGCTGGCGCGCCGCCTGGCGGAAGACGCGCGCGTGGCCGTGCGCAACGTCCGGCGCGACGCCAACGAGCACATCAAGTCCATCCAGAAGTCCGGCAAGATCACCGAGGACGAACGCAAGTCCGGCCTGGATGAGATCCAGAAATCGACGGACGAATACATCGGCAAGATCGACGCGCATCTCAAGTCCAAGGAGGCGGAGGTCACGGAAGTCTAGGCCGTAATGGGTCAGTTACGCGGTGGAGACACACTGGGGCGCGGCGTCCCGCCGCGCCGCGGCGGACCGGGACGGTCCGCCCCACCTCGCCTCACCGCGTGACTGGCGGGTTTCTCCAGGCCGACCGTCGCCCTTGACGGCCGCCCCGAAAGAGGGGTAGTCTGAAGAACGTTCAAGGGCATGGCGCAACCTGTTACGCAAGGAAGATCGTCTCATGGCAGAAGAACGGATTCCCGACTCGCCGGCGATTCCGCCTAAGCTTGACCTGCGACGCGGCGGCATGCTGAAGCCGACGCCTGAGACGGTGCCGCCGGCAGCGCCGGCAGCGCCCCAGCCCGTGCCGCCGGCAGCGCAGACTCCGGTCAAGCCCGCCGCGCCGCCCGAGCCGGCCGCAACCCCCTTTTCTTTGACCCCGCGCACTGACGCGGCTGTCCCGAAAGAACCGGCTCCTTCCCCCGCCGCGGCCAGGCCGGCGGCCCCGTCCCCGGCCCCTTTGCGTCCGGCCGTGCCGGCCCAGCCGGTCAGCCCCCCGCCCGCGCCCAAGGCCCCGCCGCCTGTTCCCGGCGGCACGCTTCCAACAATAAAGCTTTCGGCCCCTGCGGCCATGCCGGCCACTCCCAAGCCGGCCGGGCCGGCGCCCGTTCCAGCCGCTCCGGTTATGGCGAAGGCAGCGCCTGCCCCCGCGGCGCCCGCCCCGGCGGCGCCTGCCCCCGCGGCGCCCGCCCCCGCGGCGCCCGCCCCGGCACAGACCGCGCCTGGCGCCGCGACCGGACCGGAAGCCGCTCTGCGATCCAAGCGCGAAACGTCCAAGATTCCACTGGAGATCGCCCGGCCGGCTGTGTCCGCGCCGAAAGAGATCAAGACCGTCCGCATCAAGCCTGCCGGGGCGCCCGGCGCAATCCGGATCGGACCGCCTAGACCGGCAGCGGCTGGCCCGACCGCTGCTCCGTCCGTCGCGCCCGCACCCCCTGCCAGGGCGGCCGAGCCGGCTGTTGCCGCCGTTGCGGCCCAAGCCGGCGAGCCGGAAGGCGGGGCGATCGAGAAACGCAAGACGTCGCGGATTTCCCTTGAGACCGCCCTTACACCGGCGGCTCCGGCCGCGCCGGCCATCCCCGCCGCCGCTCCGTCCACACCGAAGACCATTCGGCTCAAGAGGCCCGCCACCGCAGCCGCGGTCAAGGGCAGCATGGAAGCCGCGCCGACGGTGGCCAGGGCCGTCCCCGAGGCGGCCGCCGCGCCGGCGGAGGCGGTTCTAAGAAAGACCGCCAGCCTCGACGAGGCGGCCGCGGAGAGGCCCGAGACGACGCCAACCAGGCGCAAGACGATCAAGGTCAAACGCCCCGTCGGCCCCGCCGTGGCCCCTGCGATCGCGCGCGGCGGAGGCGCGCCGGCGGCCGGTCCGTCCGCGGCGGTCGCGCCGCCCCGGGCGTTGCGGGACGAGCCGAACGTCTTCTTCCCGCTCGTAACGGTCGCGGCGATCCTGGTGGCCTTCGTGCTGATCTATGTGCTCTGCAGCCAGGCCTTCGGGCCGGATGCTTCGCTCACGGAGCTCTCGTACGGAGCGCCGGACCTCAACCTCTACTGGCCCGGCAAGATATCAATGAGCCGCTAGGAAGGAGCTGCCGCCATGGCCGGAAAAGACATCATTCACGTATCCGCCGACAACTGGAAAAGCGACGTCATCGAATCGGACCTGCCCGTTCTCGTGGACTTCTGGGCCGAATGGTGCGGGCCCTGCCGGGCCGTCGCCCCGGTCCTGGAAGAGCTGTCGGGCGACCTGGCCGGCAAGGCCAGGGTCGCCAAGGTCAACGTCGACGAGAACCAGCAACTCGCGGCCGGGTACGGTATCCGCTCCATTCCGACGCTTCTGATCTTCAAGGGCGGGACGGTGCAGGAACAGATGGTGGGCGCCATGCCCAAAGCGGCCATCCGGAAGAAGCTCGACGCGTACCTGTAGCATTCCGGCCGTTTGAAGATCGAACACCATGCGCTCTTGTCGGCCGGCGTGTCGGCCGCCTTCTACGCCTTGACCCGCTCGTGGGGCCTGGCCGTCTCATCCTTTCTGTCAGGCACGCTCGTTGACGCCGATCACCTGCTGGACTTCTGGCGGGAATACGGCCTGCGCGCCGACCTGCGCCGTATCTTCGCGGTGTGCCACGGGCACAGGCTGCGCCGCGCGGTTCTGTTTCTGCACGCCTGGGAGTGGTTCTTCGCGGGCTTGCTCGCCGCCCGGCTCACGGAATGGAACCCGGTGGTCTCCGGAACGGCGATCGGCCTGGGCTTCCACCTGGTCCTGGACCAGGTCGCCAACCGTCCCGAACCGGCGGGGTACTGGTTCTTCTGGCGCCTGCGGCGCGGTTTCAGTCTGGCCGCGATGTTCGGAAAGAGGGAGGCAGACGCGGCGGCCGCGGCTTCGCCGCATGCGACATGAATCCGCCCCTCGTGGAGATCGCGGATCTCGGCCGGCATGCCGGCGAAACGGTGACGCTGCGCGGGTGGCTGTGCGGCCGCCGCTTCGGCGGCGGAATCGCGTTCCTGCATCTGCGGGACGGCACCGGGGTCTGCCAGTGCGTCGTGGAGGCCGCCGCGGCCGAAGCCTTCGCGGCCGCCGCCGCGCTGACGCTGGAATCGGCGCTGAGCGTGACCGGCGCGGCGCGCGCCGACGACCGCGCGCCGGGCGGGTACGAGCTGACCGTGCGCGACCTCGCGCTGATCCATGCCGCGCCACCCTATCCGATCGCGCGCAAGGAGCACGGCGTGGATTTCCTCATGTCCCACCGCCACCTGTGGCTGCGCTCGCGCCGCCCCGTTGCCGTCCTGCGCGTGCGCGACACGCTGGTCAGGGCCTGCCGCGCCTTTTTCGAGGCGCGCGGCTTCACCCTGGTGGACACGCCCATCCTCGTGCCGGGCGCGGGCGAAGACGCGTCCACGCTCTTCCCCGTGGAGTACTTCGACCGACGCCTCTTCCTGGCCCAGACGGGCCAGCTGTACCTCGAAAGCGCGTGCATGGCCCTGGGCAAAGTGTATGCCTTCGGGCCCACGTTCCGCGCCGAAAAGTCGAAGACCCGCCGCCATCTGACCGAATTCTGGATGATCGAGCCGGAAGTGGCCTTTGCGGAACTGGACGACGTGATCGAGCTGGCCGAAGACCTGGTGTGCTGCGTGGTGGAGCGCGTGCTGCGCGAACGCGAACCGGAACTGCGCGTTCTGGGGCGCGACCCGGAGCGGTTGCGGGCCGTGCGTAAGCCGTTCCCGCGCCTGACTTACTCCGAGGCCGCGGAACGGCTGCGCAGCCCGGGCCTGCTCAAGACGCTGGAGGATGAATTCCAGCGCGACCGGTCGCGGCTGGCGGCATGGATGGCGGAACTGGAAGAGCTGGAGCGCCGGTTGCGCGGCCTGTCCAGGCCCGCGGCGCGGGAACGGATTGAACGGCAGATCGCCGAACGGCGCGAGGAGATCGCCGAACTTGAGCAGGATCTGTCCAATCGCCCGGGCCATATCGCTTCGGCGCAGTCCTTCGCCTGGGGCTCCGATCTGGGCGGCAGCGACGAGACGATCCTTTCGCGGCAGTTCGACCGGCCCGTCTTCGTGACCCACTACCCCGTCCGGGCCAAGGCATTCTACATGAAGCAGTGCGCGGAGGACCCGCGGCTGGTGCTGAACATGGACCTGCTCGCGCCGGAAGGATACGGCGAGATCGTCGGCGGCAGCCAGCGGGAGGACAACCTGGACGTCCTGCTGCGGCGAATGACGGAGAAAGGACTCCGGCCGGAGGACTACGACTGGTATCTCGACCTGCGCCGCTACGGCAGCGTGCCGCACGGCGGATTCGGACTCGGCATCGAACGCACGCTGACGTGGCTGTGCGGACTGCGGCACGTGCGGGAGACGATTCCCTTCCCGCGCACGCGCGGGCGGGTCTATCCCTGAGAAGAAGCTTGACCAGTTGCGCAACGCGGGTGTACAAACTATTTATTCGACAGGCGTGCATTCACAAAGGCGCAAAGGCGTTGGATCACCGCATGAAGAGCCTTTCCCATAGCTTGCTGTCGGCTGCCCTGGCCGCCCTGCTGCTGGCCGCCGCGGCGCCCTGCCCCGCCGCTCCGCCGCGGGACATCAGCCAGCTCGACGCCTACCGCCAGAGCTATGAGCGAGCCGTTGCCGCGGTCCTGAAAGCCTGCCGGGCAAAGGAGGCGCGCTGGCCCGAGGACTACCTCAAGGCGCTCGCGGCCCTGTCGATGAAGTGTCAGAAGGACGGCGACCTGGACGGCGTAATAGCCGCGAAGGCCGAACAGGAGCGCTTCGCCGCGGAGCAGAAGATAACGCCGGAGGTCATCGCCGGAGCGCCGGAGGCCCTGGCGGCGCTGCAGTCCGAGCACCTGGGCCTGCTGCGCCAATGCCTCACCGAAAGATGCCGGCGGATTATCGAGCTGCATGCCGCCTATGACGACGGGCTGCGGGCCCTCGAACAGAAACTGACCCGCGACGGCAAGATCGAAGACGCGCTCAAAGTGAGGAAGCAGGCCGAGCTGGCCAGGGAAGACCCGGAGGTGACGGGATCCGCGTTCGATCTCGCGGCGTACGAGGCCGAGGCGCAGGCCGGGGCCGCCGCCCCGGAAGAAGCTCCGCGGGAACAGGAGCGTCCGGCTGGCGGAGCCCCGCAGCCCGCCGTGGCGGAGAACTTCAAGGTGTACTCCGGCAAGGCGCCGCCGGGAGGCCCCGGCTACCGCGAAGTGGCGCTGCGGCGCACGGGCAACGCGCGCCTCTCCAACAGCGCGTCGGTCCGTTTTCTGCTCGGCGAAGAGGCGCGGGATGAGCGCCGATCGCGCGGAATGTCCGTCTATTCCTCGCACTCCACGGTGTCCGCGGAACTTGAATATCACCACCGCGTGGTCGCGAAGATGTCCAATCTCAAGGACGCGCTCGAAAATCCGACGATCGTGGTTCAGTCCTATGCCAAGCCGCTGAGCGGTTCGGGACGGACGGATCCGCAGGAATTGGGCACGCTTACGGCCAAGATCGCCAGGCTGACGGGCGATCTGACGATCGTGGATTTCGCGCCGCTTTCGGCCTCCCAGTACCGGAACCGCTACACCAGCGCCTACGGGAGCTCGTCCTACAACAGCGGCGAGGAATTCTACGGCGCGGTGGTAACCGTCTTTGACGGCAACGGAGAAATGGCGTTCCAGGGCGCTTCCGCCGACAGCCTGAAGAAGCTCGCCCTGACCGCGGTCCCCGACAAACCGCGGTAGCCGGCCGCTGCCCGCCGCACGGAGGCGGAAGCGACGGCAATTCTCCCGCGACGCTTCGCGGCCGGTCTTCTTCTCACCCTGAAAAGAGCAGTTGAAGTGCTCTTTCCGGGCTCACTTGCCGCTTTCGCCGCCTGACGGACCGGCAGGCTGCCCGGGCACGGCTTCCATCTCGCGCCGGACCGCGCCGTGCTGTTCCGTCCCGGGGGTAAGCTTCTCCAGGGCGCCGCGGTAGTGCGCGCGCGCTTCGTCATAGGCCGCCCGGGCCTCTTCGAGGCGTCCGATCGACTTCCACAGGTCGCCGATGCGCGCGGCGTTCAGCCCCAGCACCGCGCCCAGCGGCACGCGCTCCTTGGTGGTCGGATCCATAAGCTCGTCGTCGGAAGCCGCCGCCTCGTTCATGAACTCGCGGAACAGGCCGATCGCGTCCTCGACGCGGCCGTCATTCAGCGCCTTGTGGGCCTTGACCTTGATGATCAGCATGCGGTGCCAGGCCTCGTTGCGCTGGGGAATGCCGTCCCGCAGCACCGCCAGCGCTTTGTCGAAATCCGCGTTCATGAAGCACGCGTCCAGCGTAAAGGTGGCGGCCTGCATCCTGTCGTACGGGCGCTCCGAAGTCGCGCGCAAGGCGTCGCACAGCTCGAGCATCGCGCGCCGTCCCTCCGGCGTGCCCTTCTCCAGCGCGGGATAGACGAAGGCCTGCAGGATGTCCAGCGGCAGGCTCACGGGCGGTGCGCGCTGCAGCAGCGACGCGACGCGCTCGCGCGCCGCGTCCAGCTCGCCGGCGGCGACCGCCGCGTCCACCCAGCGCCGCGCGGCGACCTCGAAGGAGCGGCTCGCGGCCGGGTGCGCCTCCACGGCCCCGCCGCACATGCGGTCGATCAGGTCCCGCCTTCCCGCGTCGCCGGCGGCGCGCGCCGTCAGGTCCAGGGCCGCGGCTTGGTCGCCGTCGCCGATCCGCCCCGCCGCGGCAGTGGCCAGGTCCGCGGCCTCGTCCAGCCGTTCCTCCTTCAGCGCCAGGCGCACGCGCGCAAGGACGATGGCCCCCGCAAAGCCCGGGACGGTTCCCCGGCGCTTCTCGATCAGATCGAGCGCGGCCCGCAGCATGTCGGACTGCCCCGCGTCGAGCATGCCGTCGAAGGAAGCGCCGGTCACGCGCAGGGCGGCGTCCTCCGGCAGGCCTGCCAGGCAGCGCTCGTACGCCCCCAGGAGGGCCTCCCCGTCCGCCGCTTTACGGTGCGTCTCAATGAGCAGGCCCCAAAGCCGCTCGCGCAAGCCGCCCAGCGCCTCCCGGGACAGCAGCTCCTCGCACCACGCGGCCAGGGCGGCGCCGTCGTCGTCCCGGATCAGATAGAACTCGATCACGCCGAAGGCCTGCTGCGCCGTATGCGGATCGCGCTCGACCACTGACAGGAAGAGCTGCCGCGCGCCGTCGGCGTCGCCGCTTTCAAGACGGAAGCCCAGCGCGCCGCGCAGGATGCCGGCCCTGTGCACGGCGATGTCATCGTTCCAGAGCGCGGCCTCCAGGGCCAGTATGGCGCTGTTCGTGACGCCCTGCGCGATGAACTCCGCGACGCGGCTCTGGAGTTCGCGCATGCGCCGGTCGGCCGCGGCCTCGGGCGGTTCAACGCGCGTGCGGCGGCAGCCCGTCACGGCCAGCGCCGCCGTCAAGATAACGGCCAGGTATTGTGTTCTTGCCGACATAAGAAGGCCCTCCACGGTCGCGCGACCGATTCCGACTTTACCGATACAGGATCAATCCGCGGTTTGTCAACCCGCGCTGCAGGCCGGTCTTGCGCCGGGACCGCAATCAGCCCATATTATGGGGGACGGCGGAAGGAGGAGAGCCATGGAACAGGAAGACATACGCGGCAAAGCCGTGGCCCTGAGCGGCCACGTGGAATACGCCAAAGACAGCATCGTCAGCAAGACGCTCCTGAACAGGAAGACCGGCACCCTGACGCTCTTCGCCTTCGACGCGGGCCAGGGCCTGAGCGAGCACACCTCGCCCTATGACGCCACCGTGCTGATCCTGGACGGGGAAGGCGAGATGGTCATCGGCGGACGCACCGTGACGGCGCGGGCGGGCGAAATGGTCATCATGCCCGCCGGCGTGCCGCACGACGTCCGCGCCGTGAAACCCTTCAAGATGCTCCTGATCATGATCCGGTAGAACGCCCATGACGCCGTCCCACAACGCCCGGTTCGAGGAAAGATCGTCGGCCGTCACGCTGTCGGACATGGAAGTCTTCATCTTCCCCAAGCTGATCTACGGCCTGGTGCTGGCGAACATCATGTCGCCCCGCATCTGGCGCTGGCGCGACGATCCCTGGTTCGACGGCCTGGCCAGGGCCAAGCCCTACCGCCGCATCACGCGTCTGAAACAGTTCATCATGGATCACTACCTTTTCAACCTCGATCTCGACACCTGGGGCCTGACGACAAAGGAGCGCGAGCTGGCGCGCTTCCGCGACTTCGTGGACCCCGGGACACTGGCCGCGTCCAACGCCCTGTTCGGCTATGAGGGCGACAAGTATTACTTCGACATCGACATCCGCACGCATTTCGGCCTGGACAAGTACGAAGGCAACGTCATCCCGTACTGGAAAACGGAGACCGTCGAGGCCATGGACGCTTTCCGGCACCGCCCGGGCTACGGCATGGGCGCGGGCGAATGCGTCTCGCTTTCCACGCTGTACGCCGCCGCGCTGTTCATCGTCGCGCGCATTCCGCTCGAGGACATCTACCTGATGGCCACGCCGCTGCATTCCCAGAACTTCATCGACGTGGACGACGGCGTGCTCACCAACAACCGCCGGCTGGTGACCCGCAACATGTGGTTCAACGGCACGCCCCTCTCGGCCCAGGCCCGGCGCGCGCTGGAAAACGAGCGCGTCACGCTCGTGGCGCACACGACCGGCTGCGTGCACACGATCTACGAGGAAGCCACCATCGACCGGCAGGCCTACGCGCGCTTCGGCGCGCGCCTGCGCGACTTCCTTTCCACGCCGCTCAACGCCGAAATCCTGGGCAACTTCCTGCGGCACCACCGCGACCTGCAGCGCTGTTTTCAGTTCCGCTTCGAGCGGCACGGCATGCCCCACTACGTGGCCATGGAAAGCCTCTTCGCCTACGAACACGGATCGTCCTACCGCGTCACGGACGGCACCCGCGACAGGCTTCTGCATGAGGTGGAGGGCGAGGAGCTGATGCACGACCCCCTGGCGGGGCGAATCGTCTTCAACGATCTGGAGGCGTTTGCCTCCCAGCGGAGCCTGGACATAAACGACGCGGAGCATGCCGAGGCGCTCGCGGAGCATTTCTCGCACGACTGCCTCGACGCCTGCGAGGTGCTGCGCAGGCTGCGGACCTTCTGCCACGTCGAGCCGCGGCTGCCCGATCCCGCCGCCAAGCGTTTCGCGGGCGGCAATACCCCGCTGGAAATCGGCGCGGACATGGATCGCGAAACGATCTGCGACCGGCTGGAATCCATTCGCGACGCGAACGGCATGGCCGGCATGTCGTTTTACGCCTACCGCGACCTGCGCAAGACCGAGGCCGGGCCTTTCCTGGCCGCGGCCGTACAGCGCAATCCGGTATCGGTGCTGGGGTCGCGCGACATGGACGCGAACGCCGTCCGCGACCGCGTCCGCGCTTTACCGGAGGAATCCATCTATGACGGGCCGGGCCGCCTGGCCCAGCCCGACGAAGTGTGGAACTTCGGGCGCGGCGACGGCGCGGAGAAGGCCGTGCTGCTGGCAAACATCCTGCGCAGCCGCTTGCCGGACGCGGAAATGACCGTGGAGATCGAGAAGGGCCGCGCCGTCCTGCGCGCAGGCGCCGAAACCCACGCATTCCAGACCTCGAAAGAACTCGCGCCGCAGCAGTGGGCGATCCCGGCGGGCAACACGGCGCCCGACCCGCACGCGTAGGCACGCGGACCCGGCGCGACGGAGAATGCTCTCTCCGGAAATGAGGTCTCAACCGTCGGGTTTGCTCCAAGCCTAACGTGGCGGTGGTCGATTGGCCGGTGAGTGCTTCGAGCCATCTGTGGAACGTGCAGGTCACAGGCGGGGAAGCAGCGCCAGCGGATTCCCCGTCCTGTGCACCTGCGTGTTGGACACATTCCATGGATTCTCCTCGCAGCCGATGCCTGAGCTAACGGGAGACCAGACAGAGAACTACAGCAGAGAACCCACCCAGCATGCCACCAGCGAGTAGTATCGGGACCAAGCAGCCTTTGGGAACGGTCGCTCCGTGAGCCTTCAGTATCTCGGTCACCTTTCCGCCAGCAAACTGAATGACTGAATACTCGACGCCGTTCCTCGTGGTCTTCGCGTTGGGATCTGCGCCGTGGCCAAGAGCGATCTCAGCAATCTCCGGACAGTCTTCGTCGGTAGCGGCAATCAGGACGTAGTTCGCGTATGCTGCCCCTCCGTGATCAAGGAGAGCTTTGACGACTTCCGTCTGGCGGCACTGGACAGCAAAGTCGAACACGTTCTCCTTTGCCAGATCATGGCGGGTTACTACGCTTGCGCCGTGTGCAAGTAGAATCCTGACCACTCCCACATGGCCTCCCATCGACGCCTTCATCAGAGGTGTCGACTTCATGAAGGTAGTCGCATTGGGGTTGGCCCCTTGAGCCAGTAACTGTGTGACCTTGTCCGCATCGCCCTCCTCCGCCGCTTCGAGTAGTTGTTTGTCCAAGTCGCGCATGGCCTGTCTCCTTTCTGGTGCTCCAACGCCCGGCCTCTCCGTTTGCGAACCCGCCGCGGGTGAGCAATACGAGAAATACCATCTGTTCCTGGATGGATGGCGGGGAGGGGCGGGGAGCGCTTGCGCTCCGCTCCCCGCCCTTGCCCGCCTCCATCCGGGAGGCGACCTTGTGA